>NZ_JBEZZG010000045.1:0-69130 GCF_040639085.1 Nonomuraea sp. NPDC023979
GTCATCTCCAAGATCCTGCCGGTCGAGGACATGCCGTTCCTGGAGGACGGCACCCCGGTCGACATCATCCTCAACCCGCTGGGCGTGCCCGGCCGGATGAACATCGGCCAGGTCCTGGAGACCCATCTCGGCTGGATCGCCGCCCAGGGCTGGGACATCTCCGGCATCGAGGACGCCTGGGCCGAGCGGCTGCGCGACAAGGGCCTCGAACGGGTCGAACCGCGGACCAAGATGGCGACACCGGTGTTCGACGGGGCCGGCGAGCGGGAGATCATCGGCCTGCTCGGCAGCACGATCGCCAACCGCGACGGCGACCGGCTGGTGGAGCGCAGCGGCAAGGCGCGGCTGTTCGACGGCCGCAGCGGCGAGCCGTTCCCCTATCCCATCGCCGTGGGCTACATCTACATCCTCAAACTGAACCACCTGGTCGACGACAAGATCCACGCGCGTTCGACCGGCCCTTACTCCATGATCACCCAGCAGCCGCTCGGCGGTAAGGCCCAGTTCGGCGGCCAGCGCTTCGGTGAGATGGAGGTGTGGGCGCTGGAGGCGTACGGCGCCGCCTACGCCCTGCAGGAGCTCCTGACGATCAAGTCCGACGACGTCGCCGGCCGCGTGAAGGTCTACGAGGCCGTCGTCAAGGGCGAGAACATCCCCGAGCCCGGCATCCCCGAGTCCTTCAAGGTGCTGATGAAGGAGATGCAGTCGCTCTGCCTGAACGTCGAGGTGCTCTCCAGCGACGGCATGTCCATCGAGATGCGCGACGCCGACGAGGACGTCTTCCGCGCCGCGGAGGAGCTCGGCATCGACCTGTCCCGGCGTGAGCCGAGCAGCGTGGAGGAAGTCTGAGGCGATGAGTTTCCGGCGCGGGGCGGGTCTCACCCCGCGAACGGACGGAAGGAGCTGGTTCCCGTGGACCTGCACAGCGTGGTGTGCGTCAGCGACCTGGAGAGATCGCGGAAGTGGTTCGAGGCGTTCTTCGGGCGGCCCGCGGACGAGATCATCGGTGACGAGCTGCTGTGGCAGGTCGGCGAGAACGCGTGGGTCGTCCTCGACGACCGGCCGGTCCGGGCCTCACGGGTGGGCGGCACGATGATCACGTTCGGGGTGACCGACCTCGACGACATCCTGGCCCGGCTGGCCGCGCACGGCATCGAGCACGAGCCCGTGGAGACCTACGGCAACGGCGTGCGCCACGTGGAGATCATCGACCCGGACGGCAACAGCCTGTCGCTCGCCCAGGCGCCCGCCCCGTGACCCGTCAGCCGACGTCGTAGGTCAGGTGCGTCGCCGTCGAGGTCACGGTGACGCTCCGCCGCGTCAGCGGGCGCGGCGGCCCGCCGGCGAACAGCGGCGTCCCCGAGCCCAGCATCACGGGCGCGAGGTGCAGCGTCAGCACGTCGACCAGCCCGGCGGCGAGCGCCGAGCCGACCGTGGCGCCGCCGCCCATGAGGAAGACGTCGAGGTCCGCGCCGCCGGCCGCCGACGCCGCCTCGGCGCGCTCGCGGGCGGCGTCGACGGCGTCGGCCAGGCCGGTGGTCACGAACGTCCAGTCGAGCTCGTCGAGCCGCACCCGCTCCGGCGGCGAGCTCGTCACCACCACGAACGCCGGCTTGCCGGCCTCGCCGGCGCCGTAGCCGGAGGTGTCGTCCCAGCCGTGCGGCCCGTCCACCACGTCGAAGAGCCGGCGGCCGAGCACGACGGCGCCCGAGCGGGCGGTCGCCTCGCGCAGGATCCGGCGGTCGTCGGGGTCGTCGGAGAACGCCCAGGTGTGCAGGGCCTCGCCGCCGTCACCCAGCCCGTTGTCGGGGCCGGGGCGCGGTCCGGTGACGAAGCCGTCGATGGAGACCGAGATGTCGGCGATGATGCGCGTCATGCCTCAACAGACTAGGCCGCCCTCCGCTGCCAGGGGCGGCCAGTAAGGTGATCGGCCATGGGCGTTCTGGTCGACTACTTCGCCACGGGCTCCGAGCAGGTGGCCCGCCAGGCCCTGACCGGCGGGCCGGCGGGCGCGAAGCTGCCGTACGTCGACTGCAAGGGCTGGGTCGACGAGCTCGAAGTGCTGGTCGCCGAGATCAGCGGGCGTGACCTCAGCGAGTTCGGCGACAGCGAGACCGTGGTGGACGACGGTGAGGTGGCGGGCGTGGAGCGGATCGCGCCGGAGACCGTCGCCGCGCTCGCCGGCGTGGACGACGCGCGGCTGCGCGCGTACGCCGAGGCCGAGCTGCTGGAGGAGTGGGAGACCGGCCGCATCACCGCGCTGCGGGACCTGGCCCGGGAGGCGCGGCGGCTGCGGGTGCGGCCGAAGGTGCAGTTCCGGTAGACGGTCTGCGGCCAGGAGAGGCCGTCCCACGGCCGGCCGTCGAGGCCGGTGCCGGTGCTGCCCAGCAGGGGCCGCTCGAAGGCGGCGCCGGAGAAGTCGCACCCCTCGAACTCGGTGCCGTACGCCAGGAAACCGGTGAAGCGGATGCCGGAGAAGTCCACGTTCGACAGCCGGGCCCGGTCGAAGATCACGCCGGGGGAGTCGCCGGGGAAGCGCTGGTCGCGGAGCTCGCCGCGGATGACCTGGTCGTTCATGATGGCCGGCCCGGGGGGAGGCGGAGGCCGGCGAGGAGGAGGGCGACCAGGCGGCGGGCGTCGTAGCGGGGGTCCTTGCCGGCGCCGATGCACAGGTTGCCGACGCCGCGCATCAGCTCCAGGGCTCCGATGTCGGTGCGGATCTCGCCGGCTCGGGCGGCGGCCGCGAGCAGGTCGGCGCAGACCGGGACGAGCCGGTCGAGGAAGTAGGCGTGCAGGGCGGCGAACGTGGTGTCGTCGGACTGCAGCGCCTCGGCGAGGCCGTGCTTGGTGACCAGGAAGTCGACGAACAGGTCGATCCAGCGGGTCAGCGCGGTGTGCGGGGAGTCGCTGCCGGCGAGCAGGGCGGGGCCCGCCTCGGCGCAGGCTTCGACCTGGTGGCGGTAGACGGCGACGATGAGCTCGGCCCGCGTGGGGAAGTGGCGGTAGATCGTGCCGACGCCCACCCCGGCCCGGGCCGCGATGTCGCGTACGGGCACGTCGACGCCGGAGGCGATGAACGCCTCGGCGGCCGCCTCCAGGAGCGTCTGCTCGTTGCGCCGGGCGTCGGCCCGTTTGCGGGGGGCTGTCGACTTCGATCCGTTGCCTGTGCCGGCCACTGCGCTGCTGCCTCCATCACCCGTGTTGCTAAACGGAACGCTGATCCGTATATTCATAAGCGGAACGTCGATCCGCTTGGCTCATGATGCCAGATCAGGCGCTCCTTCGCCAGGCCACACCCCTTCCGCCTCCCCAGGAGAGACCCATGTCCCGACCCGCCCACGCCGTTCCCGTCCTCTCGCTGCGCCCCGTGCCGCTGCCTGCCCCGCATCGGGGCGACGACCTGCACGTACGGGTGTCGGCCCCGGTGACCGGCGGCGATCTGCCCGTGATCGTGTTCTCGCACGGCTTCGGCGAGTCGCTGGACGGATACGCCCCGCTCGCCGACCACTGGGCGGCGCACGGCTTCGTCGTCGTCCAGCCCACCCACCTCGACTCCAGGAAGCTCGGCCTGACGCCGGACGACCCGCGCCAGCCGGAGATCTGGCGCCTGCGCGTCGGGGACCTGAAGCTCGTCCTCGACCGGCTCGACGTCCTCGAAGCCGCCGTCCCCGGCCTGGCGGGCCGCCTCGACCACGGCCGCGTCGCCGTCGCCGGCCACTCCTGGGGCGCCCAGAGCGCCAGCATGCTGCTGGGCGCCCGGGTCCTCGACGCCGGCGGCGTTCCGGGCGAGGACCTGACCGACCCCAGGGTCAAGGCCGGGGTGCTGCTCGCCCTGCCGGGCACCGGCGGCGCCGACCTGACGCCGTTCGCCGCCGAGCACTTCCCGTTCATGAACCCGGACTTCACCGGGATGACCACGCCTGCCCTGGTGGTCGCGGGCGACAAGGACCAGTCGGCGCTGACCGTACGGGGACCGGAGTGGTTCACCGACGCCTACGCGCTGAGCCCGGCGCCCAAGAGCCTGCTCACCCTGCACGGGGCGGAGCACTCGCTGGGCGGGATCTCCGGATACGCCGTCACCGAGACGACCGACGAGAACCCGGAACGGGTCGCCCTGATCCAGCGGCTCACCACGGCCTACCTGCGCGGCGCGCTGCACCCGGGCGACCCCGCCTGGCAGGCGGCGAGCGCGGGCCCGCTCGGCCGGATCACCTCCAAGTGACGGGAGCCCCCGCCGCCATGACCAGTTTCGGGATCATGACCGCGCCCATGCAGGTCGGCTACGACGACGTCCTGCGGGTCTGGCGGGAGGCCGACGCCGTCCCGGAGATCGAGCACGCGTGGCTGTTCGACCACCTGCTGCCGATCGGCGGCCCCCTGACCGGGCCCGCCTTCGAGGGCTGGACGCTGCTCGCGGCGCTCGCCGCGCAGACCCGGCGGCTGCGCGTGGGCGTGCTGGTGACCAGCAACCGCTTCCGGCCGCCCGCGATGCTGGCCAAGATCGCCGCGACGGTCGACGTCGTCTCGGGCGGGCGGCTCGACTTCGGCCTCGGCGCGGGCTCGCGTCCCTCCCACCCGCTGGCCCGGCGCGAGTACGAGGCGCACGGCCTGCCGTTCCACGACTTCGCCCACTCGATGGAGAGCCTCGCCGAGGCGTGCGCCGTCATCCGGCGGCTGTGGACCGAACCGGAGCCGTTCGACTTCGACGGCCGCCACGTCCGGCTCACGGGAGCCTTCTGCAACCCCAAGCCGGTCCAGCGGCCCGGCCCGCCGATCGTGCTCGGCGGGCGCTCGTCCGCGCTGCTGCGCGTGGCCGCCGAGCACGCCGACGTGTGGAACGTCCCGGGCGGCGACCTCGGCGACGCCGTCCGGCGCGGCGCGCTGCTGGACCGCTACTGCGCCGAGCTGGGCCGCGACCCCGCCTCGATCACCCGCTCGATCCACCTGCCGGTCTCCTACGACCGGCCCGGGGAGACCCGGGAGGCGATCGGCGAGGCGGTCGCCGCCGGGTTCGGGCACGTCGTGCTGGGGCTGCCCGCCCCGTACCCGGACGGCGTCGCGCGGTGGGTCGCCGGCGAGCTCGTCACCGCGACGACCGGCCGCATCTAACCGGCGAGTAGCCGACAAGGGCGGCGACCGCGTCGCCGAACGGCGCGCGTTCCCGGCGAGATGCCCGACGGATGGCGGATGTCCCGGCGGGCGGCGGCGGTGAGGATGGGCCGCATGGATCCCGACTCGCCGCCGCCCCGCCCGGACGGGCGGCAAGCACGCTCCGGCCCGACGATCACCCCGATCGACCTCTACGCCTCCGCCGTCCACCTCGGACAGGGCGGTGAGATCCACACCGGCGATCCGGACGCGGACCCCGGCCGGGACTGGTGGCGCCTCACCGCCACCTACGCCAGGTCCGGCGACGACCGGCTCGGCCGCTGGACCGTCCACCCCGAGGCCGAGACTGTCGTCTCCTGCCTCATCGGGAAGATCCGCCTGTACGTGCGCCCGGAACGGCCGGGGGAGAGCGAGGAGGTGGTCAGGCTGGTGGCCGGCACGGCCGCCATCGTCCCGCGCGGGCGGCGGCACCGCGTCGAGCCCGACATCCCCAGCGACGTCCTGACCGTCACGCTCCCGCATGGCAGTCTGTGGGGGAACCAGACCGGACCGGTCGCGAAGGGGTGACGAGCGCGGCATGCGGGTGACGATGGCGACCGACCCCCACGCGGGCCGCGCGAACGAGGACTTCACCGGCGCCGTCCCGGCCGCGGCGGTGCTGGTCGACGGCGCGGGCATCCCCGGCGCCGGATCGCTCTGCCGCCACGGCGTCGCCTGGTACGCCGCCCGGCTGGGCGGCGGCCTGCTCACCCTGCTCTGGCACGCGCCGGGGCGCGGCCTGGCGGACCTGCTCGGCGAGGCCATCGAGCAGGTGACCGGCGAGCACCGCGACACCTGCGACGTCACCTCCCCGATCAGCCCGTCGGCGGCCGTGGCCGTCCTGCGCCTGACCGGCGGCCGGGCCGAGCACCTGGTGCTCGGTGACGCGACCGTCGTGCTCGACCGCGCCGGCAGCGCGCCGCTCGTCGTCACCGACCCGCGCGAGGTGGTCATCAGCAGCCGGTACGAGGCCGCGCTGCGTGACGTCCCCGAGGGGAGCGACGAACACCGGCGCATCCTGGGCGACCTGCGCGCCCACCGCAACCGGCCGGGCGGCTTCTGGGTGGCCAAGGACGACCCCCGGGCGGCGGCCGAGGCGGTCACCGGCTCCTGCCCGGTCGCCGGGCTGACCGGCGCGGCGCTGTTCAGCAACGGCGCGAGCCGCATCGTGGACCGCTTCGCCCTCGCCGGCTGGCCGGAGGTCATGGCCGCCCTCGCGGCGGACGGCCCCGGCGCGATCATCGGCCGCGTACGGCAGGCCGAGGCGCGCCACGCCGTGGCGGCCGACGACGCGACCATCGCCTACTGCACCGCCCTGGACGCCCCCTGACCGTCACCCGTACACGAAGGCCCTGGGGGAAGCGTCGGCCCACAGTGGCAGACGGCTAGGAGCAGGCTCCCACAGCCCGACCCTTCTTGGTGCTGAGGAAACCCGGCGGAAGGGCAGGGAGGCTGGGAAGCATGATCGCCAAGACCTTGGGGCTGGCCCTCGCCGCGGCCCTGCTGCCCGCTGCTCCGCCCCCTCCGACCGGCCTGCATGAGTGCGCGACCGCGACCACCCGCTGCGACGGCAGCATCGAGGTCCCCCTCAATTGGGAGAGCCCCTCCTCCGAACGCATCTCCGTAGCCTTCACCTTCATCCCGGCCAAGAACGCCGACGGCACGGTGGCGGCCAACCGCGGGGGGCCACAGCCGGCTCTGCCGGAAATACCCACGATCCAGCAAGTCCTCGGGCCCGTCCTGGACCGGAAGAACCTGCTGGTCATGGATCCGCGCGGGATGGGAAAGTCCTCGCCACTGCTGTGCCCGGGAGCCGACCCCTTCAAGCCGGCGACCATCGCCGCCTGCGCCAGGAACGTGGGCCCGCGGGGCGCCTACTTCACCGCCGACCAGGCCTCACACGACCTCGACGCGGTACGGCGAGCGCTCGGCCTGGGAAAGATGAGCTACTTCGGCAATTCCTACGGCACCCTGTACGCCCAGGCGTACGCGGCCAGGTACCCGGACAGCCTGGACGCCGTCTTCCTGGACAGCTCCATGGTCATCGGCGGCGACGGCTACGTGGACCGGAGGTTCGACGCCCGGCTCGACTACCTCGATCTCGTCTGCGGGCGGTCGAAGGCATGCGACGCGCTGCCGGGCGAAGCCTCCGGCACATGGACGAGGCTGGTGGACCGCCTGCGCAAGCGGCCCGACCCGGAGGTGACGCTGCACCAGGCACTCACCCTGCGCGAGCCAGCCGAAGCGGTGCTCGGCCGGGAGAACGTCGCAGCCGCACACGCCTACCTCAACGGCGACCCGGCCCCCCTGCGCCGCCTGGCCCGGCTGACCCCCAATGCCATCCCGCCGTTCGACCCGCCGTGGCTTGCGGGGCATGTGGCCTTCCGCTGCGGCGACGGCTCGTTCCCCTTCGACCGGCTGGCGTCGGCAGCCGAGCGTCAAGCGCAGGCCGAGCGGCACTACGAGCGAGAGCGCCCGATGGCGCCCTTCAGGCCCACCGACGTCTTCGCCACCGATGCGATCGCCGCCCAGGAGTGGTGCGTCAACTGGCCGACTCCGCGCCACAGCCCGCCGCTCCCGCGAGGAAAGGCGCTGCCCAGCCTGCCCATCCTGGTCGTGGCAGGGGACTTCGACGTCGAACGCCCCGCCGAGGTGGCGCGTTCGCTCCGGGTCTTCCCGAACGCGACCGTGATCCGTATCCCGTTCGGGATTCACGCGCAGTCCTTCCTCCCGTCGCCGATGGGTGAGTGCATACGCGGAATGCTGCGTACCTTCCTGACCACCAAGCGGGTGGTCGACCGGAAGTGCACCGGTGAGAACTACCGCGCCGTCGGCGCCTTCCCGCGGGAGCTCAGGGACGTGGCACCGCACCCGGCAGGCGAACTCAGCCCGAGCCGGCGGCGGATCCTCGCGGCCGCCTTCGCCACCGCCGCCGACGCCACCGCCCGCCGCAATCCGCACGCCTTCTACTACTTCGGGCGGCCGAGCGAGCCGGGCCTGCGCGGCGGCCAGGTCACCTTCGGCCAGGACATCACCCTCGACGGCGTGCGGTTCGTACGCGACCTGAAGGTCAGCGGCCGGGTCGCCCTCACCCCGGACGGCCACGCGAACGCCACCCTCACGGCCGAGACCGGCGGACGCACGCACGAGGTGACGCTGTCCTGGACGGCGTTCTCCACACGGCAATCCGTATCCGGCACCTTCGACGGCGCCCCCTTCGAGTAGGGCCCGCACCGGTCACGCCCGGCCGGACCTCACATCCCGCGCCGCCGTCCCGTCAGGTGAGAGACAGCCTGGAACGGCAAGGAGACGCACATGGAAGCCAGATTCGACTACCTCGGCAACCCGGTCGGGGCGAAGTTCGCCAAGTACATCGTCGCGGCGGGCAAGGCCGCGCTCGAGTCGTCGCTGCCCGCCACGACGCAGGAGCTGGTCAAGATCCGCGTCAGCCAGATCAACGGCTGCGCGTTCTGCGTCGACATGCACACCAAGGAGGCGACGGCCGCGGGGGAGAGCCCGGTGCGGCTCCACCTCGTGGCGGCCTGGCGGGAGGCGACGGTGTTCACCGACGCCGAGCGCGCCGCGCTGGAGCTGGCCGAGCAGGGCACCCGCATCGCCGACGCGGCCGGCGGGGTCGGCGACGACGTCTGGGCGAACGCCGCCAAGCACTACGACGAGGACCAGCTCGCGGCCCTGGTGTCGCTGATCGCCCTGATGAACGCCTTCAACCGGATGAACGTGATCGTCCAACAGCCCGCCGGCGACTACCAGCCGGGCCAGTTCGGTCACGCCTAGCCCGTCAGGCGTCGAGCAGCCGCCAGGCGGTGAGGGCGAGGCTGGCCCTGGTCAGCCCGGTCGGCTCGGTGAGGTCGATGCCCAGGGTCCGGCCGAGCTGCTCGATGCGGCGGGCGACGCTGCTGTGGTGCAGGTGCAGCAGGTCGGCGGCGCGGCGCAGGGAGCCGGTGGCGCAGTAGGCGTCCAGCGTCTCCAGGTCCTCCGGGGTCTCGGCCACGCGGATGATCGCGCTCACGTCGGCGTTGCCGCGGGCGGCGTCCCGGGAGATCTCGGCCAGCAGCGCCAGCGCGCCCAGGTCGTCGTGGTGGACGACGGGCCGGCGCGGCGTGGTGAAGCGCAGGGCGGTGCGGGCCTGCTGCCAGGACCGGTCGAGGCTCTCGGTGCCGCCGATGCCCGCGCGCACGCCCTCGGGGACCCGGGCCGGGTTGACGGTGGTGGCCAGGATGACGCCCACGTCGGCCAGCGGCGCGGCCTTGACCGGGCGGGCCGGGCAGATCGCGCCGCCGACCTTGTCCAGCGGGAGGTGCGAGCGCACGGCGAGCACGTGCACGGGCTGCCCGGCGGCGAACCCCAGCAGGCGCAGCGCCCTGGCCCTGGCGGCCTCGTCGCTGTCGGGGCTGATCGCCAGCTCGACGAGCGCCGGGTCGGCCATCGTGGTGCGGGCCGGGCCGTACCTCTCGACGACGGCCATGACCGCGATGCCGAGCCGGTCGAGCAGCAGGTCGTCGAGCGAGCCCGGCAGGCCGGGCGGGCCGGGACGCTCCAGCCACACCGCGCCGATCTCCTCCTCGTCGAGGACGAGCGGCGAGGTGATGGACGCGGGGGCGGGCGGGCCGGACGCCGGCCTGCCGTCGGGGCCGAAGCGGATCACCCGGCCCGTGTCGTGCAGCCGGATGCCGACCACGCACTCGGCCAGGCCGGCCGAGGCGCGGGCGAGCGCGGGGAGATCCACCCGGCGGCGCATCAGCGTGTCGTAGAACATGACGACCCGGATCGCCCCTCCGGCTTCCGCGTCGAGCTGCGACAGTCGTACGGCCAGTGCCTCCATGCCCCAAGCGTATGCGCCGATCGGCGGGCGATTCGGAGGAGATGCCCGACAGATGGCGGATGAGGGCAGGGGTCGCCGGCTGTGAGGATGACGGCATGGATCCGGAACTTGAAGCGTTCATCCCGTTGATTCCCGACGCTGACCTGACCGACCCGGTCGCCGAGCGCGGGAAGCTCGCCGCGCTGGCCGCGTCGGTGCCGCCGCCGGACACCTCGGAGATGGAGATCGAGGACCTCGCGGTGCCCGCCGATCCTGACGTGCCGGTGCGGATCTACCGTCCCCGCCATGCCGAGGGCGCCGTCCTCTGGATGCACGGCGGCGGCTGGGTCATGGGCAGCGTGGACACCGAGCATCCGTGGGCGGCCCGGCTCGCGGACGCCTCCGGCGCGGTGGTGATCTCGGTGGGCTATCGGCTGGCGCCGGAGAATCCGTTCCCGGCGGCGCTGGACGACGTGTACGCGGTGCTGAAGTGGACGGCCGAGCACGCGGCCGAGCTGGGCGTCGACCCGGACCGGATCGCGGTCGGCGGGCACAGCGCCGGCGGCGGGCTCGCGGCCGGGGTGGCGCTGCGCTCGCGTGACGAGCAGGGGCCGCCGATCCGGTTCCAGCTTCTCAACCAGCCGGGGCTCGACGACCGGCAGCAGACGTGGTCGCAGCGCAACTTCACCGACACGCCCTGGATGAACCGCGACAAGGTCGCCATCGCGTGGCGGCACTACCTGGGCTCCGCCCCCGCCACCCCGTACGCGGCCCCGGCCCGGGCGGACGACCTGTCCGGCCTGCCGCCCGCCTACATCGCCAGCGCCGAGCTGTGCCCGAACCGCGACGAGAACATCGAGTACGCCTCGCGCCTGCTCCAGGCGGGCGTCTCGGTCGAGCTGCACCAGTGGTCGGGCACCTTCCACGGGTCCCAGGCGATCGTGTCGGCCGAGGTGTCGCAGCGGCAGATCGCCGAGCTGGGCGCCGCGCTGCGCCGCGCGCTGGCCGGCTGACCCGCTGGAAGCGTACGAGGACGGGAGAAAGATGACGATCACCGGTCTCGCCCGGGAGAGCGAGCGGCCGGAGCCGCTGCTGCGCCCGCACGCGGGGAGCTTCGCCGCCGTCGTCCTGTTGCAGGTCGTCGGCGCCGTCGCGGGGCTGGCGCCGCTGCTGGCGGTCGCCGAGCTGGGCCGGGTCCTGCTGTCGCCGGGCCCGGTCGACAGCGGTCACGTGTGGTTCGTGGTGTTCGCGGGGGCGGCCGGCCTGTTCGTGCGGCTGCTGTTCACGGCCGCCTCGTCCGGGCTCGGGCACGTCCTGGACGGCCGGGTGCAGCTCACGCTGCGCCGCAGGCTGGCCGAGCGGCTGGGCCGGGTGCCGATCGGCTGGTTCTCCCGCCGCCGCACCGGCGAGCTGGCGAAGGTCGTGGGCGAGGACGTGGCCGCCGTGCACCCGTTCATCGCGCACGCCCCGGGCGAGCTGGTCTCCGCGTTCGTGGTGCCGCTGGTGTCGCTGGTCTACCTGTTCACCGTCGACTGGCGGCTGACGCTGATCACGCTGATCCCGGTGGTGCTGGCGATAGCGCTGGTGCCGCTGCTGATGCTGCCCGCGCGCACCCGCGAGCAGGAGGAGTACGACGCGGCGATGGGCCGGATCGCGAACTCCGTCGTGGAGTTCGTGCAGGGGATCGCGGTGGTCAAGGCGTTCGGCGGGGCCGAGCGCGCGCACCGCAGGTTCCTGACGGCCGCCGACGACTTCGTCGCCACCTTCAACCGGTGGGTGCGCGGCATGTCCGCGGTCGCCGCCGGGATGCAGGTGGCGCTGTCGCCGCCGTTCGTGCTGCTGGTCGTGCTGACCGGCGGCGCGGCGCTGATCGCGTCCGGGAGCATGGCGCCGGCGGACCTGCTGCCGTTCCTGCTGCTCGGGCTGGGGCTGACCGCGCCGGTCGCGGCGCTCGGCCACGGCTTCGACGACCTCCAGGCCGCCGGGCGGGCGGTCGCCAGGATCAGGGACGTGCTCGGCGTGCCGCCGCTGCCGGAGCCCGCCCGCCCGGTCGTGCCGCAGGGGCACCGGGTGGAGCTGCGGGACGTGCGGTTCGGGTACGAGGACGGGCGGGAGGTGCTGCGCGGCGTCGACCTGGTGCTGGAGCCCGGCACGGTCACCGCGGTCGTCGGGCCGTCGGGCAGCGGGAAGTCCACGCTGGTGCGGCTGCTGCCGCGCTTCTTCGACCCGGCGCACGGCGCCGTGCTGCTCGGCGGGGCCGATCTGCGCGACATCGGCAGCCGGGAGCTCTACCGGCGGGTCTCGTTCGTCTTCCAGGACGTCCGCCTGCTGCGCGCCTCGGTCGCGGACAACATCGCGCTGGCGGTGCCGGAGGCCGCGCACGAGGACGTGGTCCGCGCCGCCCGGCTGGCCGGCATCCACGAGCGCGTCCTGGAGCTGCCGCGCGGCTACGACACGGTGCTCGGCGAGGAGGCCGAGCTGTCGGGCGGCGAGGCGCAGCGGATCTCGATCGCCCGCGCGCTGCTGGCCGACGCGCCCGTGCTGGTGCTCGACGAGGCGACGGCCTTCGCCGACCCGCAGACCGAGCAGGCGGTGCGCCGGGCGCTGGCCGGGACGGCGGGCGGGCGCACGGTGCTGGTCATCGCCCACCGGCTGGAGACCGTCGCCGACGCCGACACCGTCGTGATGCTGGAGGACGGCGTGATCGTCGAGCGGGGCAGCCCGGCCGAGCTGCTGGCGAGCGGCGGCAGGTTCGCCGCGTTCTGGCAGGCCAACCGCACCGGCCCCCACCCCGCCGGCCCTCACCCCGCCGGACCCGACCTCGTCGGACCCGGCCTCATCGGACAAGGAGACGAGCCCGCATGATCCGCATGCTGCTGCGCGTGCTGGGACCCGAGTACGCGCGGGCGATGCGCCGCACGGTCGCCCTGATGACGATCACCGCGGTGGTCGAGGGGCTGTCCTACGCGCTGCTGGTGCCGGTGCTGGCGGCCCTGCTCGGCGGCTCGCCCTCGGACGCCTGGCCGTGGCTGGCCGCGTTCGGCGCCGCGGTCGCGGCCTACGCCGGACTGCGCTACACCAGCGACCTGGCCGGCATGCGCGTCGGGACGACGATGCTGCGCGGCATGTACCACCGGCTGGGCGAGCACCTGGCCAGGCTGCCGATCGGCTGGTACGGCGCGGGCCGCGTCGGCGAGGTGTCGGTCCTGGCCAGCCGGGGCCTGCTGCAGGCGATGGGGGTGTCGGCGCACCTGCTGGCGCCGTTCGTCTCGGCCCTGGTGACGCCGGTGACGATCGTGGTGGTGATCCTGGCGTTCAACTGGCAGCTCGGGCTGGCGGCGCTGGCCGCGGCCCCGGTCGTGGCGGCCATCCAGGCGTGGACGGCGCGTTCGACCGCCGCCGCCGACGCCGACCGGCACGAGCGCGACAAGGAGGCCGCCGGCCGCGTCATCGAGTACCTCCAGGCCCAGCCGGTGCTGCGGACCGGCGGCCGGACCGGCGAGCGTTTCGAGGCGCTCGACGCCGCGCTGCGCGAGGTGCAGGGGGCCTCGCGGCGCACCGTGCTGGCGACGCTGCCCGGCGCGGTCGGGCTGACGCTGACCGTGCAGGCGATCTTCACGGCGGTGCTGGTCCTCGGCGCGTACCTGGCGCTGGGCGGGGGTGTCGGCGCGGCCGAGGTCCTGACGATCCTGGTGCTGGCCGCGCGCTGCGCCGACCCGCTGCTGTCGCTGTCGGACATCGGCGGCAAGCTGCGCGGCGCGCGGGCCGAGCTGGTCAGGCTCGACGCGGTGCTGCGTACGGAGCCGCTGCCGGAGCCCGCCGAGCCGGTGCTGCCCGAACGCCACGACCTGGAGTTCGACGCCGTCACCTTCCGGCACGGCGGCCGTACGGTGATCGACGGCCTGTCGCTGAAGGTGCCGCAGGGGCAGCGGCTCGCGGTCGTGGGCCCGTCGGGGGCGGGCAAGAGCACGCTGCTGCAGCTTCTCGCCCGGTTCCACGACGTGGACGCGGGCGCGGTGCGCCTGGGCGGCGTGGACGTGCGCGAGGTCAGCACCGAGGCGCTGATGGCGCGGATCGCCATCGTCTTCCAGGACGTCTACCTCTTCGACGGCACGATCGAGGAGAACGTCCGGCTCGGCCGTCCCGGTGCGAGCGAGGCCGAGGTGCGGGCGGCGGCGACGGCGGCGCGGCTGGACGAGGTGATCGAGCGGCTGCCCGGCGGCTGGGCGGCGCACGTCGGCGAGGGCGGCGCGCTGCTGTCGGGCGGCGAGCGCCAGCGGGTGTCGATCGCGCGGGCGCTGCTCAAGGACGCGCCCGTGGTGCTGCTGGACGAGGTGACCTCGGCGCTGGACCCGGTGAACGAGGCGGCCGTGCACGAGGGGATCGAGCGCCTGATGGCGGGTCGGACGGTGGTGATGGTGGCGCACCGGATGCGGACCGTCCAGCGCGCCGACCGGGTCGCCTTCCTGGACGGCGGCCGCGTCGTGGAGGAGGGCGGCCACGACGAGCTGCTGGGCCGGGGCGGCCGGTACGCGGCCTTCTGGGAGATCGCCGCCGCCCTGCCCGGCCCCGCGCGGGGCTAGCCGGTCACAGGCCCGCGCGGGCGATGATCGCCTCCACGACCTCGCTCTTGGCGTCGGCGTAGTTCTGCACGTACTTCCAGGTGCGCCGGGCGAGGTCGCGCTTGGTGCGGGCGTACAGGTCGCGGTCGTCGTCGTGCTCGCGCAGCCAGTCGCGGAAGCCGAGCATGCGGCGCGTCTCGGGGCAGTCGTCGGGCAGCACGTGCAGGTTGACCGGCATCTCGCCCTCGTGCAGCTTCAGCACGCGGTGCTCGAACCAGTCGGGTTCGCGGATCGTCAGCACGTAGCCGATCGACTCCAGCGGCGGGACGTACGCGGCCTCGTCCGCCGGGTCGGCCACGATCAGCAGCAGGTCGAGGATGGGCTTGGCGGGCAGGCCTGGCACCGAGGTGGAGCCGACGTGCTCCAGCAGCAGGACGGTGTCGCCGAGTGCGGCGCGGATCGCCGCGGCGGTCCGCTCGTAGCGGGCCGGCCAGGCGGGGTCGGGGTCGTCCAGCTGGATCGTCGCGTTGTGCAGGGCCGGGGTCGTGACGTGGGCGCGGGCGATGTCCTCGTCGGACTGCGCCCCCTCGGGCGGAAGATCGTTCACGGGGGTCCATTCTTCCGCTCCTCGGCCCGGATCCGATCCCGGACAAAAATGGAGTGCACTCCAAGTTTGGAGTTCGGTTAAACTTCCTCGGCATGACCGAAGGGTTGCGGGAGCGCAAGAAGCGGCAGACGCGGCAGCGGATCTCCGAGGTGGCGATCGGCCTGTTCGTGGCGCGCGGCTTCGACCACGTGACGGTCGCCGACGTCGCGGCGGCGGCCGAGGTGTCGGTCAACACCGTCTACAACTACTTCCCGGTCAAGGAGGACCTGGTGCTGCCGCCCGACCAGGCGTCGCCGCGGCGGCTGGCCGACATCGTGCGCGAGCGGCCCCCGGGCACGGGCGCGGCCGGGGCGATCCTCGGCCGCCTGCGCCAGGAGGTGCGCGACCGTGACCGCAAGCTGGGCCTGACGGGCGGGTTCGGGCGCGTCTTCGAGATGATGCGGGCCGCGCCGACGCTCACCGCGCGGCTGGAGGACCTCGGCCGCCGGATGACCGACGAGCTGGCCGCCACGCTGGCCGAGGAGACCGGCGCCGCGCCGGGCGACCCGCTGCCGCGCGTGGTGGCCTGGCAGCTCGGGTCGTTCCACGCGATGGTCTTCGCCGAGATCGGCCGGCGCACGGCCGGGGGAGAGGGCCCCGACGCGATCGCCGGGGCGGTGCTGGAGCTGCTGGACGCGACCGAGGACGTGCTCGGCGAGCGCGTCCTCGGTTACGCCGTGAGAAAGGACTGATCCATGTTCCGGGTGACGATCTCCGGGAAGTTCGGCGAGCTGGACGAGGCCGGCCGGGCCGCCGTGCTGGGGGCGGCCGACCTCGCCTTCACCGAGGCGGGCACGTTCAGCCATGACGCCGGGCTGACGGCGTTCACGTTCCGCTGCCAGGTGCCCGCCGGGCCGGACGACGGCGAGCCGGAGGCGGTCGCGGCCGCCGTGGCCGCCCTCGACGCGTACGCGGTGCCGTACCGGGTGCTGCGGGTGGCCGCGACCGACATGCGCGACATCAAGGTGCGCCGCCGCTGAGGCGTCCGGCCGGCGCCCGTGCTCAGGCGGTCACCTTCTCGATGAAGGCCGCCAGGTTGCCGCGGGTGCGGGCGATCTTCTCGGTCACGGTCAGCGTCTCGTCGAAGTCGCCGCCCACCGCCTGCTTCCTGCCCCGCGTGTAGAGGGAGCAGGCGAGGTCGCCGCAGAGATACTGGCCGACCGTGTTGCCCAGGCGGCCGGCCTCGCCGGTGCGGCGGGCGGTCATCAGCGCCACGTTGCCGCCGGCGAGGGTGGTCAGGCAGAGCGAGCACATGCTGCGGGAGGTGAAGCCGCGCCCGGTGGCGGGGGTGGCCCGCAGCGCGATGCCGACGAGGCCGCCGTCGTCGCGTTCGGCGACGAGATAGCCGCGATCGGGGGCGCCGGGATCTCGCCAGCCGAGGAAGTCGAGGTCGTCCCACGGCTGTTCGGCCAGGTCGCGGGGGATGCCGAGGCGCTGGGCCTCGCCCTTGGAGCAGTTGACGAACGACCTGCGGATGTCGCGTTCGGTGATGGGTTTCATGGCTTCCAGGCTAATACAATTAGGCAAATCGTTAATTTGTTTAGTTGACGGAGGACGCATGGCTCGCGCGATCATCACCGCCGAACGGCTCGCCCTGGCGGCGGCGGAGGTGGCCGACGAGATCGGCTTCGAGCACGTGACCGGGTCGGCGGTCGCGCGCAGGCTGGGCGTCAAGGAGCCGAGCCTGTACGCGCACATCGCCAACGCCCGCGAGCTGAAGGTGCGGGTGGCGCTGCTGGCGCTGGAGGAACTGGCCGCGCGGGCCGCCGGCGCGCTCGCCGGGCGGGCGGGCAGGGACGCGCTGGTGGCGTTCGCCGACGCCTACCGCCGTTACGCCAGGGAGCATCCGGGCCGCTACGCCGCCGCCCGGTTCGAGCTCGACCCCGAGACCGCGGCGCGCAGCGCGGGGCCCCGGCACTCGGAGATGATCCGGGCGCTGCTGCGCGGCTACGACCTGCCGGAGCCGGACCAGACCGACGCGGTGCGCTTCCTGGGCGGGGCGATCCACGGCTACGTGAGCCTGGAGCTGGCGGGCGGGTTCCGGCACACGCCGAGGGATGCCGACGCCTCCTGGGCCTGGGCGCTGGACACGCTCGACCTCGCGCTGAGGTGCCGGTCCATCGGCTAATCAAGTTTGACTAATGAAGGAGGCCACGGCTACGCTCCGTCCGATTAGTCAAACTTGACTAGCAAAGGAGGGGACGTGCCTGCGATCGTCGCGGAAGGGCTGCGGAAGACGTACGGCGAGAAGAAGGCCCTCGACGGACTGACGATGACCGTGCCGAGCGGCACCGTGCACGGGGTGCTCGGCCCCAACGGGGCCGGCAAGACCACGTTCGTCCGCACGCTGGCCACGCTGCTGCGCGTGGAGGAGGGCAGGGCGCGCGTCGCCGGGATCGACGTGGCCGAGCGCCCGGCCGAGGTGCGGCGGCGGATCGGGCTGCTCGGGCAGAGCGCGGCGGTGGACGAGGACCTGTCCGGGCGGCAGAACCTCGAGCTGTTCGGCCGCCTTTACCACCTGGGGGCGCGCCGGGCGGCGGCGCGGGCGGCCGAGCTGCTGGAGCGGTTCGGGCTGGCCGACACCGGCCGCAAACCCGTCCAGGCCTACAGCGGCGGCATGCGGCGCCGCCTGGACCTGGCGGCCTCGCTCATCGTCGAGCCGAGCGTGCTGTTCCTGGACGAGCCGACCACCGGCCTCGACCCGCGCGGCAGGACCGAGGTGTGGAACGCGGTCCGCTCACTGGTCGGCGGCGGCACCACCGTGCTGCTGACCACCCAGTACCTGGAGGAGGCCGACCAGCTCGCCGACCGGATCTCGGTCATCGACCACGGCCGGGTGATCGCCGACGGCACCGCCGACGAGCTCAAGGCCAAGGTCGGCGGCGACCGCGTCGACGTGGTCGTGCACGACGCCGCCCTGCTGCCGGCCGTCGCCGGCGTCCTGGCCGGGGTGCCCGGCGCGGGCGCGGTCGAGCTCGACGAGGACCGGCGCAGGGCCAGCGCGCCGGTCGCCGACCGGATGGCGGCCCTCAGCCACCTGGTGCGGGCCCTGCACGAGGCCGGCATCGAGGCCGAGGACCTGGCGGTGCGCCGCCCCACGCTGGACGAGGTGTTCATGCATCTGACGGGAGAGCGCTCATGAGCCTGCGCTGGTGGCTGATCGACTCCTGGACCATGACGCGGCGCGAGCTGGCCCGCTGGGCGCGCCACCCGTGGGGGGCGGTGATCTCGCTGACCTTCCCGGTGATGATGCTGGTGATGTTCGCCTTCTTCATCGGCGGCGGCATGCAGGTCGCGGGCGGCGGCGACTACAAGGAGTTCCTGGTCCCGGGCATGCTCGTGCTGACCATGGCCTTCGGGCTCGAGAGCACGATGACCGCGATCGCCCAGGACCTCGGCAAGGGCGTCCTCGACCGCTTCCGGTCGATGCCCATGGCGCCGTCGGCGGTGCTGGTCGGCCGGGGCGTCGCCGACATGCTCGAGTCGATCGCCGGCCTGGCCGTCATGATCGGCGCCGGCCTGGCCATCGGCTGGCGCTGGCACGGCACGCCCTCCCAGGCGGTCGCCGCGATCGGGCTGCTGCTCCTGCTGCGGTTCGCGATGCTGTGGTGCGGCATCTGGCTCGGGCTGATCGTCGGCAGGCCGGACCTGGTCATGGCCGTGCAGATCCTGGTGTGGCCGGTCGCGTTCAGCTCCAGCGCGTTCGCCTCGCCGGAGACCATGCCCGGCTGGCTCGGCACCATCGCCGACTGGAACCCGATGACGGCCAGCGCCACCGCGGTGCGCGACCTGTTCGGCAACCCGGGCGTGGCCGGCACCTCGTGGGCCGCCGAGAACGCCCACCTGCTGGCCGTGCTGTGGCCGCTCGTCCTGCTGGCGATCGCCTGCCCGATGGCGGCGGCCCGCTTCCGCGGCCTCAGCAGGTGACCTCGCCGGGGCCCTCCTGCGAGAGGGTCCCGGCGAACGGGTCGCCCTCCTCCCCGGCGAAGGCGTACGCGCCGCCCTCGACGCGGGCGATCAGGTCACCGGTCCAGCGCACGCCGTCGTCGGCGGCGGTCACCCACATGTGCATGATCTCGCCGATGTGCCCGTGCTGGCCGGGGCCGTCCTCGGGCGTGTAGTGGGCCGTGACGGAGCCGCGCCACTCCTCCAGTGCGGCGATCCGCTGCCGCAGCAGCGCGACGACCTCCTCCCGGGGCAGGTCGACCATGAACCCGACCCCGGCGGCCAGCAGGTCGCTCTCGCCGGGCGTGGTCAGCGACCGGCGCAGCAGCGAGAAGTATTCGGCGGCGCCCTTCTCGGTCACCTCGTACTCGGTGCGGGGCGGCCCGCCGGCGGTGCTGGGCGCCGTCTCGTACGCGTGCAGCAGCCCCTGCTTGGCCATCTGCTTGAGCGCGTGGTAGATGGAGCCCGGTTTCGTGTGGGCCCACCGGTCGGCCCCCCAGAACTCCAGGTCGTTGCGCACCTGATAGCCGTGGGCGCGCCCGCGCAGCCGCACCGCGCCCAGCACCAGCAGCCGGATCGCCGACATCGCCGCACCCTCCTCTAATCAACTTTGACTAGTCTAGAGGGTCGCGGGCCCGGCGCAGGAAGGCGCGTTCGGCCTCGTTGCCCGTGCCGGCGAGCGCCGCGTCGTACTCCCGTGCCGCCTCCGCGTCCCGGCCCAGGCGGCGCAGCAGGTCGGCCCGTACGGCGTGGAAGACGTGGTAGCCGTCCAGGTCCAGGTCGTCCACCAGGGCGAGCGCCGCCCCGGGCCCGGCGACCTCGGCCACCGCGACGGCCCGGTTGAGCGCCACGACGGGGCTCGGCGCGAGCGCCATGAGCTGGTCGTACAGCGCCACCACCTGCCGCCAGTCCGTCGGCGGCTCGCTGTGCACGGCGTTGATCGCCGCCTGGATCTGGTACGGCCCCGGCCGCCCCCGGCGCAGGCACCGCCGGACCAGTTCCCGGCCCTCGGCCGCCAGGGCGCGGTCCCACAGACGGGGATCCTGGTCGGCGAGGCGGACCGGCGTCCCGCCGGGCGCGGTGCGGGCCGGGCGGCGCGACTCCAGCAGCAGCATGAGCGCCAGCAGCCCGATCGCCTCCGGCTCGTCCGGCATGAGCCCGGCCAGCAGCCGGCCGAGCCGGATC
This sequence comes from Nonomuraea sp. NPDC023979, assembly GCF_040639085.1. NCBI lineage: Bacteria > Bacillati > Actinomycetota > Actinomycetes > Streptosporangiales > Streptosporangiaceae > Nonomuraea > Nonomuraea sp. NPDC023979. The sequence goes on from NZ_JBEZZG010000045.1 coordinate 20,309, forward strand.
GCCTCGGCGCACAGCTCCTCGCGCACCAGCCGGTCGCCGGACCGGGGCAGGTAGCCCTCGTTGAAGATCAGGTAGATGACGGCCAGCACGGGCTCCAGCCGTTCGGGCAGGTCGGCCTCGCGCGGGATCCGGTACGGGATCCGCGCGTCACGGATCTTGCCCTTGGCGCGGACCAGGCGCTGGGCCATCGTCGGCTCCGGCACCAGGAACGCCCGGGCGATCTCGGCCGTGCTGAGCCCGCCCAGCAGCCGCAGCGTGAGCGCGACCTGGGCGGGCCTGGCCAGCGCGGGATGGCAGCAGGTGAAGATCAGCCGGAGCCGGTCGTCGGGCACGGGTCCCTCCTCCGCCGGCGCGTCACCGGCGTGCAGCAGCGCGGCCTGGGCGTGCTTGTCCTGCCGCGCGGCCTCGCGGCGCAGCCGGTCGACCGCGCGGTTGCGGGCCGTGGTGATGATCCATCCGGCCGGGCTCGGCGGCGTCCCTTCGGCGGGCCAGCGCCGCACCGCGACCGTGAAGGCGTCCTGGACCGCGTCCTCGGCGATGTCGATGTCGCCGAAGACGCGGACCAGGACGGCGACCGCGCGCCCGTACTCCTGGGCGAACACCCGCTCCACGCTCACTGGAACGGACGCACCTCGACCGGCAGCGTGGTGACGGCGGCGAGCCGGCGCCCCCAGGCGAGGGCGGCGTCCAGGTCGGGCGCCTGGATGACGGTGAACCCGCCGAGGTGCTCCTTGCCCTCGGTGTAGGGGCCGTCGGTCATGAGCACGTCGCCGCTCTTGGGCCGCAGCACGGTGGCGGTGCCCGGCGGGTGCAGCCCGGCGGCGAACACCCACGCCCCGGCAGCGCGCATCTCGTCGTTCAGTGCCTCGAGGTCGCGGACGATCGGCTCCAGGACCTCCGGCGGGGGCGGGTCGCCGTCGGGCTGGTAGATGCTGAGCAGGTACTTCTGCATGTTGTCCTCCTTCACCCCTTATACGAATGACTCCTGCCCGGATCGACACCCCGCGCCGGGTCAGCGCAGGAAAGCCGCGACGACCTCGGCGAACCGGCCGGGGTCGTCCACCCACGGGTAGTGGCCGGCCCCGGCCTGGACGACGTGCGAGGCGGCGGGGAACAGGCGGGCGTACTCGGCCGTCGCCCGAGGGGGGCTGTTCAGGTCGTGCTCGCCGGCCAGCACCAGCACCGGGCCGCGCCGGGCGGCGAGCGCGGCCCGGGTGCGCGGCGGGTCGAAGGCGCCCTCGGCCGCGAAGGCGGCGGCGATCGCCGGGTCGGGCGGCCGGGAGGCGGGGTGCTCGCGCGCGGCGGCGTCCCAGCGGCCCCACAGGAAGGGCGTGATGGCGTCGCGGTCGCCGCCCCGGCCCTCGATGATCGCCTCCAGGGCGGCGAACGCGGCGGGGAACCACGGCTCGGCCTTCCTGCGCAGGGCGAGCTCGCGCCGCGTCGCGCCGGTGACGGTGATGCCGGCGGCGGCGCAGCCGGGGGTGATCAGGGCCAGCCTGCCGACGTTCGCGGGGTGGCGGGCCGCGTAGGTCACGGCGACGTTGGCGCCGCCGGAGTGGCCGAGCAGGTCGAGCCGGTCGAGCCCGAGGTGCTCACGCAGGGCCTCGAGGTCGTCGCTCTGGCGGTCGCAGCGGTAGGAGGCGGGGTCGGCGGGCCTGGCGGAGCGGCCGGTGCCGCGCGGGTCCAGCAGGACGAGCCGCCGGTGCGCGGACAGGCCGCCGAGGTCGCCGAGGTAGCCGGCGTCCGTGGGGCCTCCCGGGACGCAGACGAGCGGGTCGCCGGTCCCGGAGGTGCGGTAGGCCAGCCGGGTGCCGTCCGGCGCGGTGAAAGTGGGCATGACCCAGGACTCTGACGCATATAACCGATTTATACAACCAAGTTATGATCTGTGGCATGACGCTGACCGAGGAGCAGGCCGGGCGGATGATCGCCGACATGAACGACGTCATCCGCGCGGGCGACGACATGCGCAGGCTCCGCGCCGAGATGATCGTGACCCTCGCCGGCCTCGGCTGGACCCAGGACCGGATCGCCCAGCTCACCGGCATGAGCCAGCCCGCCGTGAGCAAGCACGTCACCAAGCTGCGGGCCGCCGAGCCGCGTCCGCCGCTGGACCTGACGCTCGACCAGCACGACGTCCCCTGGCTCGAAGGCCGCCTGTGGGGCCTGGCCGAGCACATCGCCGAGACGTGCGACGGCGCCCGCTGCGCCCGTCACGTCCACGCCGTCGCGCGCGGCAGGAAGCGCTTCACCCCCCAGCACGTCGACGAGCTGCGCCGCCTCGTGGAGGAGGACCTGCGCCTGCACCGGGAGCGGCTGCCCGCGGGCTGCCGGGCCGCCTACGACCGGATCAGCCGCGGCCTCGACCTGCCCGCGCGCGTCACCGCCCCCGCCCCCGCGTCGGTGCGGCGCGCGCTGGCCCGGGAGGTGCAGCGCAGCCGGCTGCGCGGCGAACCCTGAGCCAACGGCCGGCGAACATCCGCGATCACCCCTTGGCCGGCCCGGCCGCGTGTTCCATCGTCCTTGCTGAGCGAACGTCCTGCATCGGAAGAGAGGGAACATGCGCATCGCACGGGCACTTCTCGCGATCGGAACGGCGGCCGTCCTCACGGCCGGAGCCACCACGGCGGCCCGGGCCGCCGACTACCCGCAAACGCGCTACGACGTCCAGTACGGCAACTCCTACGTCAAGGGCAACCTCATCTGGTACAACCGCTCGGTCCGGGTCGGCGGCGAGCTGCGGGCCGCCTCCGGCTGCCGCGACGTCGTCTACACCGCCTACGTGAACGACGCGATCGTGTCGCGCGAGGTCAGGAGCGCCTGCAACGGCACCGTCGGGCACGGCTTCACCCTGGAGGCCGACGTCCGGGGCGGTGCCACCGCGGTCTTCGTCGACCTGTGGGAGAACGGCCAGCTGCGCGCCTGGTCCATCTGCGGACGCGGCGGCTGCAGCTGACCTTCGTCTCCTGGTGTGGTCAGCCGCGGGGCCGCAGCAGCCCCGCGCGGGCCTGGATCTCGGCCGTGGCCGCGTCCAGGCCCTCCGCCAGCGTGGTGTTGCCCTCGTAGGTGACCCCGGCCGGGACGGCGTCGCTGCCGGCGGGGTCGGCGTCCCAGAAGTTGCCCCGGTAGACGACGTTCTCCAGCGGCGGCGACACCTGCAGCACGGCGGTGCTGTCGGCGCCGGTGACGACGTTCCCCTCGACGGTGACCCAGGCGGCGCCGTAGTCGGTGTAGAGGCCGAAGTTGTACGGGGTGCGGGTGTCCTTGACGACGTTGCCCCGGATCTGGGCGCCGTCGTCGTGCGAGCTGCCCTGCGGGCCGGACAGGTAGAGGCCGCCGCCGTCGGCCAGGACGCTCATCGTGCCGGTGGTGAGGTTGCGCAGGAGCCGGGTGCCGCGGCCCGGCCCGGCGACGATGCCGCAGTGCGGGACCTCGCGGACGTGGTTGTGGGCGACGGTGCAGCGTTCGGTGCCGAGCAGGGCGATGCCGGGGGAGCCGGAGTGGTCGAGGCCGATGTGCTGTACCAGGTTGTCCTCGATGAGGGTGTCGTGGCCGCCGGTGACGTTGACGGCGGAGGCGGACAGGGTGTCGAAGTCGCAGCCGCGCACGACGTGCCGTTCGCCGCCGGTCAGGCCGAGCGCGGTGGCGCCCAGCCGGGTGAAGCGGCACCGCTCGAAGCGGACGTCGGCGCCGCCGTCGACGGTCACGCAGGCGGGGATCGTCGCCGAGCGGGACGGCACCGTGACCCACGCCTGCCCCTCGACGAGTACGACCTTCTCGACCGGGCCGCCGTCGTAGTGGCCGTTGCCGTGGTAGTGCAGGAAGCCTTCCGGGCCGCTGGGGCGCAGCCAGGTGGCGTCGGCGAAGGTCAGGCCGCGGAAGGTGACGTCGCGGGAGCCGGTGACGCGCAGCAGGGTCTCCAGGGCGGGGGCGACGATCCTGGGCCGCTCGCCGGGGCGGGGCAGGTAGCGCAGCACGTGGTGGCCGGGGCGGGAGCGGTCGAGGACGAACGTGCCGGGCTCGGTGAGGAAGGCGGCGTCGTTCTCGATCCTGGTGGGCAGCGCGGGGCCTTCCTGGGTGTGCTCCTCCCAGGTGAAGTTGTACAGCTCGACGGCGCGGGCGAAGGCGGGCTGCGCCATCGTGACGTGGGTGCGTTCGCCGTCGGAGGTGACTTCGGCGACGCCGATGCGGGCCTCGGTCCACGGGTAGACGCCCCGGTAGACGAACTCGACGTCGGCGGGGCTGTGCCAGTCGAGCGGGCTGTCCGTGACGTAACCCGTGACGGTTCTGGTGGCGTCGCCGGGCAGGGCGTCGATGCCGGCGCGTTCGGCCCGGCGGAGGACGCCTCCGGTCTCGACGTAGAGCTGCCGGGTGTCGAGGTCGCCGACGTCGGCCGTCCAGACGCCGCCGACCACCTGACCGGTGATCTCCCGGCCGCCGCTGATGACGGCCTGCTCCTGCTCGGCGGTGCCGTAGCCGTGGGGCTGGACGGTGAGGCGGGCGTCGTCCTCGGTGAGTTCGAGCGGGGCGGCGAGGGTGTGGGTGCCGGCACGCAGGCTGATGACGACGTCGCCGGTGAGCGCGCGGGCCGCGCCGACGGCCCGGCCGAGGGTGGCGAAGGGACGCTCCAGGGTGCCGGGGGCGGCGTCGTCGCCGTGCGGGGAAACGTACAGGATTTCGTTGTTTATGGCGTACACGGGTATATACCCTAAACCATGAGCGAAGCAGTTGATCCGGACCGCGGGGTGGAGCTCCTGTGGGACGAGGGGCCGGGGGCCGGGCTGAGCCTGGGCCGGATCGTCCGCGCCGCCGTCGAGGTCGCCGACACCGAAGGGCTGGCCGGGCTGTCGATGCGCAAGGTCGCCGAGCGCCTCGGCTTCACCACCATGTCCCTCTACCGGCACGTCCCCGGCCGCGCCCACCTGGTGGACCTGATGCGCGACGCGGTGATGGCCGGGCTGCCGGCGCCCGAGGGGGAGGGCTGGCGGGCCCGGCTGGAGTCGTGCGCCCGGCAGGGCTGGGAGCTGCGCAGCCGCCATCCGTGGCTGGCGGAGATCCGGGGCAGCAGGCACGTGCCCGGGCCCAACGCGGTGGCCTACTACGACGCGATGCTGAGCACGGTCGCCGGCACCGGGCTCACCCCGGCCGAGATGATCGCCGCGGTCGGGCTGGTGGGCCGGTTCGTGGACGCCGAGGCGCTGGTGCTGGCCGAGACCGCGCACGCCGAGCGCAGCAGCGGCGTGAGCGAGGAGGAGTGGTGGGGCTCGCGCGACACGCTCTTCGCCCGGCTGGACCGCTATCCGACGCTCACCCGGCTGTGGGAGGAGGGCGGCTACGACCACCCGGAGGACCCGTTCGAGTTCGGGCTGGCCCGGTTGCTCGACGGCATCGAGCTGCTCATCACCGCCAGACGTGACGAAAGGCGTGACGAAACCCGGTGTCAGGTGTGCGGTGAACCGGTGGAGCAGCCGGAATCGGGGCGGCCGCGCGCGTACTGCTCCCGGGCCTGCCGCCAGCGCGCCTACCGGCAGCGCAAGAGCGGCGCCTAACCCACGTACCGCAGCTCCGCCGGCGGGGGCGGCAGCGGCCCCGCGTGCCCGGCCTCCCACGACTGCAGGAAGTAGGCGACGAGCCGCCGCGACGCCGTCGCGGCCGCGTCCCCTGCCCCGGCGACCACCGCGCCGTTGGCCATGAGCAGCAGCATGAGATCCGCCAGGACGAAATCGGCGCGCAGCCGGCCGGCGGCCTTGGCCCGCCGGATGAGCTCGGCCAGCTCGTCCTCGGCCTCGGCGCGCTTGCGCTCCAGGTCGAACGCGCCCGGGAAGGCCGTCAGGAACGCGGCGGTGAACCCCCGGTCGACGACCTGCATCGCGCACACCTTCTCCACGGCCGTGCGGAAGCCGCGCCACGGGTCGTCGTCGGCCAGCGCCTCGCTCAGCGCCCCCACGCACATCGCGAGCTGGTCGGCGAACACCTCGGTCACCAGCGACTCCCGCGTGGGGAAACGCCGGTAGAGCGTGGCCGTGCCGACCCCCGCCCGGCGGGCGATCGCCGCCATCGGCACGTCGATGCCGCGCGTGGCGAACAGGTGGCGGGCGGCCCGCAGGATCCGGCCGCGGTTGCGCGAGGCGTCGGCGCGCAACATCCGAGACGAACCGTCGGACATGTCTCTCACATTACCCGTAAGTGGGCGGTAGCGTCCGGTTAGCTGGCTAGCCTCCCAGCCATGACGAACATGCGCGCCGCTCTTTTCGACCGTTACGGGCCCCCCGAGGTGCTCTACGAGGGCACGCTGCCCCGCCCCGAGCCCGGCCCCGGCGAGGTGCTGGTGCGGGTGCACGCCGCCAGCGTCAACGGCGGCGAGTCGTACGGCCGGGCCGGGCGGGTCAGGCTGGTGACCGACACGATCGAGCGCGGATTCCCCAAACGTGTCGGGCTCGACTTCGCCGGCGAGGTCGCCGCCCTCGGCCCCGGCGTCTCCGGGCTCGCACCGGGCACCCGCGTGTGGGGCGGGCTGCCGCGCACCTTCGGCAGCGCCGCCGAGTACGTCGCCGTCCGCCCCCGGCAGCTCGCGCTCGCGCCCGCCGGGCTGGACCTGGTCGAGGCCGCCGCCCTGCCCGGCGTGGGCACGACCGCGATCACCGCGCTGCGCGACAAGGCACGCCTGCGGGCGGGGGAGCGGCTGCTGGTCCGGGGCGGGAGCGGCGGGGTCGGCAGCGTCGCCGTCCAGCTCGGCCGGGCGCTCGGCGCGCACGTCACCGCGCTCGCCGGGACCCGCAGCCTGGATCTCGTCCGCGAGCTCGGCGCCGACGAGGCCCTGGACTACGCCACCACCGAGCCCGCCGCGCTCGGCCCCTTCGACGTGATCCTCGACACCGTCGGCACCCGCCTGCCCGACTTCCGGCGGCTGCTCGCGCCGGGCGGGCGGATGGTGGCCATCGCCTTCGACATCGACCGCCCGCTCGCGTCGCTGGCCGCGATCGCCGCCTCGACCGTGTACGGGCCGCGCCGGATGCGGTTCTTCAGCGGCAACCCCAAGCACCGGCTGTTCGCCGATCTCACCCGCTACGTGGAGAGCGGGGCGATCCGCCCGGTCGTGGACACGGTCTTCCCGCTCTCCGGCATCGCGGCCGCCCACCGGGCCCTGGAGACGGGCGGCGTACGCGGCAAGATCGTCATCCGCGTCGTGTGACCTGCCGGGCGGCCCGGCCCCAGGACCCCGGCCCCCTTGCCGCGCGCAGGGTGGTCGCGCAGGAACGCGGTGACCAGCTCGCGGTACTCCTCCGGCCGGTCGAGGGGGATGGCGTGGCCGGCACCCTCGACGGCGCGGAAGACGGCGCCGGGCAGCACGGCCGCGTACTCGCGGGCGACCGCGGGCGCCAGGTAGTCGCACGAGCCGCGCAGCACCAGCACGGGCGCGGTGACCCGGCGCAGCGCGGGCCGGGGGTCGGCGACCTGGCGGGCGTCGCGGCCGGTCATGACGTTGGCCCAGAACCCCACCCCCGGCGGCCTTTCCCGCACCGGCTGCCCCGGGCAGCCCGCCCGCAGGTCGAGGCCGCCGACGAGGGAGCCGAACTCGCCGTCCATCGTCTCGTCCGGCAGCAGCGCGCGGGCGGTGCGCGGCCCGGCGACCTCGACGAGCGCGGCGGCCAGCAGCAGGCGCGGGTGGTGCTCCCACAGCAGCCGGTTCTGGTCGCGTAGCCCGCTCTCCGTCATGTGCCGGTTGCCGGGGTACGCCGGAGCCCAGATCGGTCCCGGCGAGGCCACGATCGCGGCGGCGGCCCGGTCCGGGTGCGCGGCCAGGTAGGCGGCGACGAGCGTGCCGCCCCAGGAGGCTCCGACCAGCACGACGCGCTCGGCGCCGATCGCGGCCCGGACGGCGTCCAGATCGGCGACGTGCCGGGCGACCGTGTAGCCGCGTGCGTCGGGCAGGCGGCTGGACAGGCCCGCGCCCACCTGGTGGTAGGCGTACACGTCGAAGCCCTCGGCGGCGAGCGCGAGCGCCGGGAGCGGCCGGTCGGGGTCCGGCGCGCCGGGCCCGCCGTGCACGAGGATCGCCGGGATGCCCGTGGGCTCGCCCCGGGCCGGGGTGCGGGTGTAGGCGATGCGCGAGCCGGTCGGCAGGTCCCAGTAGCGGGTGCCGGGCGCGGCCGCGATCGGCCGGTCCGGCGGCCCGCCGGACAGCAGGCCCGCGACGGGGACGGCGACGGCCGCCAGTTCCACGACGGCGACCGCGATCGGCGCCCAGCGCCGCACCCGCGGGCCCGCGACCCGGCGCAGCGCGGCCCGGCACAGCCACCAGGTGACGCCCGCCAGCGCCAGTGCGGCCGCTGTCACCGCCACGTACCGGTTGCCGCTCGCCTCGGCGGCGGCCCACAGCGCGCCCAGCCCCGCCACCAGGCCGAGCAGGACCGCCACGACCAGGAGCAGCCCGGCCACCGCCCGCGCCCCCGCGCCCGTCCGCCTGCTGCCGGCTAAGTCCCCGGAATCGTCCATGTCACGTCAACGTCTGATCATGCGGCTTTTCTCCGTCACCGGGCGCCGGCATGGAAGGCTCCGCGTCCCGGGCCCACGCGAGAACCCGCGCCGCCAGGTCGGCGAGGTCGCCGTCGCCGGTGAAGACGGTGGTGGCGAGGGAGCGCCCCTGAGCGGCGTCGGCCATCGCGCCGGCGGTCCACTCCGGGGGCGCGCCGCGTGCCGCCAGCCGGCGCATCCGCACCTCGTCGGGGCAGTCGAGCAACGCCCACCGCACCGGCGGCGCCCACCGCCCGCCCGGGGCGAGCTCGCCGGGTCGGGCACGGGGCACAGCAGGAGCACCGGGTGCCCGGCCCGGCGGACGATGGTGACGATGCGGTCCCACATGCGGTCGTAGGCCGGCCATGCGGGGGCCGCCGCGGGGTCGGCGATGGGGACGCCGATCAGCTTCCCGTCCTCCAGGAGCTCGTCCATGTCGATCACGACCAGCCCGTCCGCCGCGTCGAGCAGGTGGGGGAGCAGCGTGGTCTTGCCCGCTGCCGGGGCGCCGGCGAGCAGGTGCAGGGACGCGAGCACCAGGTGATCGTAGCCGGTGCTGCGACAGGCGTCGGGGCCTCCTGGGAGAGGCCGGTGCAGGATCGCCCGCGCGCGGGTAAGAGCTCGTCGGAGGGGAGGCGGCACGGTGCTGAGCGACGGCGAGCGCATGCTGGGCGGGCTCCTGCGTGCCAGCCACACGGCCACGCTGGAGGACACCGTCCCCCTGATCGCCGGCCACGCGGCCCTGTCCGGTTTCACCCACACCAAGGTGTACGTGTGCGACCTGCGGCAGCTGACGCTGGTGCCGCTGCCGGGCCAGGTGGACGCCCGGGGCGTGCCGCTGACGCCGGTGTCGATCGACACCACGATGCCGGGGCGGTCCTTCCGCGACGTGGAGGTCGTGCGGGCCAAGGCCGAGGACGAACCGGCGGCCGTGCAGCTGTGGGTGCCGCTGATCGACGGCACCGAGCGTATCGGCGTGCTCGGCGCCACGGTCCAGACCGTGGACGAGACCGTCGAGTGGCGGGCCAGGCAGCTCGCCTCGCTGGTCGCGCTCATCCTGGTGAGCAAGCGGGGCTCCAGCGACTCGTGGGCGGCGCTGGTGCGCGGCGAGCCGATGCTGCTGTCGGCCGAGGTGCTGTGGAACCTGCTGCCGCACGGCAGCTTCGCCAACGACCGGGTGGTGTTCAGCGCCGCGCTGGAGCCGGCCTACGAGGTGGGCGGCGACGCCTACGACTACGGCATCGCGGGCGACAACCTGCACGTGTCGATCTTCGACGCGATGGGGCACGACCTGTCGGCGACGCTGACGGCGACGATGGCGATCGGCGCCTGCCGCAACAGCCGGCTCGCCGGCAAGGACCTGCTGGCCACGAGCGAGGGGATCGACGCGGCGATCGGCGAGCAGTTCGGCCGCACCCGGTTCGCCACCGGCATCCTGGCCGACCTGGACATGGACACCGGCGAGCTCACCTGGATCAACCGCGGCCACCATCCGCCGCTGGTGGTGCGGGACGGCCGGCTGGTCGCCAGCCTCGACAGCGAGCTGCCGTCGCCGCCGATGGGGTTCGGGCTGGGCCTGTCGTCGGGGCTGGAGCGCTATCAGCTGCAGCGCGGCGACCGGCTGCTCCTCTACACCGACGGGATCATCGAGGCGCAGAACCCCGCCGGGGAGCAGTTCGGGCTGGAGCGGTTCGTGGACTTCATCGTGCGCCACGAGGCGGGCGGGCTGTCGGCTCCCGAGACGCTGCGCCGCCTGATCAACTCGATCCTGGACCACCAGCGCGGCCGGCTCCAGGACGACGCCACGGTGGTGACGGTCGAGTGGCAGGCCGACCGGCAGGCCACGATGACCATCTGAGCGCCACGGCCCGCTGGACTTTGCCCCTGGGGGAAGGTCCAGCATGTCCGATGTGGAACTACTGACGATCGGCGCGTTCGCGCGTGCCGTGCGCCTGTCGCCGAAGGCGTTGCGGCTGTACGACGAGCTCGGGCTGCTGCGGCCCGCCCTGGTCGACGGGGAGTCGGGATACCGCTTCTACGATCCGGCCCAGGTGGAGCGGGCCCGGCTGATCGCCTGGCTGCGGCGGCTGGGCATGCCGCTGGCCCGCATCCGCGAGGTGTGCGACCTGGAGCCCGGCGCCGCCGCCGAGGCGGTCGCCGATCACTGGGCGCGGGTGGAGGCCGAGACGGCGGCCCGGGGCAGGCTGGCGACGTTCCTCGTCGACCACCTGTCCGGCGGGGGCGCCGCCGCCGACCACACCGTGGGCGTCCGTTACGCGGCCAGGACCGCGTCCGGGCTGGTGCGCACCAGCAACGAGGACGCCGCCTACGCGGGCGCCCGCCTGCTGGCGGTGGCCGACGGGGTGCGCGGGCCGGGCGGCGAGCTGGCCAGCGCGGCGGCGATCGAGGCGCTCAAGCCGCTGGAGACGCTGGCCGTACCGGAAGGGGACCTGCTCGGCGCGCTCGCCGACGCGGTCGCCAGGGCCGGTGAGGCGATCAAGGAGCTCGCCGGCCCGGGTGAGGCGTCCGCGCGCGGGCCGGCGACCACGCTGACGGCGCTGCTGCGGTCGGGGTCACGGCTGGCGCTGGTGCACGTCGGCGACACGCGCGCGTACGTGCTGCGCGGCGGCGAGATGTTCCGGATCACCCACGATCACACGCTGGTGCAGGCGATGGTCGACGAGGGCAGGCTGACGCCGGAGGAGGCGGCCTCGCACCCGAGCCGGTCGATGCTGGCCCGCGCGCTGACGGGGGAGGGCGGGACGGAGCCGGACCTGTCGCTGCACGCGGCCGAGGCCGGGGACCGCTACCTGCTGTGCTCCGACGGGCTGTCGGCCGTGGTCGCGCCCGATTCCCTGCACGCGGCGCTGGCGGGCGCCGACGGCCCGGAGGCGGCCCTGGACGCGCTGCTCGCCCTGGCGTACGCGGCGGGCGCGCCCGACAACATCGCGTGCGTCGTGGCCGACGTGGTGGCGTTGTGAGCCGCTTCACGCTGGACCGCCGGCCGCTGGCCGTCCCGGCGTTCCGGCGGCTGTGGACGGCCTCGGCGGTGTGCGCGGTCGGCGGGTCGTTCAGCGTGGTGGCGGTGCCGGCGCAGCTGTTCGCGATGACGGGCTCGTCGGCGGCGGTGGGCGCGGCGGCCGGGGTGTCGTTCGGCGCGCTGGTGACGGCGTCACTGTGGGCGGGGGCTCGGGCTGATGTGATGGACCGGCGGCGGCTGCTGCTGGCGGCGCACTGCGGACTGGCGCTGACGTACGCGGGGCTGTGGGCGCAGCAGGCCGCCGGGCTGAGGTCGGTCGCGGTGCTGCTGGCGCTGGTGGCCTGCCAGGGCGCCACGTTCGGGACGATCATGGTGACGACGGGCGCGGTGGTGCCCCGGCTGGTGCCCGCCGGGCTGCTGGCCGCCGCGAACAGCCTGAGCTCGCTGGCCCGCTACTCCGGCTCGGTGATCGGGCCGCTGCTGGCGGGCGTGCTGATCCCGGTGACGGGGCTGGGCTCGCTCTACCTGTTCGACGCGCTCGCGCTGCTGGCGGTGGTGTGGGCGGTGTTCCGGCTGCCGCCGATCCCGGCTCCGGAGGGCGGCAGGGGCTCCACGCCCGCCCAGGTGCTGGCCGGGTTCCGCTACCTGGCGGGCAACCGGGTGCTGGTGGCGGTGCTGGCGGTGGACCTGGCCGCGATGGTGTTCGGGATGCCGTCGGCGGTCCTGCCCGAGCTGGCCGGCACGGTGCACGGCGGCCCGGCGGGCGGCGGCGTGGAGCTGGGGCTGCTCTACGCGGCCTACCCGGCGGGGGTGTTCGCGGCGGGGCTGCTGTCGGGGACGTTCACCCGGGCGCGGCGGCAGGGCGCGCTGATGGCGTGGGCCGCCGCCGTGTGGGGGGTGACGGTGGTGCTGCTCGGCCTGGCCGGGCAGCTGTGGCAGGCGCTGGCGGCGCTGCTGCTCGGCGGCGCCGCCAGCTTCCTGCTCAGCACGTTCCGCAACGCCATCACCCAGGCGCACACCGACGACGCCGTGCGCGGCCGGGTCCAGGGCTCGCTCACGGTCGTGCTCGTCGGCGGTCCGCAGATCGGCAACCTGCTGCACGGGACCGCCGCGGCCGCGTACGGGCCGCAGGTGACGATCTGCGCCGGCGGGCTGCTCACGGTGGCGGCGGTGGCCCTGATCGCGCGGGCCGCGCCGGGGCTGCGGCGTTACGCGGGCTGATCAGCCGCCGTTCAGCACGGGGACGAGGTGTTCCTCCTCGTAGTCGAGGTGGGCCTCCAGCTCGGCGGTGAGGCGCTCGACCTCGGCGAGCACGTCGCCGCCGCCGCTCGCGACGACCTTCTGCAGCTCGTCCACGAGCTCCTGGATGACGCGGTGCTCCTCGCGGAGCCGGGCCAGCACGGGGGCGAGGTCGGGGCGGGCGCCGTCGAGGTGCGGGAACATGCGCGTGTCCTCCATCGTGTGATGGAAGTGCAGCCCCTGGCACAGGTTGAGGCAGTTGATGCGCAGTTGCGCGCCCAGGCCGGCGCCCGACTCGGCCACCTCCTCGCGGATCAGCGCGAGCTCGCGGCGGAAGGCGTCGTGGACGACCTTGAGGAAGTCGCCGCCGCGCAGGTCGGGCGGGCCGCCGGCGGTCTGGGTGAGGGCGACGACGGGCAGCGTGCGCCCGGACTTCGTCTCGTAGTCGGCCCAGGCGGGGTCGGCCTCGACGGCGCGGGCGAAGATCTCGTCGCGCTCGGCGCCGTCCAGGACGACCGCGGTGGCCTCGTACGTGAACGCGCCGTCCTCGACGGTGACGCGCGGGTCGGCCAGGATGTTGTGGAACCAGGCGGGGTGGCGGGGCGAGCCGCCGGCCGAGGCGATGACGAAGATCCGGCTGTTGCCCTCGTCGGCGAGGTAGCCGAGCGGGGTGGTGTGGCGGGCGCCGCTCCTGGCCCCGGTGGTGGTGAGCAGGATGAGGCGGGCCCCTTCGAAGGGCGGGCCGACCCTGCCGTTGCTGGCGCGGAACTGGTCGATGATGGACTGGTTGAAGCCGTTGGACATGCTGAAGCTCTCTGTCAGGCGTGCGGGAATGCCGGTGATGAGGGGGCGCGCGGGCGCGGTCGGATCAGGCGCTGCCTGTGAGCTGTGAAGTCACGGTATCGTCCCCCTGCTGTCACGGCCTCCATGCCCCCGCCGTCCACCGGGCGACGACACGCGACCTGCCGGATCATTACACGCGGCCTCACCTCAGCTGTCAACATCACCACTATCGCGGACAAACCACCCCTATAGTGGACAACATGGATGGCGTTCTCTCCACCGGCCTGTCGATGGCCGAGCTCGGCGCCCGCGTCCGCGCCGAGCGCCGAGCCCGCGGGCTGTCCATCGACCGGCTGGCCGAGCTCAGCAGCATCAGCCGCAGCATGGTCTCCGAGGTCGAACGGGGCGCCAAGACCCCCAGCGTGCTCGTCCTGGACCGGCTGGCCACCGCCCTCGGCACGTCGATCGCGCGGCTGCTCGACGAGCCCGTCCGCGAGGTGCCGGCCGTGCTGCGGCACGCCGAGCAGCGCGTGGTGCGCGACCCGTCCGGATGGGAGCGCCGGGTGCTGTCACCGGTGCTGCCGAACGTGGAGTTCGAGTTCATGCGCACCACGATCGGGCCGGGCGTCGACGCGGGGGAGTTCGCCGCGCACGCGCCAGGCTCGCGCGAGTACGTCGCCGTCGAGTCCGGCAGCCTGCGCCTGACCGTCTACGACCGGGCCCACGTGCTGCGCGCCGGCGACTCGGCCTACTACCCGGGCGACCGCCGCCACGCCTTCGCCAACGACGACGACGCCACCGACTGCGTGTACTACCTGGCCATGGAGCTGGGCGGGCCCGCCGTCACGCACCACGACCAGCGAACGGAGACCCACCTTGGATGAGCTGCGCCACGCCGCGGGCCGGGCCGCCGGCCTCGCCGCCGACCACCTCGGCGGCCTCCGCGAGGAGCCCGTCTGGCGGCCCGTCGCCGACGCCGACCGCCTCTGGCTCACCGGCCAGGACCTGCCCGGGACCGGGCGCGGCCTCGACGAACTGCTCGACGACGTCCGCGCCCGGGTGCTGCCCTACCCGATGGGCAACGGGCACCCGCGCTTCTTCGGCTGGGTCAACTCGCCGCCCAACCCGGCCGGCGTGCTCGTCGAGCCGCTGGCCGCCGCGCTCAACCCGAGCTGCGCGGGCGGCGACCACGCCGGCCCGCTGCTGGAGCGCACGGTCGTGCGCTGGCTGGCCGGCCTCGTCGGCTTCCCGCACCGGCCCGGCGGCGGGCTGCTGACCAGCGGCGCCTCCATGGCGACGATCATCTGCCTGGCCACCGCCCGGCAGCGCGCCGCCCTCGCCGACGGCTGGGACGTGCGCGAGGAGGGCCTGTCCGGCCGCCCGCCGATGGTCGTGTACGTGTCCGCCGAAGGGCACAGCTGCCTGCGCAAGGCCGCCGAACTGCTCGGCATCGGCTCCCGGCGCATCCGCACCGTCCCGGTCGACGCCGCCTACCGGATGGACGTGGCCGCGCTGCGCTCGATGGTCGCCGAGGACGTGGCGGCCGGGCTGCGGCCGTTCTGCGTGGCGGCGAGCGCGGGCACCGTCAACAGCGGCGCCGTCGACCCGCTCGCCGACATCGCGGCCGTCGCCGCCGAGCACGGGCTCTGGTTCCACGTCGACGGCGCCTACGGGGCGCTCGGCGTGCTGGCCGACCCGTCCGCCTTCGCCGGTCTCGAGCTGGCCGACTCGCTCGCCCTCGACCCGCACAAGTGGCTCGGCGTCCCCGTCGGCTGCGGCTGCGCGCTGCTGCGCGACCCCGCCGAGGCGCGTGCCGCCTTCAGCCTCGTCCCGTCGTACCTGGTGGACGAGAACGCCGACGAGCTGGGCTGGTTCGCCGAGTACGGGCCCGAGCAGACGCGGCCGTTCCGCGCGCTGAAGACGTGGGCGACGATGTCGCACCTTGGCCGCGACGGCATCGAGCGCCTGGTCGGCCACACCACCCGGCTGGCCCGCACGCTCGGCGCGATGGTCGAGGACGCCGCCGACTTCGAGCTGATGGCGCCCGTCGTCACCTCCATCGCCGCCTTCCGCTACCGCCCGGGCTCAGGCGATCCCGACCTGGTGAACCGCGCCCTCCCGGCGGCCGTGCAGCGGCGCGGGGTCACGTTCCTCACCGGCACCCGGCTGGGCGGCGCCGACGCGCTGCGCGCCTGCGTCCTGAGCCCCGCCACCACCGAGGACGACCTGGCGGTGCTGCTGCACGAGATCCGCACCGCCGCCAAAGAGCTGACCGGTTTGCCGGGCTCCGCGGGGCTCCGATAGTGTCGCAGCCGAAATTCGAGGAGGTGAGACCCATTCCCGCTTGTTCCGTCCGGGTGCTCTCACCTCACGCGGCCCGCCGTTCCTGAGGCGACCGGGAGAGCGCCCCGTTCATCCCGAAAGGCGCTCATGTCACTCTCTCCGCCCGCCGTCGTCGCCCGCCTCCGTGCCGCAGGCTGCGTCTTCGCCGAAGACGAGGCCCGCCTGCTCGCCGGCGCGGCCCGCACCCCCGCCGCGCTCGACGCCCTCGTCGAGCGCCGCGCCGCCGGCGAGCCCCTCGAACACGTCCTCGGCTGGGCCGAGTTCCGCGGCCTGCGCGTCGCCGTCGACGCCGGCGTCTTCGTGCCGCGCCCGCGCACCGAGTTCCTCGTCGAGCAGGCGATCGCCCTCGCCGCACCCGGCACGGTGGCCGTCGACCTGTGCTGCGGCACCGGCGCGCTCGGCGCCGCCCTGGTCGCCGCCGTCCCGGGCACCGAGCTGCACGCCGCCGACCTCGACCCGGCCGCCGTCGCCTGCGCCCGCCGCAACCTGCCCGCCGACCGCGTCCACGAGGGCGACCTGTACGAGCCGCTGCCCCCGGACCTGCGCGGGCGGATCGGGCTGCTGCTGGCCAACGTGCCGTACGTGCCGACCGGGGAGATCGGGCTGCTGCCCGCCGAGGCGCGGCTGCACGAGGCGCGGCTCGCGCTCGACGGCGGCGCCGACGGGCTGGACGTGCTGCGCCGGGTGGCCGCCGGGGCGCCCGGCTGGCTCGCCCCGGGCGGGCATCTGCTGTTCGAGACCAGCGACCGCCAGGTCCCGCCCGCCCTGGAGGCCGTCGCCCGCCACGGCCTGGCGCCGCGCGTCGCCCGCTCCGACGCATGGGCCGCCACCGTGATCATCGCCACCCGCCCCCGCTGACCCCCCACGACACCGGCCCTTCCACCGGCCACCGACCACCCGGCGGCGTCGCCCTGGTGGGCGGTGTCAGGCCGTTCGGGTGGTGTCCTGCTGGGCGCGGACTTCGTTCAGGCGGCGGGTCAGGTAGCGGCGTTCGGGGGTGGTCGGCGCGGAGCTGAGGGCTTCGCGGTAGGCGTCGGCTGCCTCGCCGGGGCGGCCGAGGCGGCGGAGGAGGTCGGCGCGGGTGGCGGGCAGCAGGTGGTAGCCCGCGAGCGCGCCGGACTCGCGCAGCCGGTCGGCGAGCGCGAGCCCGGCCGCGGGCCCTTCGGCCATGCCGATGGCGACCGCCCGGTTCAGCTCGACCACCGGGGAGGGCACGAGCCGGGCGAGCCGGTCGTACAGGGCGGCGATCTGGGGCCAGTCGGTGTCGGCGGCCGTGGGGGCGGTGCCGTGGCAGGCGGCGATGGCGGCCTGGATCTGGTAGGGCCCGGCCCGCCCCTGGCGCAGGGCGTCCTCCAGCAGCCGGACGCCTTCGCCGATGCGGTCGGCGTCCCAGCGGGAGCGGTCCTGTTCCTCCAGGGGCACCAGCGCGCCGTCGGGCCCGGTGCGGGTGGCGGCGCGGGCGTCGTGCAGCAGCATGAGCGCGAGCAGCCCCTTGGCCTCGGGCTTGCCGGGCAGCAGTCCGGTGAGCAGCCGGGCCAGGCGGACGGCCTCGCCGCTGAGCCCGCGCCGGACGAGGTCGTCGCCGCCGCTGGCGGAGTAGCCCTCGTTGAACAGCAGGTAGAGCACGCCCAGGACGGAACGCGTCCGTTCGGGGAGCAGGTGGGCGGGCGGCACCCGGTAGGGGATGCCGGCCTGGCGGATCCTGCGCTTGGCGCGTACCAGCCGCTGCGACATGGCCTCCTCCGACACCAGGAAGGCCCGCGCGATCTCCGCCGTGGTGAGCCCGGCGAGGGTGCGCAGGGTGAGCGCCACCCGCTGTTCGAACGGCAGCGCCGGGTGGCAGCAGGTGAACATCAGCCGCAGCCGGTCGTCGGGCACGCCGCTGTCGTCGGCGTCGCCGCCGTCGCCGTCCGGCTCGGACTGCGGGGCGAGCAGGGCGGCCTGGCGGAGTTTGGCCGCCCCGACTGCCTCGCGGCGCAGCCGGTCGGTGGCGCGGTTGCGGGCGGCGGTGGTCAGCCACGCGCCAGGCCTGCGCGGGACGCCGTCGCGGGGCCAGTGGCGCAGCGCCTGCGCGAAGGCGTCCTGGGCGCATTCCTCGGCCAGGTCCCAGTCGCCGGTCATGCGGATGACGGTGGCGACGACGCGCCCCCATTCCTCCTGGAACGCCCGGGTGACGGCCTCCTCGACGTCCTGCACGCTCCGACCCTAGCCCGCCACATTATACCGGGTTTGACTTATATAAGCTGCGACTGAAATAGTGAGGTCGTGCATGCATTCGACGTACTCGGTGACCCGGTCCGGCGCCGGATCCTGGAGCTGCTCGCCGACGGTGAGCGCAGCTCCGGCGAGGTCACCGCCGTCATCCAGCGCGAGCACGGCATCTCCCAGCCGGCCGTCTCGCAGCATCTCAAGGTGCTGCGCGACAACGGCTTCGCCACCGTGCGCGCCGAGGGCACCCGGCGGCTCTACGCCGTCGACCCGGAGCCGCTGCGCGAGGTCGACCGGTGGCTGGAGCGCTTCCGCGGTTTCTGGAGCCAGCGCCTCGACGCCCTGGCGACGGAGCTGGCCCGCGGCAAGCGCGCCCGCCGCGCCGCCGGCCCGCCCGAGCCGACCACGCCCGGGCCCACCACGAAGGAAGAGTCCGCATGAACATCATCGACGAGGTCACCCGCGCCCACCGCGCGGTGACCGAGAAGGGCGAGACCAAGTCCGTCGTCCTGTCCCGTCACTACGACGCCGCGGCCGAGGACGTGTGGGACGCCCTCACGACGGCCGAGCGGATCAGCCGCTGGCTGCTGCCGATCAGCGGCGACCTGCGCCTGGGCGGCACGTACCAGCTTGAGGGCAACGCCGGCGGGGAGATCCTGGCCTGCGAGCCGCCCGAGCTGCTGAGGGTGACGTGGGTCTTCGGCGACGCGCCCGCCTCGGAGGTCGAGGTGACGCTGGCGCCCGACGGCGACGGCACCCGTTTCGAGCTGACGCACACCGCCGTCGTGGCGGCGGAGTTCTGGTCGCGGTACGGCCCCGGCGCGGTGGGGGTGGGCTGGGACCTGTCCGTGCTCGGTCTCGCCATGCATCTGGCGGGCCTGCCGATCCCCGACCACGAGCACTTCCACGAGACCGAACAGGGGCGCGCCGCCATCGTCGCCAGCAGCCGGGCCTGGGGCGAGGCGTACCTCGCCTCGGGCGCGGACGCCGGGCTCGTCGCGGCGGCCACCGAGGCGACGACCGCCTTCTACGCACCGGAACCGGAGTAGTCGATGTCCCAGAAAATCACCACCTTTCTCATGTTCGAGGGCAAGGCCGAGGAGGCCATGACCTTCTACGTGTCGCTGTTCGACGACGCGGAGATCGTCTCCGTCACCCGCTACGGCCCGGACGGGCCGGGCGCGGAGGGCAGCGTGCTGCACGCCACGTTCCGGCTGGCGGGGCAGGAGTACATGGCCATCGACAGCGCGGTGCGCCACGACTTCACGTTCACGCCGTCGATGTCGCTGTACGTGCAGTGCGAGTCGGCGGACGAGATCGAGCGGCTGTACGCGGCTCTGTCGGAGGGCGGCGCGGCGCTGATGCCGCTGGGCGACCACGGCTTCAGCAAGCGCTTCGGCTGGGTCAACGACAGGTTCGGCGTGTCCTGGCAGCTCAACCTGGCCTGAGGGGCGGGTCAGACGAGGCTCTGGCCGCCGTCGACGGGGATGACGGCGCCGGAGACGTAGTTGTCCGACATCAGGAAGATCGGGGCGGCGGCCGCCTCGGCGGGGGTGCCCAGGCGGCCGGGCAGGAAGGCGCGGCCCGCCTCGGCGACGGCCTCGTCGGTGGCCGCGCCCAGCGCGCCGCGGGCCAGCGGCGTGTCGAACACGCCGTAGCGGACGGCGTTCACGCGCACCCGGCGCGGGGCCAGCTCGACGGCCAGCGCCTTGGTGAGGGCCTCGACAGCGCCGATCGCGGCGACGGCGGCGGCCATGCCGGGCAGCGGGCGGGTCGCGTAGAGGCCGGAGGTGAACGTGATGGAGCCGCCGGCGGGCAGGCGGGGGGCGGCGGCGCGGGCGACGGCGTAGGCGCCCCAGAGCCGGCTGTCGACGGCGTCCTGCACGTCGGCGCGCGGGGTGGCGTCGAGCGGGCCGACCTGGAAGCCGCCTGCCGTCACCAGCACGTGGTCGATGGGGCCGGCCTGCTCGAAGACGCGGTCCAGCTCCCGCTCGTCGCCGGCGTCGGCGGCGATCCCGAGCACGGGGTCGTCATGCGTGGCGCCGGGCACGGCCAGGCAGTGGGCGACGGCGGCGTTCAGGCGGGCCTTGTCGCGGGCCACGAGGACGACGCGGGCGCCGAGTGAACGCAGCAGCTCGCCGGCGGCAAGGCCGATGCCGGAGCTGCCGCCGATGACGAGCACGGTGCGGCCGGCGAGCGCGGCGGGCAGCGGGGTGCTGACGGGCATGGGGGCGACGGACATGGTGGTCTCCTTCAGTAATAAACCATCTGGTTGGTTTAGATCGTGGCGTGATTCGGCCTGCATGTCAACCGGATGGTTTAATTCCTTCCATGACGTACGACGCCGAGGCGACCAGGCAGCGGATCTTCGCCGCGGCCAGCGCGGAGTTCGCCGAGCACGGCCTGGCCGGGGCCAGGATCGAGCGCATCGCGACCGCCGCGCGCGCCAACAAGCAGGCGATCTACCTCTACTTCGGCAACAAGGAGAAGCTGTTCGGCGCCGTGGTGGCCGCGCAGTTGCAGGAGATCTGCCACACGCTCGACCTCGACCCGCGCAAGCTGCCCGAGATCGCCGGCCAGCTGTTCGACCGCTACCAGGAGAACCCGGACCTGGTCAGGCTGCTGCTGTGGGAGGCGCTGGAGTCGGGCGACGGCCCGGTGCCGGGCGAGGGGGAGCGCGTCGAGGGCTACCGGGCCAACGTCCGTGCCCTGATGGAGGCCGGCATGCCCGACGAGCGGCGGGCGCGCGACTGGCTGTTCACCCTCATCGGCCTGGTCGCGTGGAACTTCTCGGTGCCGCAACTGCGCCGCCTGATCCTCGACGAGCCCGACCCCGCCGAGGCGCTGGCCCGCCGCCGGGCCGCCGTCATCGAGCTGGCCACCGCGATAGCCGACCGGCTTTGACCAGTTCTGTTGATGCGTAACACATTGTTGGGGGTACGTGGCTGATCGTAATGATCGTCCCTTACGTACGGAGCTCTTGATGCGCATCCGCAGGACCCTGGCCGCCGCCGCGGCCACCACCGCAGCCGCGGCGGGCCTCGTCCTGGCCGCCCCGGCGGCCCACGCCGACCCCGCGCCGCAGTGCTGCGTGATCACGACCACGGCCACCGCGCCCAGCACGGCCCTGCTCCTCAGCCTGCTCGGCCTGCCCGCGGCGGCCCTGCCCAAGGGACAGATCGGCCTGACCTGCAACCCGATCCGCGTCATCGCCGCCACGATCGCCGCCACCTGCGCGACCGTCGCGGTGATGTGCGAGAACAACTCCTTCAGCGGCGTGATCGCGCTCGGCTGCCGCGCCCTGACCCCCGAGGAGATCGCCCAGCTCCCCAACCCGCCCAGACCGGCGCCCTGACGGTGCAACACCTGGCGCCCTCCGGCCGTCTCAGTCGGGATGACCATGACAGGAGGGCGTGGACGTGCAGGACGAGGAGCTGTTCGAGCGGTTCGTCGCCGACCGGGTGGACGTGCTGCTCCGCTACGGCTACGTGCTGACCGGCAATCCGCACGACGCGGCCGATCTGGTGCAGGAGGCCCTGGTGCGGTTACGCGGAGCGTGGGAGCGGGTGCGGCGCAAGCACGACCCGGAGGCGTACGTCAAGACGACGATGAGCCGGCTGCACGTCAACGCCTGGCGGCTGCGGCGGCGCGAGCACGTCACGGCCGAGCCGCCCGACCGGACCTGGCGGGACCGGCCGTACGAGGGGTCGCCGCTGTGGGACACGCTGGCGCGGCTGCCGCGCCGCCAGCGGGCGGTGCTGGTGCTGCGCTACTACGAGCAGCTGAGCGACGCCGAGATCGCCGTCGTCCTGGGCATCTCGCGCGGCACGGTGCGCAGCCAGGCGTCGCGGGCCCTGGACAAGCTGCGCGGTGACGTCCCCGCGATCGTCGAGAGCCTGGGGAGCGTGACGTGAGCGCCGAGCTGGAACGGCGGCTGCGCGAGGAGTTCGCGCGGGCGGCCGGGCACGCGCCGCGGCCGGCGGCCGACCTGCGGACGCGGATCGAGACGGGGCACCGGCGGCGACGGCGCAGGGGGTCCGTGCTGTCGGCGGCGGCCACGGTCGCGGTGCTGTCGGCGGTCGCCGCGGTGATGGTCCCGCCGGGCGAGCGCGTCGTGGCGGCGCGGCCCTCGCCGACGTTCGCGCCTGCCACCCCGGCCTCGCCGCGGGCCCACCCGGTGCCGCCGCCCGTCGAGAAGGTGTGGCCGGGCGTGGTCCGCACCGTTCCCGAGAAGCTGCCGAACGGGCAGCCCATGCGGCCGGAACGGTACCTGGACGACCGGTCGCTGCTGGTGCGGACGGAGGACGGCGACAGGATCCACGCGCTGTGGGCCTACGACGTCAGGAAGCGGACCGCCCGCCGGCTGGTGGACGTGCGCTCGCCGCGCGGCACCGTGGTCACCTCGCCGTTCGTCGCGGTCGGTGAGGGGCTGCTGGCCTGGTGGACGCTGCGCCGCCACGCGGGCGTGCGCGTGGTGGAGATCTGGACGGCCCCGGTCACCGGCGGCACGCAGCGCCAGGTCGCCACGCTGAAGAACGCCCCGCAGGGCATCGACCTGGAGATCGCGGGCGGCCGGCTGGTGTGGTCGCCGTGGGGCCGCGAGGGCGTCTACCGGATGCCGCTGACCGGCGGCAGAGCCGAGCAGGTGGCCGGCTCGGCCGGGCACACCCTGCTGGCGTGGCCGTGGGCCGCCCGCCCCAGGCCCGGCAACCGGCCGACCAAGGAGGCCGCGTTCGGCGGCCTGGTCGATCTGCGCACGGGGGAGCGCAGCCGGGCGTCCGTCGCCGGAGGGGTGTGCGCGGTCACGTGGTGCGTGCACGGCCGCACCGCCTCCCGCCGCGACGGCGGCGGCAGGCGTGAGCTGCCGGGCCCGACCATGATGTCGGTGCCCGCGCTCGACCGCTTCGTGGTGGTCTCCCACGAGCGGACGAGCGAGGTGCTGTACGACCTGGCCACCGGGAAGTCGGGAACGCTGGGTCCGACCGTGTACAGTCCGGTCCTCGACTACCGGACGCCCGGTCTGCTCGTCTACGCGCGGGACGGCGAGCAGGTCGTGGTGGATCTGAAGGCGATCAGGTGAGCAGGGCCGACGGGTCGCGTTCCGGCGGCCCGTCAGGCCACCAGGCGCCGTCGCGGCGGGCGAACGGGTACCAGCGGCCGTCGCGGCCGTAGCGCAGTTGCCGGTCGCCGACGGTCCACTGGTTGCGCCAGGCCTCGACCATCGGCGGCTCGCCCTCCCAGCCGGCCTCCAGCAGCGCGCGGGCGCGGGCCAGGTCCTGCTTGGGCGGCGTCCACGGGCTCTCGAGCGCGTCCAGGCCACCGGCGCCGCCGTGCCGCCAGGCGGCCACCGCCGCGTCGAGGCCCAGGTCGAGCCCGAACTCGGCGGACAGGCGTACCCGGTCCTGGTATTCGGTGAGCGGCGTGGACGCGCCGGTGAGGAGCAGTTCGCGGGCCCGGGAGGCGGCGGAGGCGGCGAGCACCTCCAGCGCGGCCACGTCGACGCCGGGGGCAGGCTCCAGGCCGAGCGGCGTGAACGTGACGTCCAGCGGCGGCGGGTCGGGCAGCGGCGGGACGCCGAGCGCGTAGGCGTCGGCGACGGGGACGCCCTGCGGGGCGGTGGCGGGCACGTCGCGGCGCTGGAGCCCGTCGATGAGCTCGCGCTCGCCGCGCCCCCGCAGGAGCAGCAGCACGAACGGGTCGTCGTCGAGCAGCCAGGACGCCTGGTAGCACAGGGCGGCGGCGTGCTTGCACGGGTGGCCCCAGTCGGGGCAGGAGCATTCGGGCTCCAGGTCGCCGACGGTGGGCAGCAGCGGCACGGCGGCGTCCTCGGCGGCCTCGACCAGGTCGTGCGGCATGTCGCGGTCGAGCAGGGCGGCGATGTGCCCGGCCTTGGCGGCGACCTGGTCGAGGAAGCGTTCCCAGGCGGCGTCGGTGAGCTGTTCGACGCGGACGACGGTGTCGTACTCGTGCTCGGTGACGGCGGCGAGCCGGCCGGGGCTGACGGTGATGGGGCCGACCTGGCCGGTCTTGGCGTAGGCGCGGCCGTTCTTCAGCAGCGTGTGGTCGAGGGAGGTGTCCTCCAGCGCCTTGATCCAGGCGCGGCCCCACCAGGAGGTGGCGAAGCGGGCGCCGGTCCGCTGCGGGGGGAAGGCGGCGAAGCCGCGGGCGTCGGTCATCTCAGCTCCACGAGGGCGGCGAGTTCGGCGTCGGTCAGCTCGGTGAAGGCGGCCTCGCCGGAGGCGAGCACGGCGTCGGCCAGGGAGCGCTTGGCGACGAGCATCTGGGCGATGCGGTCCTCGATGGTGCCTTCGGCGATGAGCCGGTGCACCTGGACGGGCCGGGTCTGGCCGATGCGGTAGGCGCGGTCGGTGGCCTGGTCCTCGACGGCGGGGTTCCACCAGCGGTCGTAGTGGATGACGTGGTCGGCGCGGGTGAGGTTGAGCCCGGTGCCGGCGGCCTTGAGCGACAGCAGGAACACCGGGGCGGCGCCGTCCTGGAAGCGCCGGACCATCTCCTCGCGGCGGGCGACGGGGGTGCCGCCGTGCAGGAGCTGGGTGCCGACGCCGCGCGCGGACAGGTGCTTGTCGAGCAGGCGGGCCATCTGGACGTACTGGGTGAACACCAGGACGGCGCCGTCCTCGGCGACGATGGTGTCGACGAGCTCGTCGAGCAGCTCCAGCTTGCCGGAGCGGCCGGGCAGGCGCGGGTCGGCCTCGTGCAGATACTGGGCGGGGTGGTTGCAGATCTGCTTGAGCCCGGTGAGCAGCTTGACGATGAGGCCGCGCCTGGCCATGCCCTGGGCGCTCTCGATCTGCGTCATGATCTCGCGCACGACGGCCTCGTACAGGCCGGCCTGTTCGGTGGTGAGCGGGACGGGGCGGTCGGTCTCGGTCTTGGGCGGCAGCTCGGGCGCGATGCCGGGGTCGGACTTGCGGCGGCGCAGCAGGAACGGGCCGACGAGGCGGGCCAGCCGTTCGGCGGTGGCCTTGTCGCCGGACTCGACCGGCTTGGCCCACCGGGACCGGAAGCGGGTGAGGGGGCCGAGCAGGCCGGGCGTGGTCCAGTCGAGGATGGCCCACAGCTCCGACAGGTTGTTCTCCACCGGGGTGCCGGTGAGGGCGACGCGGGCGGCGGCGGGGATCTCGCGCAGCGCCTTGGCGGTGCCGGAGGCGGGGTTCTTGACATGCTGGGCCTCGTCGGCGACGAGCAGCCCCCAGGGGTGCTCGCCGAGCCGGGCGGCGTCCAGCCGCATGGTGCCGTACGTGGTCAGGACGAAGCCGTCGTCGGCCAGGGTGCGCTGGGCGCCGTGGTAGCGGCGTACCGGGACGCCGGGGGCGAACCTGGAGATCTCCCGCTCCCAGTTGCCCATCAGCGAGGCCGGGCAGACGACGAGTGTGGGTCCGGTGCCCTGGCGGGTGAGGTGCAGGGCGATGAGCGTGATGGTCTTGCCCAGGCCCATGTCGTCGGCCAGGCAGCCGCCGAGGCCGAGCGAGGTCATCCTGGCCAGCCAGCGCAGCCCCTGGAGCTGGTAGTCGCGCAGCGTGGCGGCCAGGCCGGGCGGCGGACCGACGTCGGCGGGCTCGGCGAGGCGGTCGCGCAGCTCGCTCAGCCAGGCGCTCGGCTCGACGGGCACGTGCTCGCCGTCGACCTCGACGGTGCCGGTCAGCGCGGCGCCGAGGGCGTCGAGCGCGGTCATCGGCTTGAGGTGGCTGCGGACCTTGCGGGCCACGCCGGGGTCGATGAGGACCCACTGGTCGCGCAGCCGGACGACGGGCCGGTGCGTCTCGGCCAGGTGGTCCATCTCGGCGGCGGTCAGCCGTTCGCCGCCGAGGGCGAGCTGCCAGTCGAAGCTGGTCAGGTGGTGTCCGCCGAGGAAGGAGGGCAGGTCGGAGGGGGCGGTGTCGCGCAGGCCGACGGCGGCGCGCGCGGTCAGGCCGCTGACCAGGGACTTGGGCCAGTGGACCTCGACCCCGGCGGCGTCCAGGCGGCTGGCGGCGCCGGCGAGCAGCTCTTCGAGGTCGGCGTCGCTCAGCGGGAGCTCGTCGGGGACGGCGCTTTCCAGCAGCCGTTCGAGGCGGGGCCAGGCGCGGGCGGCGCGGCGGATGGCCAGGGTGGCCTCGATCCTGGCGCGCCCGCCGAGGCCGGGGTCGCGGCCTTCCCACAGGTCGGCGGCGTCGACCACGAGTGAGGGGTCGGCGAGGCTGTGGAGCTGCATGACGGCGCGGAACTCGCCGCGTGCGGGGTCGTCGGCCTCCAGGCGCAGCGACAGCCGCACGCCGGAGTCGAGCCCGGCCGACACCTCCTCGGCCCAGGGGCGCAGCCGGGGCACCTTGACGGGGCGGGCGGCGGCGTAGGCGGTGGTGCCGGTGGCCCGGACGGCTCCGGGGGAACGCGGCATGGCGTCGGCGACCGCGTCCAGGAACGCCCGTACGTGGCTTTCGGCGTCGGGCAGGCGCGGCTCGGCGCCCGCCCCCGTCCCTGTCTCTGCCCCCGTGTCTCCTTCGCCGGTCGCGGGAAGGGGGACGGCGCGGGCTTCGGCGGGCATGGCGTCGGCGAGCTCGCGGATGCGGCGGGCGTCGGCGGCGTCGAACGGGCCCGCGCGCCAGGAGTCGTGGTCCTGGCCGGTGACGCCGGGCAGGACGCGGCCGCGGGCGACGAGCTGCAGCGCCACCAGGGCGGCGGCTCCCCAGAACCGGGCGGCGGGGTGGGCGGATTCGTCGGCGCGGGCCCTGGCCAGCGCGGCGACGGCGTCGGCCACGAGGACGCGGGTGGCCGCGACCTCGTGGGTCCCGTCCGGGCGGGCGACGGTTAGGGTGGTGTCGCCGCCGGGGTCGAGGAAGGCCATCCGCCCGCTCCTGGGGGGATCGCCGGGCTCGAAGACGACCGCGTGCCGTACCGAATCCTGTGGAAGACTCACGACCGTACAGTGTACGGTACGTATGGGTGTGGTTTTCCGCACCCAACCTCGGCAGCGATCCTCATCCCAGGTAGAGTTGATCTTCCGTACCCTTATGCGCATGGTTGATTGGGTAGTGGAGTTGATGGACGCCCTCGGAGCGCCGGGGGCCGGAATCGCGATCGCGCTGGAGAACCTTTTCCCGCCGTTGCCGAGCGAAGTGATCCTGCCGCTGTCGGGGTTCACGGCCAGCAAGGGGTCGATGGGTCTGGTCGACGCGCTGATCTGGACGACGCTCGGCTCGGTGGTGGGGGCGCTGGCGCTCTACGGGGTGGGAGCTGCGCTGGGCCGGGAGCGGACGCTGGCGATCGCGGGCAAGCTTCCGCTGGTGAAGATCTCCGACATCGAGAAGACGGAGGCGTGGTTTCTCAAGCACGGCAAGAAGGCGGTGTTCTTCGGGCGGATGATCCCGATCTTCCGCAGCCTCATCTCGATCCCGGCCGGGGTCGAGCGGATGCCGCTGATGCAGTTCACGCTGCTGACGCTGATCGGCAGCGCGATCTGGAACACGGTGTTCGTGATGGCCGGCTACCTGCTGGGCGAGAACTGGCACCTGGTGGAGACGTACGCGGGCATCGGGTCGAAGATCGTGCTCGGCCTCGTGGCGCTGGCGGTGCTGGTCTTCATCGGCGTACGGCTGAGCGAGCGCCGCAAGGGACGGCATGCGGCCGGTCGTTGAGGGCGCGCGGGTCGCCGGCAGGGTGGCTCTGGGCGCGCTCACCGCGCCGGTGGAGCTGATCTTCCTGCTGGTGGCGCCGTTGCTGGGAGGACGGGCGGACGGGGCCGCCCGCCGGCTGGCCGCGCTGGAGGCCAGGCGGCTGCGGCTGGAGGTCTCGGAGCTGGACGCGCTGGTCCAGGGCGACCGGGACCGGCTGCTGCGCTATCTGGCCGCCCGGGCGCCCGTGGGGGTGCTGGGCGGGCTGCTGCTGTTCCTAGTGGGTTACGGCGTCAAGAGCGTCGTGGCGCTGCTGTGGAGCTGGGGGCACGGGGAGCCGTTCGACGGGATGGCGCCGTCGTGGACGATCGGCGGTTACTTCCTCCTCGTCGGACTTGTCGCACTTTTTTCGCTCTTGTCGGGCTTGGTGGGCGTACACGTCCTCGAACGCTGGCTGGCGAGCCGGCTGCTGGCCGGCGACCGCACGCTCGCCCTGGAGCGCCGCATCGCCGAGCTGGCCGAGAGCCGGGCGGGCATCGTCGCGGCCGTCGACTCCGAACGGCGGCGGATCGAGCGTGACCTGCACGACGGCCTGCAGCAGCGGCTGGTGGCGCTGTCGATGCTGATCGGACGTTCCCGCCGGGGCCGCCCTGAGCTGTTGGACCAGGCGCACGACGAGGCGCAGCGGGCGCTGGCCGAGCTGCGCGAGGTGGCCTGGCGGGTCTACCCGAGCGGGCTCGACACGTTCGGGCTGGGCGAGGCGCTGGCCGGGGTGTCCGAACGGGCCGGGGTGCCGGTGCGGGTGTCGTGCGAGCTGGCGGAGCGGCCGCCGATGGCGGTGGAGACGGCGGCGTACTTCGTGGTGAGCGAGGCCGTCACCAACGCGGCCAAGCACGCGTCGGCGGCCCTGGTCGAGGTGGACGTGCGCCGCGATGGCAGCATGCTCGTCGTGCGCGTACGAGATGACGGGACGGGCGGCGCGAGCGCCGCCGGCGGCGGCCTGTCGGGGCTGGGACGGCGGGTGGCGGCGCTGGACGGCGTCTTCGAGGTCGACAGCCCGCCGGGCGGGCCGACGCTGGTGACGGCGGTGCTGCCGTGCGGGTGATCCTGGCCGAGGACTCGACGCTGCTGCGCGAGGGCCTGGTGCGGCTGCTGCTGGAGGAGGGCCACGAGGTGCCCGCGGCCGTCGGCGACGGCGAGGCGCTGGTGGCGGCCGTGGCGGCGCACGTGCCGGACATCGTGGTGGTGGACGTGCGGATGCCGCCCACGCACACCGACGAGGGGCTGCGCGCGGCCCTGGAGATCAGGCGGCGCTGGCCGGGCGTGCGGGTGCTGGTGCTGTCGCAGTACGTGGAGAAGAAGTACGCCACCGAGCTGATGAGCGCGGACGTGGCGGGGGTCGGCTACCTGCTGAAGGATCGCGTGGCGCAGGTGGGCGACTTCCTGGACGCGCTGGAGCGGGTGGGCGCGGGGGGCGCGGCGTTCGATCCCGAGGTGGTGCGCCAGTTGCTGGCGCGCACGACGCAGGTGGATCCGCTGGCGCGGCTGACCGCGCGTGAACGCGAGGTGCTGGAGCGGATGGCGCAGGGGCTGACCAACGCCTCGATCGCGCAGGCGCTGCACGTGTCGCAGAGCGCCGTGGAGAAGCACGTGAACTCGCTGTTCGACAAGCTGAACCTGTCGCACGCCACCGGCTACAGCCGCCGCGTGCTGGCCATCCTGCACTTCCTGGAGTCCTAGACCCTCCCCGGAGCCGCCTCCGGGGAGGGCTGCGGCCGTCTTGACAAAATTTTTTGTCGGCTAGAGGATGGGGACCACCCGAGAAGGAGGTCCCTCCATGAGGAAGATCATCGCCGGCCTGTTCGTGTCGCTCGACGGCGTCGTCGAAGCACCTCAGACCTGGCATTTCCCCTACTATGACGAGGACATGGGCCGGTCGGTCGGCGCGCTCATGGACCGGGGCGAGGCCCTGCTCCTGGGCCGCAGCACCTACGAGGAGTTCGCCGCGCACTGGCCGCACCAGAACCCGGACGAGGATCCGATGGCCAAGCTGCTTAACGACATCCCCAAGTACGTGGTCTCCACCACCCTGGCCGACCCCGCCTGGCACAACACCACGGTCGTCGGCTACGACCAGGTGGCGGCGCTCAAGCGGGAGCCGGGCGGCGACATCGGCATGAGCGGCAGCCCCGCGCTGGTGCGCTCGCTGCTGCGCGACGGGCTGCTGGACGAGCTGCACCTGCTCGTGCACCCGCTCGTCGTGGGCGGCGGCCAGAAGCTGTTCGACGACGCGACCGGGCGGGTCCCGCTGCGGCTGACCTCCTCCACCACGTTCGGCACCGGCGTGCTGGACCTGACCTACGAAAGGGTCTGACATGGCCGGCAAGACCGTCTGCGAGAAGCTGCTGATCAAGCCCGGCGCCTCGGTGTGGATCTCTCACGCCGAGCACCGGCCGCTGCTGGACCCGCTGCCCGAGGACGTGACCCTGGCCGCCGGGCCCGGCGAGGCGGGGGTCGCGGTGCTGTTCGCCTCCGGCGCGGACGAGGCGCGCCGGCTGCTCGACGAGCACCGCGACGGGCTCACCCGGCCCGCGGTGCTGTGGGTGGCCTACCCGAAGGGCAACAAGGCCGACGTCAACCGGGACACGCTCTGGCCCATCGTGGGCGAGTACGGGCTGCGCCCCAACGGGCAGGTGGCGGTGGACGAGGTGTGGTCGGCGCTGCGCTTCCGGCCGCTGAAGGAGGGCGAGCCGCCGTTCACGGGCGGGCGCTCGTGACCGCCGGCAGCCACGTGCCCGGCCCTGGCCTGGCCCTGGAGATCATCGTCAGGATCCTGGTGTGGCTGGCCCGTGACGGCGAGCGGCAGGCGGCCATGCTCGGGCGCGGCCGGCTCCCGGTCGACGAGCTCGCGCTGGAGTACGACGGCGCGCTGGCGACGCTCTGGGTCCTGAAGGAGGCCCGGACCCTGAGCCCGGGCGTCATCGGCGAGCTGGAGCGCCTCGACCGCCGCCTGGAGGAGATGAGCGGGGAGGAGAACGCGCGCCTGTGGACCCCCGCCGCCCTGGGCGAGGCGGCGGAGTGGGCGGCGGTGCGGGAGCTGGCCCGGGAGGCCCTGGCCGGCGTGGAGCGTGAGACGGGGATCCGCGGCGAGGCCGTGGCCCGGGAGTCGATCTGACCCCGCCCGCGCTCCTTGTCAGCCGGTGTGCAGGATCCGGAAGCGGCCGGGGTGCCCGGGGTCGCGGTCGGCGACCTGGACGGGCGGCCACGCCCACTGCCGGACGTTGATGCCGGGCACGTCGGAGAACCGTATCGGCCCGCGGGTGCCCTCGACGTCCATGTGCGGCCAGGCGTCGGCGATGCGCGCCCGGTCGGCGCCGTGGGAGCGCAGCACGCCGGCCAGGACGGTGATCGTGTCGTAGCCCTCGAAGGCGACGAAGGACGGCGTTTCGGCCAGCTGTTCGCGCAGGGCGGTCTCGACGCGGGCGCCGAGCGGGGTCAGCCGCTCGGGCAGGTAGCGCAGGAACGGTATCGCGGCGCCGTCGCCGCCCAGCGCGGCGGCCCAGCCGGCGAACTCCGGCTGTCCGGCCGGGGCGCCGATCAGGAGGCCGGCCAGGCGGGGGTCGCGGCGGACGGCCCGGACGATCGGCACGGCGGGCTCGGGGGTGCCGACCAGGAGCAGCAGGGCGGTGGCGCCCTGGGCGGCGAGTTCGTCGCACGCGGCGGCGGGGGTGAGCGCGCGCATGTCGAGCTCGGCGAGCGTGCCGCCGCGCGGTGTGAGGTGCTCGCGGAGGATGCGGGTGCCGGAGGCCCAGTACAGGCTCGGCTCGGTGGCCACGGCGACGCGGCGGTGGCCGGCGCCGAGCAGGAAGTCCGCGTAGATCCGCCAGCCGTGGGACTGGGCGGGCGCCAGGCGCGCGACCGTTTTCGCGGGCTGTTCGGTGAGCGCGTCGAGGACCGCCGACGAGCAGAGGAACGGCAGGCCGAGGGCGTCGGCCCGGGTGGCGGCGGCGCGCGCGACGACGCTGTGGTACTCGCCCGCCACGGCGGCGACGCCGAGACCGGCCAGCTCCTCCACGGCGGCCTCGGCCTTGCCCGGGTCGGCGGCGGTGTCGCGGACGAGCAGTTCGAGCGGCCGTCCGGCGATGCCGCCGTCGTCGTTGACGTGGCGGGCGGCCAGTTCGAGCCCGGCGTGCAGGTGGCGGCCCGCCTCGGTCCAGCCGGGCCGGGTCAGCGGGACGAGCGCGCCGATCCGGACGGCCGGCCCGTCGATCCGCTCCGCCTGCGATGGTGGCGTGTCCATGCGTGGTGTCTCCCGTGTGCAGATTGTCTGCATTATGCCGGGATCTCCGGTCCAGCATCGGCCCGGTGCCGCGCACGCCGTCTAGTCGTGGCCGCCGAGGTAGGCGTGCAGGCGGGCGGCGGCTTCGAGCATGGCGGTGGCCCGTCCGGTGAGCTCGGCCTGGCGGTGGGTGATGGCGGCGCGCAGCGCGGCGCTGCCCCCGGTGCGGCGCAGCCCGTCCAGCACGAGCCTGATCTGCGGGAACGGGTAGCGGCCCTGGCGCAGGATGGCGACCATGCGGGCGTCGCGGACGTCGGCCGGCCCGTAGGTGCGGTAGCGGGTGCCGTGCTCGCGGCGGGGTTTGAGCAGCCCGGCCGACTCCCACAGCCGCAGGGCCGAGGCGCGCACGCCGAGGTGGGCGGCGACCTCGCCGATGCGCAGGCCGGAGCGGGGCGCCTGGGTGGTGTCCTGCCCGGCGACGGCTTCCAGGGCCTCGCCGGTGGCGCGCAGGGCCAGGCGCTGCTCGTGCAGCTCGGCGTGGCCGGCGTCGATGAGCGTGAGGGCGACGGGCACCTGGCCGTCGTGGACGGCCTGCATGATGGCCCGGGCCAGGTCGCGGCCGAACCCGGCGGCCAGCGCCTGGTAGGCGAGCAGGGCGCGGCGGTGGCGGGCGTCGAAGCTGCGGTAGCCGGCCGGGGTGCGGGGCGTCGGCGGCAGGACGCCCTCGTCGGCGTAGTTGCGGATCTGCTGCGTCGACACGCCCGCCAGCCGGGCCAGGTCGATGGGCCGCACCGCACCTCCAGGGTTACGTCGGATTTTAAGGTTCGCCCGGTGAAAGCCCAGGAAATCTCGCCAAAAGTCTATATCAGCAGTTTAATGGCAAACTTGAAGCCATGAATGGCGGAAGCTCACCTGCTCACGATCACACCGCGGCCGACAGCCACGACCACATCCAGGTCCGGGGCGCGCGCGAGAACAACCTCACCGGCGTCTCCCTCGACATTCCCAAGCGGCGGCTCACCGTCTTCACCGGGGTCTCCGGCTCCGGCAAGTCCTCGCTGGTCTTCGAGACGATCGCGGCGGAGTCACGCCGGCTGATCAACGAGACCTATACGGCGTTCCTGCAGGGGTTCATGCCGAGCCTGGCGCGCCCGGACGTCGACGCCCTGCACAACCTGAGCGCGGCGATCATCGTCGACCAGGAGCGGATGGGCTCCAACGCCCGCTCGACCGTCGGCACCGCGACCGACGCGTACACGATGCTGCGCATCGTCTTCAGCCGGATCGCCACCCCGCACGTCGGCCCGCCGATGGCCTTCAGCTTCAACCTGCCGGCCGGGATGTGCCCGGCGTGCGAGGGCCTGGGCAAGATCACCGACATCGAGGTGGACGAGCTCGTCGACCGGTCGCTGTCGCTGAAGGAGGGCGCGATCAAGGTGCCCGGCTACGGCGTCGACACCTGGCCGTGGCAGATCATCGTCGGCTCCGGCTTCTTCGACCCCGACCGCAAGCTGGCCGACTACACCGAGACCGAGTGGGCCGACTTCCTGCACAAGGAGCCGGTCAAGGTCAAGGTGGGCGCCAACAACTTCACCTACGAGGGCCTGGTCCCCAAGGTGCGGCGCAGCTTCCTGGGCAAGGACCGCGAGTCGATGAAGGGGCAGACGCGGGCGTTCGCCGACCGGGCGGTGCAGCTGACCACCTGCCCCGACTGCAAGGGCACCCGGCTCAACGAGGCGGCCCGCTCGGCGACGATCGACGGCGTCGACATCGCGGCGTGCTCGTCGATGCAGATCAGCGACCTGGCGGCGTTCGTCGCGGGCATCTCCGACCCGACGGTGGGCCCGGTGGTGCAGGGGCTGCGTGACACGCTGGAGTCGCTGGTGGAGATCGGGCTGGGCTATCTGAGCCTGGACCGGGAGTCCTCGACGCTGTCGGGCGGCGAGGCGCAGCGGGTGAAGATGGTGCGCCATCTCAACTCCAGCCTGACGGACGTCACGTACGTGTTCGACGAGCCGACGGCGGGCCTGCACCCGCACGACATCCAGCGGATGAACGACCTGCTGCTGCAGTTGCGCGACAAGGGCAACACGGTGCTGGTGGTCGAGCACAAGCCGGAGACGATCAGGATCGCCGACCACGTGGTCGACCTGGGGCCGGGCGCGGGCGCGGCCGGCGGCACGCTGTGTTACGCGGGCGATTTGGCGGGGCTGCGCGCCTCGGGGTCGCTGACCGGCCGCTACCTGGACCACCGGGTCACGCTGCGCGAGTCGGTGCGGCAGCCGTCGGGGTGGCTGCCGATCCGCGGCGCCACCCAGCACAACCTGCGTGACGTGAGCGTGGACCTGCCGGCGGGCGTGCTCACGGTCGTCACCGGGGTGGCGGGGTCGGGCAAGAGCTCGCTCATCCACGGCAACCTGGCGGGCCGCGACGGCGTGATCGTGGCCGACCAGTCGCCGATCCGCGGCTCGCGGCGCAGCAACCCGGCCACCTACACCGGCGTGCTCGACCCCATCCGGGCGGCGTTCGCGAAGGCCAACGGGGTCAAGCCGGGCCTGTTCAGCGCCAACTCCGAGGGGGCATGCCCGGCGTGCAAGGGCATCGGGCTGATCTACACCGATCTGGCGATGATGGCCGACGTGGCGACCGTGTGCGAGGAGTGCGACGGCAAGCGGTTCACGCCGCAGGTGCTGTCCTACACGCTGCGCGGCAAGAACATCAGCGACGTGCTGGGCATGTCGGTGTCGCGGGCGCGCGAGTTCTTCACCTCGGGGCCGGCGCGGGCGATCCTGGACCGGCTGGAGGCGGTGGGGCTGGGGTACGTGGCGCTGGGCCAGCCGCTGACGACGCTGTCGGGCGGTGAGCGGCAGCGGCTGAAGCTGGCCATCCACATGGCGAAGAACGGCACCACGTACATCCTGGACGAGCCCACCACGGGCCTGCACCTGGCGGACGTGGACCGGCTGCTGGCGCTGCTGGACCGGCTGGTCGACGACGGCAACACGGTGATCGTGATCGAGCATCACCAGGCGGTGATGGCGCACGCGGACTGGATCGTGGACCTGGGGCCGGGCGCGGGTCACGACGGCGGCCAGGTGGTCTTCACGGGCACGCCGGGCGAGCTCGTCGCCTCCGGCACGTCGCTGACGGCCCGGCACCTGCGCCTGTACGTGGACGGCGAGTAGCGGGCGGTCACCGCCGCCGCCGTGGTGCGGGCGGCGGCGGTCCCTGCCGTGCTCAGCGCGCGCAGAACTCCGTCAGGATCGGGGCCAGGGCGGCGGGGTCGAGGTGGTGGGAGGCGCCGGGCAGCTCGCGTGCCGTGGCGTCCGGGAGCGCCGCGGCCAGGGCGTGCGTGCGCTCGCGCATCGCGGCCGGGCTCGCGCCGCCGGCGAGGGCCAGCACGGGGATCGTGACGGCCTGGGTGTCGACGGGGGTGCCGGTGATGGTCAGGTCGTACTCCAGTGTGTGGGCCATCGCCTCCAGCGCGGGCCGGAACGGCGCACTGCGGGACCGGGTGACCAGCTCGGCGGGCATCCCGACGATTTCGGCCTGGAAGTACTCGACGGCCTCGCCCCGTCGTCGGGCCCTGACGAGCTCGCCCACCCGCTGGGCCGGCCCGAGGCGCGGCGCGCTGTCGTAGGGGGCCTCGTACAGGGCCAGGCGGGTGATGGCGCTGCCGCGGGCGGCGGCGTGCAGGGCGAGCAGGGCGCCGGAGGAGTAGCCGAACACGGCCGCGGCCCCGCCGGCGGCGTCGATCACGGCGTCGAGGTCGTCGAGCTCGCGCTCGACCGTGTAGGGGGCGAGATCGCCGCTGTCGCCCCGGCCGCGCCGGTCGTAGGTGTGGACGGTGAAGGCGGCGGCGAGCCGGCCGGCCAGCTGCGTCCCGGTGGAGTGGTCGTTGAAGGCCCCGACGACCAGCACGAGTGCCGGGCCGGTGCCGGTGCTGTGGCAGGCGATGGGGGTGCCGTCGCGGGAGATGACTGTGTTCATGCCCCTACGACGAACGGCGGGCCCGCCCGCCGACACCCCCGCCGGGAGAAGTTCGTCAGGGAAGGGGCGCCTCCTGGAGGGGCCGGATCTCGATGCTGCCGTAGCGGGCGAAGGGGTGGGCGGCGGCGATGGCGACGGCCTCGTCCAGGCCGCTGCACTCGATGACGGTGAAGCCGCCGATCTGGTCCTTGGTCTCGGCGAACGGCCCGTCGGTGAGCAGCACCTCGCCGTCGCGGACGCGCACGGTGGTGGCCTCGGTCTTCGGGCGCAGCCCGGCGGCGGTGACGAGGACGCCGCGGCGGGTCATCTCCTCGCTCCAGCCCTCGCAGCCGGATCGCGCCTGTTCCTCGGTGACCGTGTCCTCGTCGAATCCGATCATCAGCACGTAACGCATGGTCCGAGCCTAGATTGGGGGCATGATGCTGGGGGATCTGCTGGCCAGGGGCCGCACCGCCGACGTGTACGAGGCGGGCGAGGGCCGGGTGCTGCGCCGCTACCGCGACGGTGACGACGCGGGCGGGGAGCTGGCGACGATGACGCTCGTGGCGGCGGCGGGGTTCCCGGTGCCGAAGGTCTTCCCGGAGCGGCCGCTGCCCACGGACCTGGTGATGGAGCGGGTGGCGGGCGCGACGATGCTGGTGGCGCTGGTGGACGGCTCGATGGCGCCCGAGGAGGGCGGCCGGATGCTGGCGGAGCTGCTGCGCCGCCTGCACGCGGTGCCGCCGGGCGCGCAGGCGGGGCCGGGTGAGCGGGTGCTGCATCTGGATCTGCATCCGGACAACGTGCTGCTGTCGCCGCGCGGCCCGGTGGTGATCGACTGGCAGAACGCCGAGCTGGGGCCGCCGGCGCTGGACTGGGCGACGTCGGCGCTGATCCTGGCGCAGGCGGCGGTGACCCGGATGGTGGAGCCGGTGGAGCTGACGCGGCTGCTGCTGGCGTCGCTGCTGTCGTGCCGCGACCCCGAGGAGCAGGGGGGTGAGCTGTTCGGCGGGCAGCTCGCCGAGGCGTGCGCGCGGCGGGCGGCCAATCCGACGATGTCGGCGGAGGAGACGGCGGCGCTGGGCGAGGCGGTGGAGCTGGTCCACGCGCTGGCCTGAGGGGCGGCTACCGGTCCCATACGGGTTCGGCGCTCTCGCTGACGTGGCCGTCGGCGGCGCAGATGAGGTAGCGGTCGAAGTCGGCGGCGAACCACCGGTCGTGGGTGACCGCCAGCACCGTCCCCCGGTAGGCGGCCAGGCCCTGCTGGAGGGCTTCGGCCCCGGCCAGGTCCAGGTTGTCGGTGGGCTCGTCGAGCAGCAGCAGGGTGGCGCCGGACAGCTCCAGCAGGAGGATCTGCAGCCGGGCCTGCTGGCCGCCGGACAGCGTCTCGAAGGGCCGCCTCCAGGCGGGGGCGAGCTCGTAGCGGGCCAGCGCGGCCATGGCCTCGTCGCGCTCGAGCGGGCGGCCGGTGGCGGTCCCGGTCGTGACGAGGTCGGCGATGGGCTGCCCGGCCAGGTCGGGCCGCTGGTGGGTCTGGGCGAACAGGCCGGGCCGCACGCGGGCGCCGAGGGTGAAAGCGCCGGTGTGGGCGACGGGCTGGCCGGCGAGCAGGCGCAGCAGGTGGGACTTGCCGGTGCCGTTGAGGCCGAGGACGGCGACGCGCTCGCCGTACCAGATCTCGGTGTCGAACGGTTTCAGCAGGCCGGGCAGGGCGAGCTGTTCGCAGGTGAGGGCGCGTTTGCCGGTGCGGCCGCCGCGCAGGCGCATGCGCACGTTCTGCGGCTTGGGGGCGCGTTCGGGCGGGCCGGCGTCCTCGAAGCGGGCCAGGCGGGTGAGCGCGGCCTGGTAAGAGGTGGCCAGGCCGTCGTTGCGGGTGGCGCCGCGGCGCAGGGTGTCGGCGATGCCGCGCAGCCGGGCGTGTTCGCG
Organism: Nonomuraea sp. NPDC023979; assembly: GCF_040639085.1. Lineage (NCBI taxonomy): Bacteria > Bacillati > Actinomycetota > Actinomycetes > Streptosporangiales > Streptosporangiaceae > Nonomuraea > Nonomuraea sp. NPDC023979. The sequence goes on from NZ_JBEZZG010000045.1 coordinate 58,161, forward strand.
CTCCCACTGGCGGCGCAGGTCGTGCAGGCGTTCGGCGCGTTCGCGGCGGGCGCGGGCGTAGCCGCTGTAGCCGCCGCCGTGCACCCACACGCGGCCGGCTTCGACGGTGACGACGCGGTCGGCGGTCTCGGCCAGCAGGTGGCGGTCGTGAGAGACGAGCAGCACGGTCTTGGGGGTCTCGCGCAGCCGCCGTTCCAGCCACTGTTTGGCGGGCACGTCCAGGTAGTTGTCCGGTTCGTCGAGCAGCAGGACGCGGTCGGGGCCGCGCAGCAGCGCCTCCAGCATGAGCCGTTTGCGTTCGCCGCCGGACAGCGTCTCGACCGGGCGTTCGCGCACGGCGTCGAAGGGGCGGCCGAGGGCGAGCGTGGTGCAGGTGTCCCAGACCACTTCGAGCGCGTAGCCGCCGGTGTCGGCGTAGTCGGCCAAGGCCTGGGCGTAGCGGAGCTGGGCGGGCTCGCCGTCCAGGTCGCGGCCGGCTTCGGCGAGTTCGGCGGCCGCGGCGGCGATCGGCGCGGGGGCGACGGCGAGCAGCAGTTCGGCGACGGTGCCGGGGCCGGGGAACTGGCGCAGCACGCCGATCCCGCCGGAGGCGGCGACGCGGCCGGCGGCGGGCCGCAGCTCGCCGGCGATCAGGCGCAGCAGGGTGGTCTTGCCGGCGCCGTTGGGGCCGACGAGCGCCGCGACGACGCCGTCGCCGACGCGGAACGACACGTCCCGTAGCAGGGGCCGCCCGTCCGGCAGCCGGTAGGTCAGCTCGCTCACCTCGACATGGCTCATTGTTCCATTACTAGACCATCGATCCGGTCCTCGTACAGCGTATTATCGTCGGGTGGTGAACGAGAGCGTGTGGCTGCGGCCCGCCCGGCGCGAGCGCCGGCCCCTCACCCTGGACCGGATCGTCGCCGAGGCCGTCGCCCTGCTCGACGAGGAGGGCGAGGCCCGCCTGACGATGCGCCGGCTGGCCGAGCGGCTCGGCACCGGCTCCACCACCCTCTACTGGCACGTCAAGACCAAGGACGACGTGCTCGACCTGGCGCTGGACGCCGTGTTCGGCCAGGTGCCGCTGCCCGAGGGCGGCACCTGGCGGCAGCGGGCGGCGGCGCTGGTCACCGGCTGGCGGGCCGCCCTGCTGCGCCACCCGTGGTCGACCGGCCTGCTGGACCGCCCGCTGATGGGCCCCAACGCGCTGGAGCGCACCGAGTTCCTGTACGCGACGCTGGCCGAGGCCGGGTTCACCGGCCCCGACCTGACCGCCGCGGCCTTCAGCCTGTCGACGTTCGTCACCGGCTCGGCCACCATGCAGGCCCGCGACCCGGCCGGCAGCGGCCCCGGCCTGGCCCGGCACCTCCAGCAGCACCGCGACGCCTACCCGACCCTGGCCGCGCACGGCCTCGACCCCGACTGGGACGCCGCCTTCACCCGCGGCCTGGCCTACCTCCTCGACGGCATGACCCCCGGAGCCACCCCGTGATCACCCTGCGTGACCTCAACCGCGCCACGCTGGCCCGCCAGCTCCTGCTGCGCCGCCACGCCATGACCGCGCTGGAGGCCGTCGAGCACCTGGTGGGCCTGCAGGCCCAGGCGCCGTTCCCGCCGTACTTCGGCCTGTGGTCGCGGCTGTCCGGCTTCGAGCCCGGCGAGCTGGCGCGGCTGCTGGAGGAGCGCCACGTGGTCAGGCTCGTGCTCATGCGCGGCACCGTCCACCTGGTCAGCGCCGCCGACAGCCTCACGCTGCGCCCGCTGACGCAGCCGCAGCTCACCCGCTACCTGCACAGCGCGTACGGCAGCCGCATCGCCGCCCTCGACCTGGACGCGGTGGTCGCGACGGGCCGCCGGGCGCTGGACGGCGGCCCGCTGACCGGGGCGGCGCTCGGCGCCCGGCTGGCCGGCGAGTTCCCCGGCGTCAAGGCGGCCGACCTGGCGCAGATCATGCGCATCCTCGTCCCGCTCGTGCAGGTGCCGCCGCGCGCCGTGTGGGGCCGCTCGGGGCAGACCACGTACGCGACGGCCGAGTCGTGGCTGGGCCGCGACCCGGACCCGAGGCCCTCGCCCGAGACGCTGGTGCGCCGCTACCTGGCGGCGTTCGGGCCCGCCACGGTGGCCGACGCGCAGGCGTGGTCGGGGCTGACCGGGCTGCGCGAGGTGGTCGAGCGGCTGCGCCCGGAGCTGGTCACGCTGACGGGCCCGGACGGCAGGGAGCTGTTCGACCTGCCCGGCGCGCCCCGGCCGGGCGGTGAGGCGCCCGCGCCGGTGCGGCTGCTGGCGCCGTTCGACAACCTGCTGCTCAGCCACGCCGACCGCACCCGGGTGATCGCCGACGCCGACCGGCCGCGGGTGATCACCGTCAACGGCCAGGTGCTCGGCACGGTGCTGGTCGACGGGTTCGTGCGCGGCACCTGGAAGCGGGACAAGGCCGTGGTGAGCGTCGAGCTGTTCGCGCCCGTCACCGGCGCGCAGGCCGACGAGATCCGCGCGGAGGCCGCCGCGCTGCTCGCCTTCGCCGCGCCCGGCAGCGCGCACGACATCCGGGGCGTCTGACCCGGCCGGCGGGCCTGGGCCGCCCGTCGGCCGCCCGTCAGCCGCCCGTCGGCCGCCCGTCAGCCGAGCGCCGCCAGCACGTCGGCCAGCCGTCCCGGCATCGACAGGAACGGCGAGTGGGAGGCGTCCAGCTCGACCACGGACACCGGATCGCCCGGGAAGGCGGCGTCGGCCTCGGCCACGAACCTCGCCTGCAACGCCGGCACGATCGCCCGGTCGGCCGTGCACATGACGTACGTGCGCGGCACCGAGCCCCAGCCGTCGCGGGTCAGGGTCGTGGTGCCGAGCATGATGCCGATGGGACCGTCGGGGGTCAGCAGTGCGGTGGCGGCACCGGCGAGCCCCGGCTCCACGTCGCCGTAGAACGCCTCGTACAGCGCACGCCGGTAGGCGGCGTCGCTGGTGGCCAGGTCGAGCCGCAGCGCCCCGGTGCGGGCGGGGTCGCCGCGCAGCAGCGGCGCGACCTGGTCGGCCGCCGCCTCGGGCAGCCGCGTGCAGGCGGCGGCCGACAGGCCGGAGGCCGGCAGGTAGGCGGTCAGGTAGACGGCGTGCGCGACCAGGGCGGGCCTGCGCTCGGTGACGCGCATCAGCACGGGGCCGGCCGCGCTGTGGGCGACCACGGTCACCGGCCGGCCGCCGCCGATGCGTTCGAGCTGCGCCGTCAGCAGCGCGGCGGCCTGCTCCAGGCTCACGTCGCCCACCGGCGACACCTCGGCGCGCACGGCCTCGGGGTCGTACGGGCGTGCGGTGAGCCAGCGGGGCCTGCGGGCGCGCAGCCCGTGCCCGGCCAGGTCGACGGCGACGGCGGCGCGGCCGGCGGCGGCCAGGTGGGGGATGACCTCGCTCCAGCACCAGGAGCCGTGCCAGAAGCCGTGCACGAGCACCAGCGTGGAGGTGGCGGGCATGGGCGCTCCTTCGCGGCCGGGGAGACGATCAACGCCATCGTCGGCGCTTTCGCCGCGTCGGGCCACCCCTGTCCCGCTTCGCCGGGAGGGTCCGGTTAGGGTGTGCGCACGCCATCGCGGGAAGGGACGAGGACCAGGGTGAACGAGCGCGTCGCAGATGACCGGCTGGCCGGGCTGTTCGAGGAGCACCGGGGCGGGCTGCGGGCCGTGGCCTACCGGATGCTCGGCTCGGTGAGCGAGGCCGACGACGCCGTCCAGGAGGCGTGGCTGCGGCTGAGCCGCTCCGACGTCTCCGGCGTGGACAATCTGGGCGCGTGGCTGACGACCGTGGTGGCGCGGCTGTGCCTGAACATGCTGCGCGCGCGCCGGACCCGCCGCGAGGACCCGCTGGAGGCCCAGAGCGGGCCGGACGGCGGGCCGGCGGGCGGGCTGACGGGCGGGGCGGACCCGGAGGAGGAGGCGGTGCTGGCCGACTCGGTCGGGGTGGCGCTGCTGGTGGTGCTGGACCGGCTCAGCCCGGCCGAGCGGCTGGCGTTCGTGCTGCACGACCTGTTCGCGGTGCCGTTCGAGGACATCGCCGTCATGCTGGAGCGGACGCCGCAGGCGGTCAGGCAGCTGGCCAGCCGGGCGCGCCGCCGCGTCAGGGGCGGCGACGCGCCGCGCCCGGACGCGCCGCAGCGGCGGCGGGTGGTGGAGGCGTTCCTGGCGGCCACCCGGGGCGGGGATTTCGAGGCGCTGGTCAAGCTGCTGCACCCGGACGTCGTCCTGCACGCCGACCGGCGGGTCGTGCCGACGCCGGAGCCGATCGTGGTGCGCGGCGCCCGCCGGGTGGCCGAGGGCGCGATGGCCGCCACCGGCCGGGCCCGCTTCACCGGCGTGGCGCTCGTCGACGGCGTCCCGGCGCTGGCGATGGCGCCGTACGGCCGCCTGTCGGTCGTGCTGACCTTCACCTTCGACGGGGATCTGATCACCGGCGTCGACGTGGTCGCCGAGCCGGACCGGCTGCGCGCCCTGGAGGTGGCCGTCGCGTGAGGCGCGTTCAGAAGGGCGTGTCGACGCCGAACGTCTCGCGCAGCAGCCGCATGTCGTGCACGTCCCGCTCGGCCGGCTCGTAGCCCTGGTGGAAGGTCACCTGCTGGGCGGCCGACAGGCAGCGCACGCGCCGCCCGCCCAGCGTGCCCCAGGTGAACGCGCCGGCCGGGTAGGGGAAGGTGGCGCCGTGCGCGTCGGCGGGCTGGACGGCCGACCCGTCGGCGGCGAAGGTGAGCGGGTGCAGGTCGAGCTCGCGCCCGCGCGCGTCGGCCATGACGAAGCGGACCGGCCGCCCGGGGACCGCGCCGGGCTGTTCGGCGAACCCGGCGGCCGTCAGCGCGTCGATCAGGGCGGGCTCCTGCTCGGCCCGGTGCAGCAGGTCGAGGTCGCGGTGCGGCCGGGTCGGCCGGCCGATCAGGGCGTCGACGCCCCAGCCGCCGCCGATCCACGTCCGGCAGCCGGCGTCCTCGATCAGCGCCAGCACCTCGAGCACGTCGTCGAGTGTGAACACGGGCACGATCCTAGGCCCGCTCAGGTGATGAAGCCCTGCGAGCGCAGCCAGTCGCGGGCGACGAGCACCGGCACGTCGCCGTCCACGTCGACCTGGGCGTTCAGCTTGCGGATGACCGCGTCGGTGAGCTTGGCGCTGATCGGCGCGAAGACGCGGGCGATCTCGGGGTGCTCTCGGGCGACCGGGCCGCGGATGGTGACCGACGGGTGGTAGAGGGGGAAGAAGTGGCGGTCGTCCTCCAGCAGCGCCAGGTGGAGCGCTTCGAGCCGGCCGTCGGTGGTGGTGACCATGCCGAGCGTGCACTGGCCGCTGGCGATCGAGTCGTACAGCACGCCGGTGGAGACGCGGCGCACCTTCGACGGCTGCACGTCGGTGCCGTAGCGCAGGCCGTAGGCGCGCAGCATGCCGAGGAACCCGTCGGAGCGGCCGAACGTCTCGTGGTCGACGCAGAACGTGCGCCGCTCGGGCGGCACCCGGGTGATGTCGGAGATCGTGCGCATGCCGTAGCGGGTGGCGGTGGCGCGGGTGACGGCCATGGAGTAGCTGTTGTTCAGCGGGGCGGGGGGCAGCCACACGATGTCGTTGCGGCGCAGGTCCAGCTCGCGCACGGCCTCGTACTGGCGGGCCGCGTCGGTGATCGGGTCGCTCCTGCCGAGGTAGGTGATCCAGCCGGTGCCGGTGTACTCCCACATGAGGTCGGCGTCGCCCCGGGTCAGCGAGCGGCGGGCGTTGACGCTGCCCTGCACGTTGGTGCGGTCGGCGACGTCGGCGCCGGCGACGGTGAGCGCGAGCACGGCGATCTTGCCGAGGATGAGCTGTTCGGTGAACTCCTTCGACGTCACCTGCAGCCGTACGCCTTCCAGCGCGGGGACGGGCCGGATGCTGCCGGGCCCGACCGGCGGGATGAACGCCGAGGCCGGCCGCAGCCCGCACCCGGCCGCCGCCACGAGCACCGCCACGAGCACCGCCACGAGCACCGCCGGCATCAGCAGGAGCGCGGGTCTCATGTGAGCCCCTTGGGCGACAGCAGCCGCTGGGCGACGCCGCCGGCCCAGTCGATGAGCATGGCCAGCACGGCGATGAGCACGCAGCCGGTGATCAGCACGAGGTTGCGCTGGGTGCTGACCCCGGCGGTGATCAGGTCGCCGAGGCCGCCCGCGCCGATGAACGCGGCGATGCCGGCGGTGCCGACGTTCAGCACGAGCGTGGTGCGCACCCCTGACAGGATGACGGGGACGGCCATGGGCAGCTCGACGCGCCACAGCACGCCGAACGCCGACATGCCGATGCCGCGCCCGGCGTCGATCAGCCGGGGGTCGACCTGTTCCAGGCCCACCATCGTGTTGCGCAGCGTCGGCAGCAGGCTGTAGGCGAACAGCGCGACGACCGCCGTCCAGAACCCGATCCGGAACACCACGGCCAGCAGCACGATCAGGCCGACGGCCGGGGTGGCCTGCCCGACGTTGACCACGGCCAGCACCACGGGGGTGGCCCTGCGCAGGGCGCGCCGGGTCAGCAGCACCCCGAGCGGCAGCGCGACCACCAGCACGAGCACGGTGGAGTAGAACACCAGCCGGATGTGCTCCCAGGTGCGCCGGGCCAGGAACGGCAGCCGCAGCGCGCTGCGCTCGATGTCGTCCAGCGGCACCAGCTGGGTGTAGGCGACCATCGCGGCGGCCACGGCCAGGTAGACGAGCGGCGCGAGCAGCATGTGCCAGGAGCGGCCGACGTCCGGTTCGGGGATGGCGGCCTGCTGCGCGGCCGACCCGCTGACGGTCACGCCCCACCCCCCGGCCCGGACCCGCCGCCCCCGGGCCCGCCGTCACCGGATCCGCCGTCTCCGCTGTCGCCGGTCAGGCCGGACAGGCGCCGGCGGCGGCGCTCCCGCTCGCGCGCCTTGATCGCCTGGATCGCGTTCTGCACCGTGCTCAGCGACAGCACCCCCGCGTACGCCTGCCCGCGGCCGACGACCGGCACCACGTCGCTGTCGGCGTTCAGCAGCGCCTCCAGCGCGTCCTGCAACGTCATCCGGTGCCCGATCGGCGGCCCCGTCTCCTCGCCCAGCTCGCCGACGGGCCCGCGGGCGGCGGCCAGGTCGGCGGCGCTCACCCACCGGCGCGGCCGGCCCGCCTCGTCGACGACGAGCGCGAAGTCGCGGCCCTCGTCCTCGGCCTGGGCCAGCAGGGCGCGCGCGTCGGCGCCGGCGGTGGCGTGCGGCACCGAGTCGAGCCGGATGTCGCCCACCTTCGTCAGCCGCAGCAGCCGCATCGACGAACCGCCGCCCAGGTACTGCTCGACGTACTCGCCCGCGGGCGCGGTCAGGATCTCGGCCGGTCGCGCGTACTGGACGATCCGCGCCCCCCGCTCCATGATCGCGATCCGGTCGCCGATCTTCAGCGCCTCGTCGACGTCGTGCGTCACGAACACGATCGTCTTGGCCAGTTCCTCCTGCAGCCGCAGCAGCTCGTCCTGCAGCCGTTCGCGGGTGATCGGGTCCAGGGCGCCGAACGGCTCGTCCATCAGCATCACCGGCGGGTCGGCCGCCAGCGCCCTGGCCACCCCCACCCGCTGCTGCTGGCCGCCCGACAGCGCTCTGGGGTAGCGCTGGGCGAACGTCGCCGGGTCCAGCCCGACCAGCGTCAGCAGCTCCTCCACGCGGCGTGCGATCCGGCCGGAGTCCCACTTCAGCAGGCGCGGCACCTGCGCGATGTTGGCCGCCACCGTCAGGTGCGGGAACAGCCCGGCCTGCTGGATCACGTACCCGATGTTGCGCCGCAGCCGGTCGGGGTCGATGTCGCGGGCGCTGCGCCCGCCGATGAGGATGTCGCCGGACGTGGGCTCGTCCAGCCGGTTGATCATCCGCATCGTCGTCGTCTTGCCGCACCCCGACGGGCCGAGCAGCACCACGATCTCCCCGGCGGCGATCGTCAGGTCCAGCTCGTTCACCGCGGGCGCGGCCGCGCCGGGGAAGCGCTTGGTCACCGCGCGCAGCTCGATCGGCACTCCGCCGCCGCCCGCCGCCGTCTCAGGCACGGCGGCCTCCCGGCCTGGTCAGCCGCCCCAGCAGCACGAAACACGCGTCGAACGCAAGCGCCAGCAGCGCCACGCCGAGCGTGCCGGTGAGCGTGGAGTTCACCGCGTTCGCGCCGCCCAGCCGGGCCAGCCCGGAGAAGATCTGCTCGCCCAGCCCCGGCCCCGACACGTACGCGGCCACTGCGCCGATGCCCATCGCCAGCTGCGTCGAGACCCGGATGCCGGTCAGGATCACCGGCCAGGCCAGCGGCAGCTCGATCCGTGTCAGCGCCCGCAGCCGGCTCATCCCGATCCCGCGCGCCGCGTCCACCAGCATCGGGTCCACCCCCTGCAGCCCCACCACCGTGTTCCGGATGATCGGCAGCAGCGCGTACAGCACGATCGCCGTCACGCTCGGCGCCACCCCCAGCCCCAGCACCGGGATGAGCAGGCCGAGCATCGCCAGCGACGGCACCGTGAACAGCACCCCGGCCGTGCCGGTGGCCAGCGCCGCCCCGCGCGGCCGCCGGTAGGTGACGACGCCCACCGCCACGCCGATCACGGCGGCCACCAGCACGCACTGCGCCACCATGCTGGCGTGCTGCGCCGTCTCGAAGAGCAGCAGATCCCGCCGGTCGGCGATGTACTCCCACAGATTCACGCAGATCCCCCGATCACCGTGTTACTTACCGTGATCGGACATCCGTCTAACGTGGGAGGCGATGACCACCGACCCCGCCCGCGCGCCCGGCGGCCGCCCCTACGGGCCGCCGTCCGGCGCCGGGTTCCTCGCCTTCGCCCTGATCGGCGTCGCCGCCGCGTGGGACACCGCGGCCGGCGACAGCCGCCCCGCCTGGCTGGCCTGGCCGGGCCTGGCCGCCGTCATCCTCCTGTACGCGGCGGCGGTCCTGCTGGCCTTCCGCTCACGCACCGTGGCCGCCACGGTGGCGCTGGCCCTGCTGGGGGTGACGGTGACGGGCCTGGCGGCGCTGTTCGCCGGCGGCTGGCTGTACCTGTTCCCGCTGGCGGGCATCGCGTGCGGGCTGGTGCTGGCCGGCCGCGCGGTGCGGGCCGCCCTGCTGGCGCCGCTGCTGGCGGTGACGGCCGCGGCCGCGCTGGTCACGCTGGTCACCGGCGGCGGGCTGGAGCCGGTGATGGCGCTGGCGTGGGGGACGTTCAGCGCCGGGCTGGTGGTGGCGTTCATCATGCACCTGCACGCGCTCATCGCCGAGCTGGCCGGCACCCGCCGCCGCCTGGCCGAGACGGCCGTCGAACGCGAACGGCTGCGCTTCGCCCGCGACCTGCACGACCTGCTCGGGCACACGCTGTCGGTCATCGTCGTCAAGGCCGAGGCGGTGCGCCGCCTGGCCGAGCGCGACCCCGAGCAGGCAGGACGGCACGCCGCCGACATCGAGACGGTCGGCCGCCAGGCGCTGGCCGAGGTCCGCGAGGCCGTCACCGGCTACCGCGAGGGCTCGCTGAACGGGGAGCTGGCCCGCGCCGGTGACGTGCTGAGCGCCGCGGGCCTCACCCCGGACGTGCGCCGCACCGGCGCCCCGCCGCCGCCGTGGGCGCAGGACCTGCTGGGCTGGGTGGTGCGTGAGGGCGTCACCAACGTCCTGCGGCACAGCGCCGCCACCCGCGTCACCATCACCGTGGCCTCGCACTCGGTCACCGTCCACGACGACGGCCCCGCCACCCGGAAAGAGGCCGGCGGGGTGGCGGGCAGCGGGCTGCGGGGGCTGGCCGAGCGGGTGGCGCAGGCCGGGGGCAGGGTCGAGGCCGGGCCCGCGCCGGAGGGCGGGTGGCGCCTGCGGGCCGTCCTGCCCGCCGAGCCCCCCGATCTCCCCGGCGGCGAGTGAGCCCCCGCTATCCGGCGGCCGGCTGCCGGGCGGCGGCATGGCGGGCGACGGCGGCGGCGAAGGCCGCGATGACCGGGTGCGCGCGGCTGCCGTCACCGGCCAGCTCCGGCTGGAACAGCGTGCCGAGGAAGAACGGATGCCCCGGCAGCTCGGCCACCCGCACCGCCTCACCGGCCCCGCTCTCGTCGCTGTCGCCGTGGCCGGAGAACACCAGCCCGTGCTCCTCCAGCGTCCGCCGGTAGCCGTCGTTGAGCCCGTAGGAGCAGTTGTAGGCCTCCACGGTCTGGCGCGCCCCCATGATCTGCTCGATCAGCGACCCGGCGGCCAGCCGTACCGGGGCCTCGTGCCCGGCGAGCGTGCACGCGAGCGGGGTGAGCAGGTAGTCGTGCCCGGGGCCGTTCTCGGCGTGGGCGACGTCGAGCCCGCACACGCCGCGCGCGTACTCCAGCAGCATGTGCTGGAAGCCGCCGCACGTGCCCAGGAAGGGGATGCGCCGCTCGCGCGCGGTGCGCACGGCGGCGACGGCGCCTTCCTCGCTGGCGTACGGGCTGCCGGGCACCACCCAGATGCCGTCGAAGCCGTCCAGCCCGCCGGCGTCGGTGGTGGGGATCCAGTACGGGTCGAGCGCGAGGCCGTCGCGTTCACGCAACGCCTCCACCAGCAGGGGGATGCGCGTGTGGGCGCGCACGCCGGGGGAGCGGTCTCCGACCAGGGCGATTCTCATGCTCGCCATCGTGACCCCCGGCACCGGGTAAGCGCCAACGATAATGACTGCATGTGCTATAAGCGTTCCTGATGGATCCTCATCTGGTGCGGACGTTCGTGACGGTGGCGCGGCTGGGCTCGTTCTCGGCGGCGGCCGCCGAGCTGGGCTACACGCAGTCGGCCGTCTCCCAGCAGGTGGCGGCGCTGGAGGCCGATCTGGGCGCGCCGCTGCTGTCGCGCCGGCCGGTGGCGCCGACGGAGGCGGGGGAGCGGCTGCTGGAGCACGCCGGGCCGCTGCTGCTGCGCATCCGGGCGGCGCGGGCCGACGTGCGGCGGGTGGCGGCGGCGCCGGTGCACCGGCTGACGCTGGCCGTGGGCCCGCTGGCGCTCGGCCCCGTCCTGGCC
>NZ_JBEZZG010000046.1:0-68362 GCF_040639085.1 Nonomuraea sp. NPDC023979
CACCCTCCCGGGGCCCCCACCCGCCCCCGGCCCTGCCCCCACCCGGGGGCCTCCACCCCCCCCGGGGCGTAGGGCGGCCCGGGGCCTCCACCCCGCCCCGGGCCTCCATACGCCCCGCGCCAGGCGACCGAGATCCAGCCGGGATCTCGCCCGCCCGTCCTCCCGGGCGCCCGGCCGCTGGTGGGTGTGCTGCCCGGGGATCGCGCGAGCCCCCAGCCCAGGCGCCCCCGCGCCCCTGGGCCACGCCCGCCTGCACCTCCCCACCCCGGCGAGGGCAGGGGAATTCACCCGCCCGGCCCCCCGTACGGTCGCTGGCGGGTGCCCTGCCCGGCGACCGGGCAAGCCCCCGGCCCAGGCGGGGTTGGGAGGGCAGGGGATTCCCCGCCCGGCCCCCCGCACGGTCGCTGGTGGGTGCGCTGTCCGGCGACCGGGTGAGCCCCCGGCCCAGGCGCGCCCGTGCCCAGCCGCGGCCGCACCCGGGGCAGTCGCGCCGCCGCAGCGGCCGGCCCGGCCGCGTGCCGCCGACCACCGCGACGGTCCGCCCGGCCCGCCAGCGCGCCCGCTCGGCCATCCGGCTGGGGCAGGTGGGGGTGCGGAAAGCTGGGGGAATCCGGCCACCCGGCCCGGCCGCTGCCGGCCCGGCGGTCCGGTCGCGCCCCTGACCCGGCGGTTTGGACAGTCCGGACGTCCGGCCCGCCAGCGTGCCCGGACGCTCGGCCATTCGGCTGGGCAAGTGAGGGGGCGCGGGGAGTTGGGGGATTCGGCCATCCGGTCGCGCCCCGGCTGGCCCCGCCAGCGCACCCGGACGCCCCGGACGCCCCGGACGCTCGGGCGTTCGGCTGGGCAGGTGAGGGGCGGGGTGCGGAGAGGAGGGGAGTCGGCCGCCTGGATGCGCCGTCCACCCACCCGCCGCCCCTCACACCGCCACCCGCCACCCGCCATCCGCCACCCGCCACACCCCACACCCGCCAGCCGCTACGCCGGGCAACCCCGGGCATCGCGCCGCTAGGTTGCCAGGGTTCGGGGTGGGGGTGGGGGTTTGGGGGGCTTCTTGCCGATTGCTGGATGGGCCCCGGGGCGTTGACGGTCGGGCCGGGCCGCGACTGTACTGGGCATGAGCCGGTGTCCGGAGGATCGCCCCGATGCCGGCCGGTGGGGAAGCTCGGCCCGCGGTCCGCCCATCGCCGGACCCCCTCCGTATCCGCCGGCACGAGGCGGCCGCGGTGCCGGAGGCCCCACGCCGGGGCTGCCCCGGCATGGGACTGAGTGCGGAGGAGACACGATGGCACCCACGCCCGCGGGTTCGCGTCCGGCGTCAGCGGTGCCAGGGGTGGTGGCGGAGGTGGCCGACTGCCTCGGAGGCGCCGTGCATCTGGCGTACGCGCAGGTCTCCGGCCTGGACGTGGTCGTCGCCGGTTTCTCCCGTTACGAGGAGCGCACCAGGTCGCGGGCCGTCGCGCGCGCGGGCGCCCTGGACGAGCTGCGCCGGATGCCGTACGGGAGCGAGGCCGGCAGGGGCAGGGAGTTGCGGCTGGCGGACTTCATGGCCGGGGCGCCGGAGCCGGTGGGGGCGGCGGTGGCCGGGACGGGCCTGGTGAGCGGGAACCGCTACCGGGTGCCGGCGGAGGTCGTGTGGCTGGGGGAGCGCGAGACGCGGGTGGAGCCGGTCATGAGCGGCGTGGTGGACCTCGGCGTCTCCGAGGCGATCGCCGAGGTCGTGGCGCACGACGTCGTGGCGCGCTGGTGGGCCGCTCCGGGCGAGCAGCAGTTGCTGCGCGTCTCGGCGCAGCTGGACCGGCTGCTGCCGGGCGGGGTGATGGCGGCGGCGCGGGGGCTGGGGTTGCGGGTGTCGGCGTTCGCGCTGGCGGCGCCGGACGTGCGGGCCGCGCTGGTGATGGTCGGCGGTGAGGGCGCCACGCTGGGCGTCGCGGCGGGCCGTACGGTGCGGAGCGCGGTGGGGGAGGCGTTCCTGCGGGCGATGGCGGCCAAGGCGCAGCCGTGGGCGGGGCTCTCGCCGGCGGATTCGCTGCGCCGGTTCGCGGTCTGGAACCATGAGGCGGACTACGCCGCGCATCTGGAGCGCCTGGCGGTCGACGCCGAGCCGTGGCTGGTGGACGAGCCGGGGGATCTGCGGCCGTCGAGCTGGCCGGAGATCGCCGCCCGCAGGTTCGGGCAGGAGCCCGTGGCCGTCGAGTCACGCAGGGCGGAGGCGGTCGTGAAGGTCGTGTGCCCGGGGGCCGCGTGTTACGGCGCCGCTCCCGCGAGGCTGCCCTGTCCCGTGCCGTAGGGGCCGGTTCCGCACGGCGCAAGAGAATCCGCGCCGGCCGAATGCCGATAATCGCATGTATAGGGAGGCGGCCATGGACCTCACAGTCATCGGTATCACTCCCGAACTGGAGGAGATCTACCGCTACTTCCTTCGGCATCGGGGCGAGGGCGTCGGATCGTTGCCGGAGAGCCTGTCCATGGATCCCGACACGGTCGAGGCGGCCGTGGAGCGGCTGGGCCAGCTGCACATGCTGGACCTGACCGACCGGCACCGGGTCGTGGCCACGGAGCCGCGTGTCGCGATCGAGCGGCTGGTGGAGAAGCGGCTGGACGAGCTGAACGCGGAGATCCGCCGGGTGTTCGCCGCCCGTGACGCCATCGCCGGCTTCCTGGAGGACATGCAGGAGGGCGAGCGCACCGGTGCGGCGCTGGACATCGAGCGGGTGGAGAACGGCGCGCGGGTCCGGCAGCGGCTGGACGATCTCGCGTTCTTCTCCTACAAGGAGACGCTCTGCCTGCACCCGGGCGGCCCGTTCACCAAGGTGATGATCGACTCGGCGCTGCCGCTGGACACGCGGAGCCTGCGCCGGGGCCTGTCGATCAAGGAGATCTTCCACCCGTCGGCGCTGGAGGACCCGCACATGGTGTCGTACCTGCGCGAGCTGATCAGTCTCGGCGGCGAGGTGCGCATCACCGAGCAGCCGATGGACCGCATGCTCATGTACGACCGCAGTGTCGCGGTGGTCCCGATCGACCCGAAGCAGAACTCCAAGGGCGCGCTGCTCGTACGGGAGCCGGGCCTGGTGTCGCAGCTCGTCATCTATTTCGAGGGCCTGTGGAACTCGGCGGTGGACCTGCGCACCTACATCGACCCGCCGGAGGAGGAGCCGATGCTGACGGAGATGGAGCAGCGGGTCCTGGAGGTGATGGCCACGGCGGACAAGGACGAGATCGCGGCCCGGGAGCTCGACGTGTCGGTGCGCACCTACCGGCGCTACGTCGCGGACCTGATGGCCCGGCTGGGCGCGGTGAACCGTTTCCAGGCGGCGCTGCGCGCCAAGGAGGAGAACTGGATCTGAATCCGCCTCTTCTTTTCGCGTGCCTCACGGGCACAGCGTGAACCCCGCGGCCGGTGGCCGCGGGGTTCTTTTGTGAATTCTCGTGGTTCATCTCTCCTTTCCGGATGTTCAAAGTGTGCGGAACAATCGGGGGGCCTTTCCGGGTCAGGCGCTCGGCCAGGTGTTGGGGTCGGGGGTGGGGGTGGTCGGGGGCACCGGCCAGGTGTTGCCGGGGTCGTCGGCGGCGACCGGGGCGGGCCAGGTGTTGCCGGGGCCGTCCGTGGGGGTGGGCGTGGGGGCCGGGACGGGCCAGGTGTTGCCCGGGTCGCCGTCGGCGACGGCCACGGTCCCGTTCAGGGTGCTCAGCGACTCAAGGGCGGCGGAGCCGGCGGTCAAGGTGGCCCCCGCGGCGACGATCACGATGGCCCACTTCGCAATGTTGTCGGTAACCGTCTTGAAAATCGTCGTCTCAGCCATCACTCTGCCTCTTTCTTATTTAGTGTTTTGTGTTTTTCGTGTTTCCCTTTCGCACTTCCAACTTTGCGCTGCGGCAAGCCCCGGAACCAGGCTTCCGGCGGGCAGCAAGCTGCACGCGGGTTTCCGCTTCCTGCCACGCGCCGGGGCTCCCCGCACTGCAGGAGATGACAGGAAACGGCCACTGACCATTGACTGGAGGCACTGACGAGGGAGGGAAATCATGAGCATCTCGGAACTCGACATCGCCGCGATGCCGTCCGTGGAGGCCCTTGACGAGGCGGTTCAGGCGCCGCCCCCGTCCATGAACCGGTTGCGCGAGGAGCATGGGCGCCTGCGTGAGGAGGTCGCGGAGGGCCGCCCGCAGGCGGTGGCCCGGCAGCGTTCGCTGGGCAAGCGGACCGCCCGTGAGCGGCTGGAGCTGCTGCTCGACGAGGGGTCCTTTCTCGAACTGGACATGTTGCGCCGGCATCGCGCGCAGGGGCTCGGCATGGAACGGCAGCGCCCGCACACGGACGGGGTGATCGCCGGCTCCGGCACGATCGACGGCCGCCGGGTCTTCGTCTACGCGCAGGACTTCACCGTGTTCGGCGGCTCGCTGGGCGAGGCGCACGCGTTGAAGATCCAGAAGGTGATGGACCTGGCGCTGTCCACCGGCTCCCCGTTCATCGGCCTGAACGACAGCGGCGGCGCCAGGATCCAGGAAGGCGTGATGTCGCTCAACGGCTATGGCGGCATCTTCCAGCGGAACGTCGCGGCGTCGGGCGTCATCCCGCAGATCAACGTCATCCTCGGCCCGTGCGCGGGCGGCGCGGCCTACTCGGCGGCGCTGGCGGACTTCACGTTCATGGTCCGGGACACGGCGCAGCTCTACCTGACGGGCCCGGACGTGGTGGAGGCGGTCACGGGCGAGCGAGTCTCGCACGCGCAGCTCGGCGGCGCGCCGGTGCACGCGACCCGCTCGGGCCTGGCCGCGTTCGTGCACGACGACGAGGAGAGCTGCCTGGCCGAGGTGCGCCACCTGGTGTCGATGCTGCCGAGCAACAACATGAGCCGCCCGCCGTCGCTGCCCTCGCGCGGCGCGTCCGACGACGTGCGGCCCCGCCTGGCGGAGATCGTGCCCGTCGAGCCGAACAAGCCGTACGACATGCGGCGGGTGCTGGCGGAGCTGGTGGACGACGGCGACTTCCTGGAGGTGCACCGCGCCTGGGCGCCGAACGTGATCTGCGCGTTCGCCAGGATCGACGGCGAGGTGGTGGGCGTCGTCGGCAACCAGCCGATGGTGCTCGCGGGCGTGCTGGACGTGAACGCCTCGCAGAAGGCGGCGCGCTTCGTCCGGCTGTGCGACGCCTTCGGCATCCCGCTGGTGACGCTCGTGGACGTGCCCGGCTTCCTGCCGGGCACCGACCAGGAGCACGCCGGCGCCATCCGGCACGGCGCCAAGCTCCTGTACGCCTACTGCGAGGCGACGGTGCCGCGCGTCCAGGTCATCATCAGGAAGGCGTACGGCGGCGCGTACATCGTGATGGACTCCCGCTCCATCGGCACGGACCTGTCACTGGCGTGGCCCACCAACGAGATCGCGGTGATGGGCGCGGAGGGCGCGGTGAACGTCATCTACCGCAAGGAGCTGGCCGGCGCGAGCGATCCGGGCATGCTGCGCGCGGACCTGGTGGCCCGCTACAGGAGCGAGCTCGTGCATCCCACGTACGCGGCCGAGCGCGGGCTGGTCGACGACGTGATCGACCCCGTGGACACGCGGGCGGCCGTGGCGCGCGGGCTGGCCATGCTGCGCGACAAGCGCAAGCATCCGACGCCGCGCAAGCACGGGAACGTGCCCCTGTAGATGCCCCCTGGAGAGGCGAGGGGAGCCCCGCAGGCCGCCGCCTGCGGGGCTTTCGCGTGTCCGGGGCCCCGTTGACAGCATGCGGCTGCCCACCTGCAGCTTCCTGACTCCGCGAGCCCTGGCCCGGTTGTCGCGCCTGTCCCACAGTGGGAAGTGCGAGAACGAAGGACCATCGCCAGGAGGAGGACGGAGACCCAGGAATCATGCTGATCCAGCTGACGATGCGCAAGGTCGACGGGCTTCCCGTCCCCGGCTCGCCGGTCGACGGGATCCGGATCATGGCGCTGCTGCCGAGCCGCTGGCACAAGGACCTCACGCAGGCCACCGGGGACATCGTCATCCGCGTGCGTCCCGACGAGCCCACGACGAGCGCCCAGGTGCGGGACGTGGTCGCCGAGGTCCTCACCAATCCCGAGATCGACCACTGGGAGCTGGTGACCTGCCGGACGCTGCTCACGAGGAACCCCGAAGAGGACGCCGAAGGAGGATACCGATGATCGCTTCCCTGCTGGCCCCCGGAGAATGCCGTGTCTGGTGGGCCACTCCCGGACACCGGAGCGTGGAGACGCTGTCCGCGGTGCTCAGCGAACCCGAGCTGGAGCGGGCCGCCAGGTTCCGCCGCGACCCCGACCGCCGCCGTTTCCTGACCGGGGCCTGGCTGCTGCGCAACGCGGCGGCCACCCAGCTCGGGGTGCGCCCGGAGGACGTGGTGGTCGACCGGAGCTGCGCGGACTGCGCCAGGCACCACGGCAAGCCGTACATCAGGATGTCGGGCCGCCGGCTGCACGTGTCGGTCTCCCACTCGGGCGACCGGGTGGCGGTGGCGCTGACGGGCGTGGGAGCGCTGGGCGTGGACGTCGAGGCGGTGCCTTCGGAGCCCGTGGACGACCTGGCCCGGTGCGCCCTGACCCCGCACGAGTTGAAGGCCCTGGACGCGCTGCCGCCGGATGAGCGTTATGAGGCGTTCGCCAGGGTGTGGACGCGCAAGGAGGCGGCGCTCAAGGCCACCGGGCACGGCCTGCGCGTCTCCCCGGGCAAGCTTGAGGTCACCGGCCCCGAGGAGCCGCCCGAGCTGCTGAGCTGGCCGCTGGAGATCCCGCCGCGTGACATCAGGTTCGTCGACCTGGACCCGGGTGACGGGTACGTGGCGGTGGTGGCGCTGATCGCCGGCGATCAGCGCGTGCACGTCGTGCAGTCCCTGGTGGCCGGTCAGCCGGTGGCCGCCCCGCCGCCCGCCCGTGAGCGCGTGCTGGTCGCCGCCTGAGCGGTGGACACCGTGGCCGGGCTTCTGTCAGATGAGGAAGAAGGAGGTGACCTCCGGTGAAGCGAGGGTTCGTCCTGATCCCGGGCCCCTGGATGGGGGCCTGGGCGTGGGAGCCGGTCGCCAGGCGGCTGCGGGCGCGCGGGCACGAGGCCCGCGCGGTCACCCTGCGCGGCCTGGCCGGCGGCGAGGACGACGTGTCCGACGTCGGCCTGGAGACGCACGTACGCGACGTGCTGGCGCTGCTGGAGTCGGACGACCTGCGCGACGTGGTGCTCGTCGGCCACAGCTACTCCGGCCTGGTGGCCGGGCAGGTGGCCGACCGGGCGCGCGAGCGGGTCGCGCACACCGTGTTCGTGGAGGCGTTCCTGCCGCATGACGGCAGGTCGATGCTGCACGCGTTCCCGGAGCGCCAGCGGACCCAGGAGTTGCGGCTCATCGCCGACAACGAGGGCCGCTGGCCCGCCCCGGACGCGACGATCGTGGGGGAGGGGCAGGGGCTGACCACGACGCAGGCGCGCTGGCTGGCCGGGCGCCTCGTCGGGCACCCCGGCCGGACGATCGCCGAGCCGGCCACGCTGACCCGGCCGCTGGAGCGGCAGCGGGCCAGCTACGTCGTCTGCAGCCTGGACCATTTCGCCGGGCGGCTCTCGGCGGACGTGACGGCCATGCGGTCGGTGCCGTCCTGGGACTTCCACACGCTGGAGACCGGCCACTGGCCGATGGTCTCCGCGCCGGGCCCGCTGGCGGCGCTGCTGGCCCGCATCGCCGCCCGCGACTCGTGACCGCCCTAGGAGACGCGGGCGGGCTCGCGCCGGAACGCCCGGCGGAGCGGCCCCCCGTACAGCCAGAGCAGGATGCCCAGCCCGCTCACGATCATGAGCGCGGTGAACACCCACTCGTTCGAGCCGCCGGGGCCGTAGACGCGGCCGGGCAGGCCGATGTCCACCGCCCGCACCGGGGACCCGGCCCGGTTGGAGTAGCGGTCGCTGCCGTACAGCTCGACGCCGGCCCGGTCCGAGGAGCCGTCGCCGGAGCGGAACTCGCCCGTCCACACGCACGACTCGTGCCCCGGATGCACGATGCAGATAAGCTCGCGCGGGGTGAACGTGCCGGCGACGCCGTCGGCCCTGGCCGCGCGGACGGCCGTGCCGGCGTTCGGCACGGCCAGGTAGAGGAGGAACACCGCCACCAGGGTCAGGACGACGGTGAACATGCGGGAGCGTTCGCGCCGGGCCATCGTCACGCGGGGGCCACGGCGCAGCCGCACCGCATGGCGGAACGCTCGGCCGGCCGGGGGCGGCGGTGCAGGAGCATCGCGACGACCATCGGCGCGAACACCAGCGCGTTGTAGAACAGGTGCAGCTCCACGCGCGGCACGAGCAGCTGGATGAGGCTCGTCGGCACCGGCCGGCCGGCCAGGTTGCTGCCGGAGATCGCCTGCAGGAGCAGGATCAGGTGCTCCAGGTGGTGCCAGACCTGGATGCCGAGCGAGACGTTCCACCACACGCGGGAGCGGCCGGTGAAGCCCCGCCGCAGCATGATCAGCCCGACGAGCATGAGCAGCGCGTACCCGTAGTGCATCCACTCGGAGGTGACGAGCCACGGGAAGGGCACGCCGAGCACGCCGCGCGCCTCGGGCAGCGGCCAGCCCAGCACGTAGATCTGGATGGCCTGGACGACGTGCTCGGCCCAGTGGGCCAGGACGATGAGCAGGTAGACGGCCAGCGCGGCACGGTGATGCCGGGTGTTCAGGCTGGTGAGCAGCCCTGGCGCTGGGGCGTTCGTGACCATGAGCGGGACCTCGCTTCTCGGAGTGGTGGGTCGCGTCGCGGTACCGAGCTTCGTTCGGCGCTCTGAAGGGTGCATCTCCGGTCGTGCGGACTTCGCGATGTACCGCAATCCAGGAGATGCGGGCGCCGCCGTACACCGTGAGTATGAGGCGGTGAAAGCACGCTGACCACCCACTGGTCGCCGGGGCCGCCACGCTTGCGGGAGGGTGGCGGCTCCTTCTTCCGTCCGCCCGTCCTCCCGCGCCGTCGGAAGGAAAGCACGACATGACGCCAGCAGGAACGTGGGGCAGGAGGCTGGTGCGCGTCGTCGCGTCCGCAGCCCTGGCCGTGGTGCTGATCGCCACGACCGCCACCGCGTCGTCAGGCGAGGACGAGCAGGCCGGGAGCCTGCCCGGCTTCACCCACGGCCGGGTCGCCGTCGAGGGCGGCTCCGTCCACTACGTCAAGGGCGGGTCGGGGCCGGCGCTGCTGCTCCTGCACGGCTGGCCGCAGACGTGGCAGATGTGGCGCGACGTCATGCCCGAGCTGGCCCGCGAGCACACCGTCATCGCCATGGACCTGCCCGGCCTGGGCACCTCGTCCATCCCCGGCGGCGGCTACGACAAGGTCACCACCGCGCACCGGGTCCGCGAGGCCGTGCGCGCGCTCGGCTTCACCAAGGTCGGCATCATCGGCCACGACCTGGGCGTTCTGGTCGCCTACCCGTACGCGCGGGACTTCCCGGCCGAGGTGAGCCGGCTCGTGATGATCGAGAGCCCGCTGCCCGGCTTCGGGCTGGAGGACCTGTACGGGGTGAGCTTCCACTTCAAGTTCAACTCCGCCCCGGCCCCGATCCCCGAGCGGATCATGGACGACGAGGACGTGCCCACCTACCTCGGCATGATCTTCGACTTCAGCCACCGCAAGGACGCTGTCAGTCGCGAAACCTACTATCGCGCGTATGCCTCCGACGCCAGGCGCACGGCGGGGTACGAGTACTACCGCGCCTTCGCCGCCGACGCCGCCGACAACCGGGCCAACGCCGGCCGGAGGCTCGCCATGCCGGTCGCGGCCGTGGGCGGCCAGCACTCGTTCGGCCCCGGCGTCGCCGCCTCGTTCGCCCAGGTGGCCGACGACGTGCGCACCGTGGTCGCGCCCGACTCCGGGCACTTCGTCCCCGAGGAGAACCCGGAGTTCCTGGCCGGGTGTGCGCTCCTGTTCTTCGGCCCGGCGGGCACGACCCCCGGTCCCGGGCTCGGCGACTGTGCCCCCTGACATCCCAGGGCCGCCTGACACCCCAGGCCCGTCGCGGTCCCCGTCCCCGGATCCGGGGGCGGGGCCGCCGCATGACCACACCCCGACAGGAGGGAAGGCTGACATGAGCCAGCAATACGCGCATCAGCGCCTGTCCCCGCCAGGCGTCTCGGCAGAGAACGAGCGGGAGGCGGTGCGGCGGCTGCGCCGCGACGTCGAGGGGGCCGTCCTGGTCCCGTTCGAGGCCGCCTACGAACGCGAGCGGCAGGCGCCCTACTCCGACATCGACCCCAGGCCCGTCGCCGTCGTGATGGCGAGCGGCCCGGCCGACGTCCGCACCGCGCTCACCACCGCGCGCGAGCACGACCTGCCCTTCGCCGTCCAGGGCACCGGGCACGGCACCCACGCCGCCTCCGACGGCGGCATCCTCGTCAAGACCACGCAGCTGGCCGGCGTCCTGGTCGACCCGGTGCGCCAGGTGGCCCGCGTCGGCGCCGGCGCCGTGTGGGAGCAGGTGATCGCCGCCGCCGCGCCGCTCGGCCTGGCGCCGCTGGCCGGCTCACACCAGACGGTCGGCGTGGCCGGCTACACGCTGGGCGGCGGCCTCGGCTGGCTGTCGCGCCGGTACGGGTTCGCCGCCGACAGCGTGCTGCGCGCCGAGGTGGTCACCGCGGACGGCCGGCTGCTCACGGCGAGCGCCGACAGCCACCCCGACCTGTTCTGGGCGATGCGCGGCGGCGGCGGCAACTTCGGCGTGGTCACCTCGCTGGAGTTCCGGCTCCACCCGGTCGCGCGGGTGTTCGCCGGGGCGGCGTTCTTCCCCGGCGACCGGGCCGCCGACCTGCTCGCCCGCTACCGCGACTGGATCGACGGCGCGCCCGACGCGCTCAGCACCGCGATCCTGCTCACCCGGCTGCCGCACGACCGGCGGGTGCCCGCCGCGCTGCGGGGCAGGCCGGGCGCGGTCGTCCAGGTCATGTACGACGGGCCGGGCGAGGAGGCCGGGCGGCTGCTCGCGCCGCTGTTCGAGGCGGCGGGGCCGCCGCTGCTGGAGACGTTCCGCACCGGCGCGTTCGGTGAGATGGACATGGGCGGCACCGGCCCCGCGCACGTCAACCTGCTCGACTCGCTGCCCGACGAGGTGATCGAGGTCCTGGTGTCGGCGGCGACCCGGCCGGGCTCGCCGGTCTCCGGCGTGGAGATCCGCCACTGGGGCGGCGCGCTGGGCCGCCCCGGCCCGCACGCCGGCCCGATCGGGCACCGCTCGACGCGGCTCAGCGCCATCCTCGACGCCAGGCTGCCGGAGGTGGAGGCGGTGATGCGCCCCCACACGGGCGGGCGCGCGTTCCTCAACTTCCTGCACGACCCGGGCAACGCCGTGGCGGCCTACGACCCGGCCGACCACCGCAGGCTGCGCGAGGTGAAGCGGGCCTACGACCCGGACAACGTCTTCCGGTTGAACTACAACATCCCGCCCGCCTGAGCCCCGGGCGGCAGCGAGCCGCCCGGGCCGGTGACCGGCCCGGGCGGCTCTCGCGTGCGTCGCGGCCCGGCTCACAGCTCGACGCGGACGTCGTACAGGGTGACCCAGGTGTTGAACTCGATCAGCCGCTCGATGACGGCGCGGGCGCTCCACGGGCCGCCCATGCTGTAGGCGCCGGGCGGCGCGTCCAGCAGGGTGCGGATCTCCGCCTCCGAGGCCAGCAGCAGCGCCGGACCGCCGTCGGCCAGGATGCCGGCCAGCTTCTCGCGCAGCGCCTCCTCGTAGCCGGTGTCCTGGGTGGACGGGTACGGGTTCTTCTTCCTGTCGAGCACCGAGTCGGGCAGCACGCCGCGCATGGCGGCCCGCAGCAGGCTCTTCTCCCGGCCGTCGAAGTTCTTCATCGCCCACGGCGTGTTGTACACGTACTCGACCAGCGTGTGGTCGGTGAACGGGACCCGCACCTCCAGGCTGGCGGCCATGCTGATGCGGTCCTTGCGGTCGAGCAGGAAGTTCTCCCACCGGGTGAGGTTGAGGTAGGTCAGCTCGCGCATGCGCGCCTCCAGCCCGCTCTCGCCGGGCAGCCTCGGCACCTCCTCCAGCGCCTCGGCGTAGCGCCGCTTGACGTACTCCTCCAGGCCGAGCCGGTCCCACAGGCCGATGTCGCGCAGCGCGCCGATGCCGCCGGCCTTCCTGAACGGCGAGTGCCAGGGGAAGGTGTCGGACTGGACCGCGTCCTCGTCGTGGAACCAGGTGTAGCCGCCGAACAGCTCGTCGGCCGCCTCGCCCGACAGCGCGACCGTCATCTCCCGCTTCAGCGCGCGGCACAGCACGAGCAGCGAGTACTCCATGTCGCCGGTCGACACCGGCAGGTCCTGGGCGCGCAGCACCGACCGCCTGACCTCCGGGTCGAGGATCTCGGCGTTGTCCAGCTCGACGATGATGTGCTCGGCGCCGACGTGCTCGGCCACCTCGACCGCGAACGGCGTGTCCGGGTCCTCCCACTGCACGTTCGCCTGGAAGCGCGACTCGTGGCCCTTGAAGTCCACCGAGAACGCCTTGAGCGGCTCGCCGGCGCCCTTGCGGGCGATCGCGGCGGCGGCCAGCGCGGTGATCGCGCTGGAGTCGAGGCCGCCGGACAGCAGCGTGCCCACGGGCACGTCGGCGACGAGCTGGCGGTCCACGATCTCCGACAGCAGCCGCCGCACGGTGGCGATCGTGGTGTCCAGGTCGTCGGTGTGCGGGCGGGCCCGCAGCCGCCAGTAGCGGTGCTCGCTGCGGCCCGCGCGCGACAGGCGCAGCACGGTGGCCGGGCGCACCTCGTGCATGCCGCGGAAGACGCCGTGGCCGGGCGTCTTGACGATCGTGAAGATCTCCCGCAGCCCGTCGGCGTCGATGACCGCCTCGGCCTCGTCGTGCGCCAGGATCGTCTTCGGCTCCGAGCCGAACAGCACCCCGTCGGGCGTCGGGTAGTAGTAGAGCGGCTTGACGCCCATCCGGTCGCGCACCAGCAGCAGCTCCTCGGTGCGCGGGTCCCAGATGGCCAGCGCGAAGATGCCGTCGAGCCGGCCGGCGAAGTCCTCGCCCCACTCCAGGTAGGCGCGCAGCACCACCTCGGAGTCGCTGGCGGTGCGGAACTCGTGGCCCAGCCCGCGCAGCTCCTCGCGCAGCTCGCGGTAGTTGTAGACCTCCCCGTTGTAGGTCATGACCGGCAGGCCGTCGTCGCCGGCCGCCATCGGCTGCCTGCCGCCCTCCAGGTCGATGATCGCCAGCCTCCGGTGGCCGAGCGCCGCGCGGGCGCAGGTCCACACGCCGCCCGCGTCGGGGCCCCGGTACTCCAGCGTCGCCGTCATCGCCGTGATCGTGTCCCGTTCGCCGGTCAGATCGCGGTCGTAGCTCACCCATCCTGCGATGCCGCACATGGTCAGTTCGTCCTTTCGATGGTCTCGGTGAAGTCGCGGGCGCCGTGCAGCCACGCGACCTTGTCGTGCAGCTCGTCCTCGGAGAGGGCGGACAGCATCCGGTTCCTGGCGAGCGCGTCGGCGCCGGCCGGGTGGTAGAGGCGGGCGCCCATCTCGCGCGAGACGAGCTGGGTCCTGGCCGTGCGGTCCCGGCGGGCCGCGTTGTACTTCTCGAACCGCTGCGGGAACTCGGCGGGGCCGCAGTCGGCCAGCTCGCCCAGCGTCACCGCGTCCTCCAGCGCCATGCACGCGCCCTGGGCGGCGTACTGGAGCATCGGATGGGCGGCGTCGCCGAGCAGCACCACCCGGCCGTCGGCCCAGTCGGGCACCGGGTCGCGGTCGCACAGCACCCACTCGCGCCACTGCGCGCCGAGCTCCAGCAGCCGCCTGGCGGTCTCGCCCAGCTCGGGGAAGGCGCCCAGCACCCGCTCGCGCACGGCCGGCCGGCCCGTCACCACGGCGGCGGCGCCGTCGTCGCGGGTGGCGGCCAGGTTGAGGAACTCGCCGCCGCCGATCGGGTAGTGCACGAAGTGCCAGCGCGGCCCCGCCCACAGCGTGACGGTGTTCCAGCGCAGGTCGGCGGGCACCCGGTCCATCGGGATGACCGAGCGGAAGATCGTGTGCCCCGACACGCGCGGCCCGCCGTCACCGACCAGCCGCGCCCGGATCATCGAGTGCAGCCCGTCGGCCCCGACGAGCGCGTCGCCCGGCACCCGCCGCCCGTCGCCGAGCAGTGCCCGCACGCCGCCCGCGTCCTGCTCGTAGCCGGTGACGTGGCTGCCGCCGCGCAGCTCGACCAGCGGGTGCTCGCGGCAGGCGGCCAGCAGCGGCCCGTACAGGTCCACCCGCTGCACGACCGCGTACGGGTTGCCGAAGCGGGCCCGGTAGCGGCCGGTGAGCGGCATGCTGGCCACCCGCTCACCGGTGGTGCCGTCCATGAAGCGCAGCTCGTCGATGTAGACGGCCAGCTTGCGCACCGCCTGCCCGACCCCGAGCCGGTCCAGCGCGGTGAAGCCGTTGGGGCCGATCTGGATGCCGGCGCCGAGCTCGCTGAACTCGTCGCGGCGCTCCAGGACCACCGCCCGGTGGCCCTGGCCGGCCAGGCCGAGCGCGGCGGCGAGCCCGCCGATGCCGCCCCCGGCGACGAGCACGGTCGCCGTCCTCGTCCGCCCGCTCATCGCCGCACCGGCGTCCGGTCGAGCACCGACAGCAGGGCGTCGCGCAGGATGCCGACCCCGTCGGCGGTGAGCACCGACTCGGCGTGGAACTGCATGGAGGCGAACCGGGGCCCGCGCAGCGCGTGCACCTCGCCCGTCTCCGGGTCGCGGCTGACCGCGACGGTCCCCGTCAGCCCGGCGGGCTCGATCTCGTCGGCCGGGGCGTGCGCGGCGAAGGTGTTGTAGAAGCCGACCCTGGCCCGGCGGCCGAACAGGTCGATCACCCGCTGCACGCCCTGGTTGGGCACCTTCCTGCGGCGCAGCGGCAGGCCGAGCGCGCCGCTGAGCACCTGGTGGCTCAGGCACACGGCCAGGAACGGGGCGCCGGAGCCGAGCAGCCGCCCGACCGCGTCACGCAGGTGCGCGATCTTGGGGTGGGCCAGGTCGGCCGGGTCGCCCGGCCCGGGCCCGAGCACCACCAGGTCGTGGCCGTCCAGCGTGTACGGCTCGTCGAAGCGGCGCACGCTCACCTGGAGGCCCAGCGAGCGGAGCTGGTGGCCGATCATCGAGGTGAACGTGTCCTCGGCGTCCACCACCAGCACCCGCAGGCCGATCAGGTCGGGCGTCCAGAACGTCCGCTCGCCCTGCTCCTGCCGCCAGAACCCGGAGATGCCGTCGTTGCGCCCCTCCAGCGCGCCGCGCACGTCGGGGTGCTCGGCCAGCGGTTCCGGCGGCTCGGCGCACAGCGCGTCGAGCAGCCCGGCCGCCTTCGCCGCGGTCTCGGCCACCTCCGACTCCGGGTCGGAGTGCCTGACGAGGGTCGAGCCGACGCCGATGCGGACCCGCCCGGCGGCGTCGATGTCGGCGGTGCGGATGAGGATCGAGGAGTCGAGCGTCCGCCGGCCCGCCCCGTCGCTGCCGATCAGCGCGGCCACGCCGCTGTAGTAGCCGCGTCCCTCCTTCTCGTAGCGGCCGATCACCCGGCAGGCGCTCTCCAGCGGGCTGCCGGTGACGGTCGGCGCGAACAGGGTCTCGCGCAGAATCTCCCGCACGTCGCGGGTGGTCTCGCCCTCGATGTAGTACTCGGTGTGCGCGAGCCTGGCCATCTCCCGCAGGTACGGCCCCGACAGCCGGCCGCCCGACTCGCAGATCCGGGCCATCATCTTGAGCTCCTCGTCGACCACCATGTAGAGCTCGTCGGCCTCCTTCTTGTCGCCGAGGAAGTCCATGAGCGCGCCGACGGTCGGCCCGGACGGGGGATAGCGGTAGGTGCCGCTGATCGGGTTCATCACCGCGACGCCGCCGTCGACGCTGATGTGCCGCTCGGGCGAGGCGCCGACGAACGTCCGCTCGCCGGTGTGGATGACGAACGTCCAGTACGTGCCCGTCTCCCGGGTGGCCAGCCGGCGGAACAGCGTGAGGGCGGCGGCCGGGGTGTAGTCGGTGATGTCGGCCAGGAACGAGCGCTTGATGACGAAGTTGGCGCCCTCGCCCCGGCCGATCTCGTCGTCGATGACGGCCCGCACCACGGCCGCGTAGTCCTCGTCGGAGGTGTCGACCGTGCGCTCGCGGGTGCGGATCGGCCGGTCGGGGATGCGCGCCAGCGCGGCGGGCAGCGGCAGGCTGCCGTGGCCGGTGACGGTCATCGCCACGAGCGGCGCGCCGTCGTCGCGCGCCTCGAAGCCGCGCTCCGCGATCTGCCGGTACGGGATGAGCGTCAGCAGCTCGGGGCCCTCGGTGCCGGGCTCGTCGGGCAGTGGGAGCTCGGCCAGCGTGGCGACCGTGGACACCTCGCCGACCAGCACGTCCAGCATGCCCTCGCGGCCGGCGCCCGGCCGGTGCAGCAGCGCGAACGGAGGCGGCACGGGGGACAGGACGTCGTCCAGGAGCCGTTCGGCGCTCATGGCCGCCCTCCTCGCGCGAGATCGGTCAGGAGCTCCTTGGTCGTGGCGACCATGCCGCACCGCCCGGCCACGTACCGCAGCGTCATGAGGTGGTCCTCGGCGGTGAAGTCGGCGACGGCGTCGGCCACCAGGAACGGCTGGACGTCGTGGGAGTAGGCGTCCACGGCCGTCATCAGCACGCCGATGTGCGCGTACACCCCCGAGATGATCAACTGGTCGCGCCCGCTGTCACGCAGCATCCACAGCAGCGGCGACTGGTGGAAGGCGCTGTAGCGCCGTTTGACGATGATCCAGTCGTCCGGCCCGGGCGCCACCGGGTCCACGACGCCGCGATGCTCCGCGCCGGTGGTCATGCCGGGTCCCCAGAAGTCCCTGAGCAGTCCCCGCTGCCGGTCGGACATCCCGCCGGGCTGCGTGGTGTAGGCGACGGGGATGCCGGCGGCGGCGCACCGCTCGCGCAGCGCGGCCGCGTTCCTGACGAGATCCGTCACCGGGGCCTCGCCCGCGGGAAAGGCATCCAAGAAGAAATGCTGCATGTCGTGCAACAGGAGAACGGCCCGCTCCGGGGAAACGGTCCACCGCGCCGTGTTGGCCGGTAGTTCGCCGGAGTCCGGCATCGGATAAGGCGTAATAGCAGGAATCCCGATCATTGTTGCCTCAATCTGGTTGTGCGATGAAGAAATTCAGGCGCCCAGTGCGGCGCCCCCGTCCACCGTCAGGTGCTGAAGCGTGATGTGGCTCGCCTTTTCGGAGAGCAGGAATGCGACCGTGTGCGCGATGTCGGCCGGGCTGGCGACCTTTCCGAGGGGGATGCCGGTGCGGTAGGCGCGCGGCTTGCCCTCGATCGACGAGCGCAACGCCCGGTCGTGGTCGCTCCACAGCGCCGAGAGCATCGGGGTGTCGACCGAGCCCGGCGTCACCACGTTGCAGCGGATCCCGTACCCGGCCACCTCCAGGCCCAGGGACTTCGTGAACGCCGTGGCCGCGGCCTTGGAGGCGGCGTAGGCGGCCATGTCGGCGCGGGCGACCAGCGCCGCGTTGGAGGCGACGGTGACGACCGCGCCGGCCCGCCGCGGCACCATCCGGGACACGACCGCCCTGGAGACGTGGAAGACGCCGTCGACGTTGACCGCGAACGTGGCCGCCCAGTCGGCGTCCGACATCGTCACCGCCCGGCCGGTGCGCAGCACCCCCGCGGCGTTGACCAGCTTGGTGACCGGCCCGAGCAGCCGCTCGGCCGCCTCGACCACCGACTCCACCTGGGCGCTGGAGGCGACGTCCACGGGGAACGCCGCCACCCGCAGCCCGTCGGCCTCCAGCTTCCCGGCCAGCTCCCTCAGCCCGGCCTCGTCCCGGTCCAGGGCGGCCACCGCGATGCCCTCCTCTCCCAGCGTCCGCGCGATCGCCGCCCCGATGCCGCCGGCGGCTCCGGTGACCAGCGCCACCATCAGGAGCTCCCGGCGGAGAATCGCGTCAAATGAATGTGCATGATGAACTCAGCCGCCTTTCCCCGCACAATTGCCGAGGTGCGGGTCTGTCAATTTCCGGGTCTTTCTCTTACGTAAGAGACTGCGATCGGGGATGACCCGGAACAAGGCGGGAGCGTGGCAGCAAGTTGTCTTCCCGGCGCTGTTTCCTGCCAGCCCGGAGCAACGCAGCACGTCAAGAGATGCCCCAGGGGGCGGCCCGAGCTGACGATGTCGTGGTGAGGAAGTCCGGTGTCAAGAGAGCGGCGACCTCGTGGCTGCAGGACCAGGCATGGTTCCTGCAGAAACTGGTCCCGGATTCACCCGCCTACACGATGCTCCGCGCCTACCGAACGACCGGCGAACTCGACGTGCCCGCGCTCCGCGCCGCCTGGCGGGGGGTCGTGCTGCGGCACGAGATCCTGCGCACCACGCTCGTGGACGACGGCGGGCTGCCCGTGCAGGAGATCGCCGGCGACTGCCACCCGCACGCCTTCACCGAGCTCGACGTCCCCGGCGCCACGGCCGAGCAGCTCTGCGCCGACCTCGCGCGCACCCCGCTCGACCTGGAGGACGGCCCGCTCGCGCAGCTCACCGTGGCCCGGCCGGCCGACGGCGGCCACCTGCTCGTGCTGCGGCTGCACGAGGCCGTCGCCGACGAGTGGTCGCTTCCCACGCTGCTCGACGAGCTCTCCGACGGCTACGCCGACCAGCGGGTGCCG
Source organism: Nonomuraea sp. NPDC023979 (assembly GCF_040639085.1). Lineage (NCBI taxonomy): Bacteria > Bacillati > Actinomycetota > Actinomycetes > Streptosporangiales > Streptosporangiaceae > Nonomuraea > Nonomuraea sp. NPDC023979. Next base: position 18,624 of record NZ_JBEZZG010000046.1, read on the forward strand.
CCGCCGCCCGAGGGGCTCCAGTACGCCTCCTACGCCCGCTGGCAGCGCGACCAGGGGCACACGCCCGAGTTCCACGGGCTGCTGCGCTGGTGGACCGGGCACCTGACGCCGCCGCCCGCCTCCCCGGCGCCGCCCGCCGACCGGCCCCGTCCCGACGGGCCGTCCTTCGGCGGCGGGGCGGTCCCCTTCAGCTGGGCGCCCGCGCTCGGGCAGGCCGTCGCCGAGCTGTCCCGTGAGGAACGGGTCAGCGCCCCCGCGGTGCTGCTGGCCGCGTTCCTGTGCCTGCTGCGCCGCCACAGCGGCGAGGACCGGGTGGCCGTCGGCGCCCCCGTCAACCTGCGGCCCGCGGTGCGCACCGGCGCGCTCGTCGGCCCGTTCCGCAACCACGTGGTGCTGTGCGCCGACCTGTCCGGCGGGATCACGTTCCGGCAGGCGGTGCGCCGGGTGGCCAAGGCCGTGGCGCACGCCTACCAGCGCCGGATCGTCCCCTACGACCGGCTGGTGCAGGCGCTGCGGCTGGAGCGGGACCCGCGCCGGATGCCGCTGTGCGACGTGCTGTTCGACTACCGCGACGAGGCCGAGCCGCTGCCCGTCCTGGGTGACGCCGAGGTGCGCCCGGTGCGGCCGCGCGCGGGCTCGGCCAGGACCGACCTGTGCCTCACGGTCGAGCACGTCGGCTCCGGCCTCACCGGGGAGCTGACCTACCGCGACAGCCTGTACGAGGACGAGTCAGCCGGGCAGCTTCTCGACCAGCTCCGCACGTTCCTGGCCATCGCCCTGCGCGCCCCGGACCTGCCGGCCGACCAGATCCCGCTGGAGGACTACGCCCGCACCCGCGCCCGGGTGCGCGAGGCCGACCGGACGGGGGTGCTCGACCCGCTGCTGCCGTCCGTGCCCGAGCTCGTGCGCGCCCGCGCCACCCGCACCCCGGACGCGGTCGCGGTGGACTGGCCGGACGCCGCGCTGACCTTCCGCGAGCTGGACGCGCGCGCCTCGGCCGTCATCACCGCCCTGCGCGCGCTGCCCGCCGACGCACCCCCCGGCGAAGCCGCCGGGCCTGCCACAGAATCCGCAGCCGGGCCTCTCGGGGACGCCTCCGTGGTCGTCCGGATGGCGCCGGGCCCCGCCCAGGTCGCCGCCGTGCTCGGCACGCTCGGCGCCGGCGCCAGGCTCACCTGCCTGGCCACCGGCGACGCGGGCGAGCGGGGCAAGGCCGTGCTCGCCGAGCTGCGGCCCGCCTGCGTGCTCACCGAGGGCCGGTCCGACGACCTGATCCGCTGGTACGAGGACGAGCTCGGCGGAACCGTCGTCGACGTCACCGCACTCGGCGTCCCCGCCCGCCCGGCCGCCCTGGTCACCCCCATGACCACCGCGCCCGCCTACGTCGCCTACACCTCCGGCTCGACCGGCAGGCCCAAGGGCATCATCCAGTCGCACGGCAGCCTCGCCCAGTTCGCCACCTGGCTGGCCACCGAGTTCCGGATGCGGCCGGGCGCCCGCGTCGCCCAGTGGGCCGCGCCCGGCTACGACGCCGCGCTCGTCGAGACGTTCGCCGCGCTGACCGGCGGCGCGACGCTCTGCCCGGTCCCCGAGCGGATCAGGGCGAACCCGGAGAAGCTGGCCGCCTGGCTCGCCGACGAGCGCATCACGCTGCTGCAGACCGTGCCGAGCTTCGCGCGCAAGCTCCTCGACGCGATCACCGCCGACGGCGCCGGCCGCTCGCTCTCGCTCGGCTGCCTGCTGCTCGCCGGTGAGCCGCTGCCCGGCGAGCTGGCCGCCGACCTGCGCGCGGCCCTGCCCGCCGTCCGGCTGGCGAACCTGTACGGCGCCACCGAGACGATCCTGGCGACCTGGTACGAGGTGACCGGCCCGGTGCCCGGCATGACGCCGATCGGCACGTCCATCCCCGGCCGCCAGGTCGTCGTGCTCGACGACTGGGACCGGCCCTGCCCGCCCGGCGTCACCGGGCATCTGGTGGTCAGGAGCCCGTACGTCGCGCTCGGCTACGCGGGCGCGGGCGCGGACACGCGGCCCTTCGAGCCCGTCTACCACCTGCAGGCGTGCGGGTCCGGCTTCGGCCGCTTCTACCGCACCGGCGACCTCGGCCGCCTGCGGTGGGACGGCCTGCTGGAGTTCCGCGGGCGCGGCGACTCCCAGATCAAGTTCCACGGCACCCGCGTCGAGCTGGCCGAGGTAGAGGACGCGCTGAACCGGAACGAGGCGGTCGCCGAGTGCGCGGTCGTCCCGGTGAGCGGCCCCGACGGCTGGGTCACCCGCCTGGTCGCCTACGTCGTGCCGAACCGCACGGCGGCGGGCGAGGCGGAGGTGCGGGCCGCCGACCTGCGGGCCACGCTGCGCGCCCGGTTCGGCAAGAGCACGCTGCCCCTGTCGGTCAGGACGGTCGGCGCGCTGCCCCGCAACGTCGGCGGCAAAATCGACCGGCGGATGCTGCCGGCGCTGCCCGCGGGCGGCGCGAACCGGAGCGCGCGGACGCCGGCCGAGCTCGAACTGGCCGCCATCTGGTCAGACGTCCTGGGCGCCGAGCCGGACGGCGACGGGGACCCCTTCTTCGCGGTGGGCGGGCACTCGCTCATGGTGCCCCGCCTGCTCGATCGCGTGCGTGACAGGTTCGGCGTGGAGATCCCCCTGTGGGAGTTCTTCGCCAACCCCACCCTGAACGGCCTGGCCGCTCAGGTCAGCGCGCACGCGCTTTCCGCTGATGCTGTCAACCAATCTATGGCGGGTGAGTGATGTGACACTGGTGGAGACCTCGACGTCAGTCGACTTCGATGGGGAGAACCTGGATGTCCCGACAGTACGGCTGATCGCCGAGAACCAGGTCACCTGCGGCGTCGCCCCGTCCGCCCTGGCCAAGGTCGCGGCCAACCGGCGGCTGTTCGAGGACGTCATCGCACGTGGCATCCCCGTGTACGGCGTGACGACCGGCTACGGCGAGATGATCTACATGCTCGTCGACACCTCCAACGAGATCCAGCTCCAGACCAACCTCGTCCGCAGCCACTGCGCCGGCGTCGGCCCGATCTTCGCCGAGGACGAGGCTCGGGCGGTTCTCACGGCCCGGCTCAACGCCCTGTCCAAGGGCTACTCGGCGGTCCGGCCCGAACTGCTCGAACGCATGGCGCTCTACCTCAACCTCGGCATCACGCCCGCCATCCCCGAGATCGGGTCGCTGGGCGCCAGCGGTGACCTCGCGCCGCTGGCGCACGTCGCCTCGACGCTCATCGGCGAGGGGTACGTGCTGCGCGACGGCCGCCGCACCGAGACCGGGCCGGTGCTGCGCGAGCTCGGCATCGAGCCGCTGCAACTGCGGTTCAAGGAGGGCCTGGCGCTCATCAACGGCACCTCGGCGATGACCGGGCTCGGCTGCCTGCTCGTCACCCGGGCGCTCGACCAGGTCCGGCAGGCCGAGATCGTCACCGCGCTGATCTGCGAGGTGCTGCAGGGCTCGACCAGCCCGTTCGTGGCCGACGGGCACGACATCGCCCGCCCCCACCAGGGGCAGATCGACGTCGCCGCCAACATGCGCGCCCTGCTCAGCGGCAGCGGCCTGGCGGTGGAGCACAGCGAGCTGCGCCAGGCGCTCAGCGTCGACCCGCTGCGCCTGTCGATCCTGCGCGACCGGGAGCCGCCGCGCCGCCGCAAGGACGGCGACGCGCCCGAGCACGGCGTCCACCGGACCGAGGTCTACCTGCAGAAGGCGTACACACTGCGGGCCATCCCGCAGGTCGTCGGCGCCGTCCGCGACACGGTCTACCACGCCGCCGCCACGCTGCGCACCGAGCTCAACTCCTCCAACGACAACCCCCTCGTCTTCGAGGGCAAGGAGGTCTTCCACGGCGCCAACTTCCACGGCCAGCCGGTCGCCTTCGTCATGGACTACCTGACGATCGCGCTCACCCAGCTCGGCGTCTTCTCCGAGCGGCGCACCAACCGGCTGCTCAACCGCCACCTCAGCAACGGCCTGCCCGAGTTCCTCGTCGCCGGCGACCCCGGCCTCAACAGCGGGTTCGCGGGAGCCCAGTACCCCGCCACCGCCCTGGTCGCGGAGAACCGGACGATCGGCCCGGCCAGCACCCAGAGCGTGCCGTCCAACGGCGACAACCAGGACGTCGTCAGCATGGGCCTGATCGCCGCCCGCAACGCCCGCCGGGTGCTGCAGAACAACAGCAGGATCCTCGCGGTGGAGTTCCTGGCCGCGGCCCAGGCCGTGGACCTGTCGGGCCGCGCGGACCGGCTCAGCCCGGCCGGGCGGGCCACGTACGAGCGGGTCCGCTCGCTCGTGCCGGTCCTGGAGGCGGACCGGTACATGGCCGACGACATCGAGCTGGTGGCCTCGGCGATCTCACGGGGCGAGTTCCTGGACGCGGTCGTCCAGGCCGACGTCGCCCTCCGTTAGACCCCGTACGAGAAAGCGCCCCCGGGAGGTGATCCCGGGGGCGCTTTCTCGCGGGCTCGGCGCTCAGTGGCGCAGGCCGTTCTTCGCCTGGCGCAGGTGCTCGAAGGAGGACAGGTCGGGCGCCGTCCAGCCGTCCAGGTCGTACTCGCTCAGGCACTGGTCGACGAACGCCTTGTAGCCGTCCACCTGGCCGCTGGCGGTCTGCGCGGCCAGCAGCTCCACGCGGGTGTTCTCATGGTTGCCGGCGTAGTTGCGCTCGTACAGCTCGTGCCGGCCGCCGAACTCGGTGCCCACGGCGTCCCAGAGCAGCTTCATCACCTTGATCCGCTCGACCGAGTCGATGCCGCCGGAGCCGCGCAGGTACTTGTCCAGGTACGGCCGCACCTCGGGGTTCTTGAAGTCCTCGGCGCTGGAGTTGATGTAGATCAGGCCGCTGGCGATGTCCTGGTGGATGATCTCCTTGACCCGGGGGTAGCCGGTCTGCATGAACCAGCGGTAGGCCAGGCCGTACTCCGGGTTGGGCAGGACCGCGCCGTTGCGCCACTCGACGGGGTTGCGCGCGGCCGCGTCCGACAGGCCCCAGAACAGGTTGCGCCAGGCCAGCACCTCGCCGATGCGGCTCTGCACGCCCCGGAAGTCCTTGGTGCCGGTGATCTCCACGGCCTTGGCCAGCAGGCCCGCGATGAACTCCAGCTTGACCGCCAGGCGGGTGCAGCCGTGGAAGGTGAAGCGCTCGGGGAAGCCGGAGCGGCCGGTGAACAGCTGCACCTTGCCGAGGTGGCCGTAGATGAAGACGTTCTCCCAGGGGATGAGCACCTTGTCCAGGACGAGGATCGTGTCGTTCTCGTCCAGCCGCGACGACAGGGGGTAGTCGAACGGGCTGCCCATCACGGTCGCCGCGGCGGTGTAGGACGGCCGGCAGATCAGCTTCAGCCCCGGCGCGTTCATCGGGATGGTCGCCACCAGCGCGAACTTCTTGTCCTTGATCGGCAGGCCGTAGTGGGCGATGAAGTTGTAGTGCGTCAGCGCCGACCCCGTCGCCACCACCTTCGCCCCGCTCACCACGAGCCCGGCGTCGGTCTCCTTCTCCACGTGCACGAACACGTCGGCGACCTCGTCCGGCGGCCGGCTGCGGTCCACCGGCGGGTGCACGATCGCGTGGTTCCAGAACAGGACCTTCTCCTGCGACTCCCGGTACCAGCGCCGCGCGTTGTCGGCGAACGGCTCGTAGAACTCGGCGTTGGCGCCCAGCGTGCCGAGGAAGGCCGCCTTGTAGTCGGGGCTGCGGCCCATCCAGCCGTAGCTCATCCGCGCCCACGCGGCGATGGCGCGCTGGTTGGCCACCAGGTCGTCGGCGCTGCGCGGGGTGGTGAAGAAGCTGTGGGTGAAGCCGTCGCCGCCCGTGTCGGTCGGCACGACGAGGTCGCCGCGCCGCTCCGGGTCGTGCAGCGCGTCGTAGAGCCTGGCGGTCATCCGGATCGGGTTGTGGAACGCCGGGTGCGAGGTCACGTCCGAGACGCGGTCGCCGTACAGGTAGATCGCCCGGTCGTCGCGCAGGCTCTCGACGTACTCGGCGCCGGTCATCGGGCGGGTCTTCGGCCGGCTGCCCGGCCCGGTGTCCGGGATGTGTGGCGCGTCCTGCAAGTCAGTCATGGCAATTCCCCTATTCGAGCCCGAACCGGGCCTTGGCCAGATCGCGTTTGGCGATTTTGGCGAGGTAGGTGGACAGGCCGGCGTGCGTGACGAACATCGACATGTCCCGCCACACCCGCTCGACGCGCTCGCCGGCGCGCACGGCGCTCGAACCCGCCGTGGGGAACAGGTGCGACTCGACCGCCCGCCAGCACAGCGCCACGGCCTCCTGGCAGATCGCCGCCAGCCGCAGCTCGTGCTCGTGGGTGACGGCCGCCGCGCCGCGGGCGCTCGTCTCGCGCCACTGCCGCACCGCGTCCGTGGTCGCGGCCTCGGCCGTGGCGATCAGGCCCGCGGCCTTGCCGTACGTGAGCTGGAAGTCCGGGTCCTCGGTACGGGTCACGATGGGCGGGAACGGCGTCGTGCGGGTCCGCATGAGGTCCTCGTAGGCGTCCAGCGCGCCCTTGGCCATGCCGACCGCCAGCAGCGCGTCCTCCATGACCATGAAGCTGAGCTGCCCGCCGCCGTACTCGGGGCCGTGCAGCTCGCGGCCGGGGGTGCCGCCGGTGACGTCGATCTGGCTCATGTGGTGCTTGAGCACGTAGCGGTCGGGGACGCGGCCGCCGGTGATGCGGATGCTGTGCGAGCCGCTGCCCTTCAGGCCCAGCGCGTGACCCCAGTCGTCGAGCCGGGTCCACTCGCTGCGCGGGGCGATGAACATGATCGGCTCGCCCGACTCGATCAGGGCGTGCCCCATGAAGTGGGTGGCGTACGGCGACCCCGAGCAGTAGCCCCAGGTGCCGTTGATCAGCCAGTCGCCGTCCGGCGTGCGCTCGGCCGTGCCGCCGGGCATGACGGTCGCGGGGCAGATGAACTCCCCGGAGGCGAAGATCTCCTCCTGGGTGCGCTCGTCGAAGATCGTCGCGGCCGGGAGCGCGTGCGCGGCGCCCAGGCAGAACATCCAGCCTGTCGAGGGGCAGCCCCGGGTCAGGTTGATCGCCACGCGGACGAAGGTGTCGATCCCGAACTCGTAGCCGCCGAACCGGCGGGGGACCAGGATGCGGTAGAAGCCCGCTCTGGAGAACTCCTCGTGGACGTCCTCGGCGTAGAACGTGCGCCGCTCGGTCTCGGCCTGGCGCTCGGCCAGCGCGGGAATCATGGCCTCCGCCCTGGCGACCACGTCCTCGGGGGTGAGTCCGGGCTCCGGCGGTTCGGCGAGGCGGTGCTCGAAAACAGTGGTGTCGACACCCATCGCTATGCGCGTCCTCACGGTTTCGTGGTCGAATCGGACATGCCGCCAGCGTCACATCCACGATTAGGCCGCGCATCTCCCGGCGTGCTGTTCTGCGCGGGCACGGCGAAGCCCCCGGTTCAGGAAGCATTTTCCCGAACCAGGGGCTTTCGATTTCCGCGTCATTCCGGTGTGTGGGCGGCTGAATTCCTTTCTCCCGGTGGATTACCGCTGGTTTCTCACTTGAAGGAGATGGCCACCTCCCCGAGCACCTGCTCGTTGTTGCCGGCGCCGACGAAGCAGGAGGCCGCCGCGCAGTCCACCGGGCCCACCGGGGTGCCGTCGTAGCCGACGCCGTCGAACTGGCGGTTGAGCTTCAGCGGGATGGTGGCCGAACCGCTCGCGTCGGTGGTGAACGAGGTGGCCGTGCCGCCGTCGCAGGCGGCGCCCGAGGCCGTGTTGGCGCAGGTGGCGATGCCGAACACGGCATTGGGCAGGGCCCCGGTGACGGTCACCGTGGCAGTCGCGCCGTCCGACACGCCGGAGGCCGGCGAGACGGAGAACGACGGGGCCGCGGCGGAGGCCGCCGGGCTGGTGGCGAAGGCCAGGCCGAGCGTGACCGTGGCGGCGAGACCCAGCTTGGCAATCAGACCAGTCTTGCGCGTCATTCTTTACTCCTTTTTCCGGGGCGATTTGTTTCGCCGTCGTGAGTACAACTCTGCGGCATCGGCCCGGCGGGTGCCAGAGGAAATCAATTCAGCAAGCTGCAGTGACGGTGACTGCATCTTGTCAATGATCGCCTTGCGTTCTGTTTGACGATGGGCTATTCGCAGGCGAGCAAGGCCGGATAAGACAGCGGGCCGCGCAGCCGGGAGAATCCGGACCAGTGTGCCCGTCCGTACGGCACGGCTCATCGGTTGGGAGCGGCTGTGACCATTGACCAGATCACCCGGGACGCCAACGTCTACGGCGACGACATCAGCGAGATCTACGACCTGCTCTACCTGCGGCGCGGCAAGGACTACGCGGGGGAGGCCGACATCGTGACCAGCCTCGTGCGCGAGCGCGCGCCGCACGCCGACTCCCTGCTCGACGTGGCCTGCGGGACGGGCGAGCACCTCAGGACGCTGCGCACCCGCTTCTCCCTGGTCGAGGGGGTGGAGCTGTCGGCGGCGATGCGGGCCAGGGCGCAGGCCAAGCTGCCCGGCGTCGCCGTCCACCCGGGCGACATCCGTGACTTCCGGCTCGGCCGCGTCTTCGACGCCGTGTGCAGCCTCTACAGCACGGTCGGCTACATGGCGGGCACCGAGGAGCTCGACGCCGCCGTGGCCAGCATGGGCCGGCATGTGGCCCCCGGCGGGGTGCTCATCGTGGAGCCCTGGTACTTCAAGGACGGCTTCGCCGACGGGCACATCGGCGACGACGTGGTCCGCGAGGACGGCCGGACCATCGCCAGGGTGGCCAAATCGTCCCGCGTGGGCGACACCGTCCGCGTCGAGGCGCACTACCTGGTGGCCGACGGCGCCGGGGTGCGCCACTTCGAGCACACGCAGGTGATGAACCTGTTCTCCCGCGCCGAGTACGCGGCGGCCTTCGAGCGGGCCGGCTTCACCGCCGAGTGCCTGGAGGAGACCGGGCCGCTGCTCGCCGGCCGCTCCCTGTTCCTCGGCGTGCGACGGGACGGATGATTCGCGGTGATCCCCCTGTTCAAGGTCGAGGTCCCGGCCGGCGCCGCCGACCGGGTCACCGCCGTGCTCGACAGCGGCATGCTCGGGCACGGGCCGCTGGTCGAGGAGTTCGAGCGGCAGCTCGGCGAGCGGATCGGCAACCCGTACGTGGCGGCGCTGAACAACGCCACCTCCGGCCTGCAGCTCGCGCTGCGCCTGGCCGGGGCCGACGGCGAGGTCCTGAGCACGCCGTTCACGTTCGAGGCGACGAACTGGAGCATCCTGGCCGGGGGCGGGCGCATCACCTGGGTGGACGTCGACCCGGCCACGCTCAACGTGGACCTCGAGGACCTCGCCAAGAAGATCACCCCCCGCACCCGGGCGGTCATGGTGGTGCACTGGGGCGGCTGCCCCGTCGACGTCGAGCGCCTGGCCCGCATCCTGGACGACGCCGAGGCCGCCCACGGGCGCCGGCCGGTCGTCGTCGAGGACTGCGCCCAGGCGTGGGGCGCCACCGTGCACGGCCGCCCGCTGGGCCGCCACGGCAACCTGTGCGTCTACAGCTTCCACGCCACCAAGCACCTGAGCTGCGGCACCGGCGGCCTGCTCGTGCTGCCCGACGAGGAGTCACTGCGGCGCGCCCGGCGGCTGCGCTTCTTCGGCATCGAGCGCGACGCCGACCGCGTGCACGCCGACTACGACGTGCCCGAGTGGGGCTACAACTTCTACCTGAACGAGATCGGCGCGGCCATCGGGCTCAGCAGCCTCACCGTGGTCGACGAGCGGATCGCCCGCCACCGCGCCAACGCCGCCTACTACGACGCCGAGCTCGCCGGGGTGCCCGGCCTGGAGCTGACCGCGCGCACGCCTGGCCTGGACTCGTCGTTCTGGCTCTACCCGGTCCTGGTGGAGGACCGCGACGCGTTCATCGGCAAGCTCGCCGCCGCCGGGGTCGCGGCGAGCGTGGTGTGCCGGCGCAACGACGCGCACGGCTGCGTGACGCCGTCGGCCGAGCCGCTTCCCGGCCTGGAGGCGGTGCACGACCGGGCGGTCAACATCCCGGTCGGCTGGTGGCTGTCGGACGAGGACCGGGCGCACGTCGCGCACACCATAAGATCCGGCTGGTGACTCATGGCAATCGCCGATAAAGGTTCGCGCCCGGCCGGTGTTAACGTCTATTCATGGACGCTTCCTGTCGAATTTGCAGCGGGCCGGTCAAGGCGTTTGTCGACCTCGGTTTCCAGCCCCGCGGAAACGCTTTTCCCCGGGCCGACCGGGTGGCCGGTGAATTCCGTTACCAGCTGGTCGTGGGAATGTGCGACTCGTGCACCATGGTCCAGCTGATGGCGGACATTCCCCAGGAAGTCAGATATCACGACGAATACCCGTACCACGCCTCCAACTCGGTGGTGCACAGCCGGCATTTCGAGGGCCTGGCGCGGCATTTCCTGGAGCACGAGCTGACCGGGCCCGACCCGTTCATCGCGGAGATCGGCAGCAACGACGGCGTCATGCTCGCCACCATCGCCGCGGCCGGCGTGCGCCACCTCGGCATCGAGCCGTCGGCGCAGGTGGCGGAGATGTCCAGGGCGCGGGGCGTGCGGGTGCTGTCGCAGTTCTTCGACGAGGACAGCGCCGGGCCGATCCGTGCCGAGCACGGCCCGGCCGACGTGATGTTCGGCGCGAACGTGATCGCCCACATCTCCCACCTGGCCTCGGTGCTCAAGGGCGCCAAGAAGCTGCTCGGCCCGGACGGCGTCTTCGTCTTCGAGGAGCCCTACCTCGGCAGCGTCGTCGAGCAGACCGCGTTCGACATCCTCTACGACGAGCACTCCTTCGTCTTCTCCGTGCGTGCCATCCAGGCCGCGGCCGAGCTGTACGGGCTGGAGCTCGTCGACGCCGAGCCGGTGGCGCTGCACGGCGGCTCGATGCGCTACACGCTGGGCCAGCCCGGCGCCCGCCCGGTCGCCCCCGCGGTGCCCGAGCTGCTGGCCGCCGAGGCCGCCCAGCGGCTGGGGGAGCACGCCACGCTGGAGGCCTTCGCCCGCCGCGCCGAGCGCATCCGCGACGAGCTGACCGCCCTCGTCGGGTCGCTGCGCGCCCAGGGCAAGAAGGTCGTCGGCTACGGCGCCCCCGCCAAGATCACCACGGTGACCAACTACTGCGGCTTCGGCCCGGACGTCATCCCCTTCGTCTGCGACTCCACGCCCTCCAAGCAGGGCCGCGTGGTGGCCGGCTCGCACATCCCCGTGGTGGCGCCGTCCGTGTTCGCCGAGAGCGACGCCGACCACGCCATCCTGTTCGCCTGGAACCACGCCGAGGAAATCATGGCGAAAGAGCGCGCGTTCGCCGAGCGAGGCGGGCGCTGGGTTCTCTACGTGCCCGAGGTGCATATCGTCTGAGCATTTTCAGCACATGGGGAGATGCGCCGTGCGGGGTGGCCGCCCACCATTTAGTTAATTCCCCCAGCCGGGCGGTCCGAGAGAAAGGAACCCACGGTGTCTGTGGCGGCGGAAATCAGTCATACAGGCGCTCTCGGAGAGCGCCGCCCCGACCTTCCCGCATTGACCGGACTACGCATCATCGCGGCGTTGCTCGTTTTCATGAGCCACGTCGTCTATCCCATGACGTCGGGAAACCAGAATCCCGCGACCCCCTACAGCGACGACGGGATCACCCAGACGCTCGTCTGGCTCTTCTACCCCGGCGGCTACATCGGCGTCTCGTTCTTCTTCATCCTGAGCGGCTTCGTCATCACCTGGTCCTGGCAGCCGGGCGGCCGGGCCACGTCCTTCTGGCGGCGGCGGGCGGTGAAGATCCTGCCCAACCACGCCGTCACCTGGGGCCTGGCGATGCTGCTGTTCGCCGCGTCGTTCACGCCCCTGTGGGGCCTGCCGAACCTGTTCCTGGTCAACTCGTTCTCGCCCGACCCCAACCTGTGGGGCGGCGCGAACATGCCGGCCTGGTCGCTCAGCTCCGAGATGCTGTTCTACCTGCTCTTCCCGCTGCTGATCATCCCGATCGCCAAGATCAAGGAGAGCCGGCTGTGGCTGTCGGCCGGCCTCGTGGTCCTGGCCATGGCCGCGGTCTGCGTGGCCACGCTCACGCTGCTGCCCGACTCGCCCCGCTACCCGGGTGAGGCGCTGGCGCTGACGCAGTTCTGGTTCGTCTACATGTTCCCGCCGGCGCGGCTGTTCGAGTTCGTGCTCGGCATGGTCCTGGCCAGGATCGTGATCAGCGGCCGGTGGCCCCGCATCGGGATCGCCCCGGTCATCGCCCTGCTCGTGGCCGCCTACGCCGCCACGCTGTGGGTGCCGGAGCCGTACAGCATCTCGCTCGTCACCGCGATCCCGTTCGGGCTGGCCATCGGCACCTACGCCGCGGCCAACCTGCGCGGCCGGCGCACCTTCATGGGCAGCCGGGTCATGGTGTGGCTCGGCACCGTCTCGTTCGCCTTCTACATGACCCAGGCCGTGGTGCTCTACTGGCTGCGCGGCGCGGTGCTCGGCGACGCCGAGTACGGGCCCGTCGGCGGCACGCTGCTGATCCTGGGCCTCATCGCGGTCAACGTCGTGGCCGCCTGGCTGCTCTACACGCTGGTCGAGCGGCCCGCGATGCGGCACTGGAGCCGGTCGAAGAAGACGCCGCCGCCACCGCCGCGGGAGCCGGCGCGCGCCCCGGTGCCCACCGCCTCAGCCGCCGAGTGACCCTTCCCCCCCGCTGTGCCCGCGATGCCCACCCCTGTCCAGCGGTGGGCATCGGCGTAACACGATCGACCACGACCCAGGAGAGTTCCGTGAACAGACGTTGCCCGGTCCTCGACACCACCGGCAAGAACATCCACGCCGAGACGGACCAACTGCGCTCGCGCGGCCACGCGACCCAGGTCGAGCTGCCCGGCGGGGTCATCGCCTGGTCCGTCAACACCCACGCCGCGATCAGGCGGCTGCTCACCGACCCGAACGTCACCAAGAGCGCCCGCAACCACTGGCCCGCCTTCCGCAACGGCGAGATCCCGCCCGACTGGGAGATGATCAGCTGGGTGGCCATGGACAACATGGTCACCGCGTACGGCAAGGACCACGTGCGGCTGCGCAAGCTCGTCGGCAAGGCGTTCACGCCCCGGCGCACCGAGGCGATCCGCCCGCGCATGGCCGAGCTGACCAACCAGCTCCTGGACGCCCTGGCGGCCGTGCCGCCCGGCGAGGTCGTCGACCTGCGGCAGAGCTTCGCCTACCCGCTGCCCGCCATGCTGGTGGCCGACCTCATCGGCATGTCGGAGGCGGCCCGCGTGCAGACCGCCAAGGTCATCGACATGATGGTCGACACCACCGTGAGCCCCGAGCAGGCCCAGGGCATCCTGCTCGGCTGGCGCGGCGCGATGGAGGAGCTCATCGCCGAGAAGCGCCGCAACCCCGGCGAGGACATCACCAGCGACCTCGTGGCCGCCCGCGACGAGGACGGGTCGAGGCTGTCGGAGGTCGAGCTCACCGACACGATCTTCGCGATCCTCGGCGCCGGCTCAGAGACCACGATCAACTTCTTCGACAACGCCATCACCGCGCTGCTCACCCACCCCGACCAGCTCGACCTCGTCCGGACCGGGCGGGCGAGCTGGGACGACGTCATCGACGAGACCCTGCGCGTCGACTCGCCGCTCGTCCACCTGCCGCTGCGCTACGCCGTCACCGACATCCACCTGGACGGCGTCACGATCCCGCAGGGCGACCCGATCCTCATCAACTACAGCGCCGTGGGCCGCGACCCCGCCCTGCACGGGGAGGAGGCCGGCCGCTTCGACATCACCCGGCAGGACAAGGAGCACCTGTCCTTCGGCTACGGCCCGCACTACTGCCTGGGCGCCAGCATCGCCCGCGCGGTCGCCCAGACGGGGCTCTCGACGCTGTTCGAGCGCTTCCCCGACCTGAGCCTCGCGGTGCCGCGCGAGGAGCTGGTGCCGCTGCCCACGTTCATCATGAACGGCCACCAGGCCCTGCCCGTCCGCCTCACCGCCGACGTGCCCGCCGAGGTGCCCGCCGAGGTGACCACCGCTGTGCCCGCCGGGGCCCGTTAGCCCGCCCGCACTGTGCCCGCCGGCGCCCGCTGGCGCGCCCGCACGACCGACGATCCGGCCCGGAGCACCGGGCCGGATCGTCGCGTTCCGGGGGCGGGTCACGCCGCGGCCGCCAGCGGCCGGGCCCGGACGGCGCCGGCGCCGGTGTCGTCCAGGGCGAGCCACCACGGGTTCGCCCTGGCCCACTCGATCGTCCGCAGCAGCCCCTCCTCCAGCGACGTGGCGCACTCCCAGCCCAGCACCCGCCGCGCCTTGGAGCTGTCGGGGATGCGCCGGGGCACGTCCTCGTAGGCGGACCCGAGCGCGGCCCGGGTGTCGACCGCGATCTCCTCGGCCTCGGCGCCCGTCAGCTTCGCCACCAGCTCCCCGGCGTCCCTGATGCTCGTCTCCACCATGCTCCCCAGGTTGAACGACTCGCCGACGGCCGCCGGGTGCGAGGCCGCCAGCAGGGTCCCCGCCACGGCGTCGTCCACGTACGTGAAGCAGCGGGTCTGCTCGCCCCGGTCGTACATGACGATCGGCCGGCCGTTGAGCGCCCGGTGCACGCTGCGGCTGAGGACGAACGCGGGCCGCTGGCGCGGGCCGTAGGCGTTGAAGTAGCGCACCACCGTGGTCTCCAGGCCGTGCTGGCGGCCGAAGGCGAACGTCAGGTGCTCGGTCAGCGCCTTGGCGGAGGAGTACGTCCACCGGTCGGCCGAGGTGGAGCCGAGGACCCGGTCGGCCTCCTCCGTCCACGGCACCGCCGGGTTCTTGCCGAACACCTCGCTCGTGCTCGCCACCACGACCCGCGCCCCGGCCCGCGCGGCGGCCTCCAGGACGTTGCGGGTGCCCTGGAAGTTGATGTCGATGACGTCCAGCGGGCGGGCCAGGTACTGGTCCACGCCGACCACCGCCGCCAGGTGGTACACCACGTCCACGCCCTTGCCCACGGCCCTGGTCAGGTCACCGGGATCACGCACGTCACCGAGCACCAGCCGGGCGTGCGCCCGCGCCATCCGCTGCGTCTCGGGCAGCGGCCCGCTGTCGAAGACGGTCACCTCGTCACCGCGGGCGATCAGCCGCTCCACCAGATGGCTGCCGATGAATCCGGAACCACCGGTCACGACCACGCGGGCGGGCCTCGGGCTGAGCTGCGCCAGATCTGCGTTCGGCATTTTTCCGTCCCTTTCACGGGGTGGTTATTTTCTTCGACACCTCCAATATCCCGCTTCCGAGGGCTCTGAATAAGTTTTTCCGGCGTCAGCAAACTGCACCGCCGGGCAGCTTCCTGCCGACGGGAAAAGAAAAAACCCGGCCCCGCTTCGTCGCGGGACCGGGCTTTTCTTCGCCGGTCAGCCGGAGGTCTTCTCGACGGTCCGGTAGGTGAGGATGACGATGCCCGACTCCAGCGGCGTGGCCCCGGCCAGCCGCAGCGGCGCCGTGGTGCCGTCGTTGTAGAGCAGCTCACCGACGCCGCCGCTGCCGACGAGGACCGGGTGGAGCCAGATCTGCACCTCGTCGAGGAGGCCGTGCTCGACGAGCGTGGCGGTGAGCCGGCCCCACCCGTAGATGAGGATGTCGCCGCCGGGCTGCTCCTTGAGCTTGCGCACCTCGCCGACGGCGTCGCCGCCGAGCACGGTGCTGTTGTTCCAGTCGGCCTTCTCCAGCGTGCTGGAGACGACGTACTTGGGCAGGCTGTTCATCCGGGCGGCGTAGCCGCCCTCGTCCTCCATGGTGGGCCAGGCCTCGGCGAAGCCCTCGTACGTCACACGCCCCATGAGCAGGGCGTCGGCGGCCTTGAGCGTGGCGAGGGCGTGGGACTCGGCCTCGTCGCTCCAGTAGTCCATGGACCATTCCTCGGGCCGTTCGATGACGCCGTCGAGCGACATGATGACCGATGCGATGACCTTGCGCATGGGGCGACTCCCAGGAAGTGGATGGCTCTACGGACGGGCGCTGTCGGAGGCGGCGGCCACCGGCACGCCGGGCGCGGGCTGGGCGACCGGCTCGGCGGGGCGGCTCTTGCCGAACCACCGCGTCCACAGTCTCATGACAGGGCGTTCCAGGACGTAATAACTGACGGTCGAGAGGGCGACGCTCGTCGCCAGCACGAACAGCGTCAGCTCCCAGAAGCCCACCGTGCCGCGGAACTGGGTCGCGTCGACCGGGACCGTGCCGAAGATGTTGCCGTTGCGCAGGTAGACCTCCTGCAGCACGACGTGCCACAGGTAGATCCCGTACGAGATCCGCCCGAGATAGCGGATGACCGGGTTGGCCAGCGTCACGTCCATCAGGCGCGACCTGGCGTGCGGCACGGTCAGCGGCACGATGAACAGCACGCCGAAGACCAGCACCAGCGAGTGCCCCACCAGCTCCTGCACCAGCGCCGGCACGTCACCCGCGCCCGGCGTGCCGAACGGCTGCGGCGCGTAGGCCAGGTAGACGGCGGCCGCGGCCAGCCAGAACAGGTTCGGCCGGCGGGCGGCCAGCCGGTAGATTCCGGGCGTGTTCCCCGAGACGTCCTGGTAGGCGGACAGGGTGCCGAGCATCATGCCGCAGGCGAAGGCGCTCATGTAGTAGAAGGGCCAGAACCACAGCTCGTACGGGCCGGTGAAGGTCGGCAGGTTCGTCCAGGTCACCCAGGCCAGGCCCAGCACCAGCACGGCCACCGGGGTGACCATCATCCAGCGCAGGCGCGCCCGCTGGTCCTCGCGGCCCCGCGCCAGCCGGCCGGAGATCCACGCCAGCAGCGGGATGGCCAGGTAGAACGTCAGCTCCGTCGGCACCGTCCAGGTGTGCAGGAGGCCGGTCATCGGCTGACCCTCCTGCCAGAAGAAGTGGATCGCCAGGAACGGCCGGAGCACGTCCCACACGGTCGCGATGCCGTTCAGGTTGATCGCGAGCAGCGCGACCGCCAGCACCAGCCAGTAGGCGGGCAGGATGCGCAGCGCCCGCCTGGCGAGGAAGGCCGGGATCGCCGGACGCGAGGTCCCGGCGATCGCCGCGCGGGCGAACGGCCTGTACAGGAACAGACCGGACAGGACGAAGAAGGGGGGCAGGCACACGGCCAGCCCGTCGGCCAGGACGCCCCAGATCCCGTTGCCCGGCTGGTCCATGAAACTGGAGTCGCCGGACAACCAGGCTGCGTGGAATACGAGAACTCCCAGAGCGAGGACTCCGCGCACTCCTTCCAATCTGGGAAGGCGTTCGCCTTCAGCGGTTCCGCCACCGCTAGCGCGGGCTGTTGCCACCATCGCGTGCTCCCATCAGGAGTGTTTTCATCGGCACTTTTCCGGCCGTATCCGTTTATTTGCTACGCGTCGATATCAGCACGGCCGATCGGTGAACCACATCTCCTGAATTGCGGGATATTGAGTTATGGGAACAGGCCGCGCTCCGTTGTGCCGATCAGCGGCGGACGGCCTCGCCCGGGGCCGGGCTCGGCGTCCACGACGGCGCCGGATCCAGGCCGCGCGTGCCGTTCCGCAGCACCCGGAAGACCATGCCGGGGCTCATCAGCGCCTGCGGCGGGTCGACCAGCCCGGCCACCCGCATGAACGTCCTGGTCACCGCGCCGTCCCTGGTCGCGGCCACCTGCAGCTTCGCCATGTACGCGTTCATCATCCGGACCATCGCCGGCCTCGGCCCCGCCACCTCGGCGAAGCTCAGGTCACCGCCGGCCGAGATGTTCCACGGCACGTCGATCACCGCGGAGATGTCCTTGAGGAAGTCCAGCGGGCGCGGCTCCACCCCCCGCCGCAGATGCGTGCGGAGCGTCAGCGCCTCCAGCGCCGCCACCGTCATGCCCTGCCCGTACACCGGGTTGAAGCTGCACGCGGCGTCACCCAGCACCAGCAGCCCGGCCGGGAAGCGCTCCAGCCGCTCGTAGTGCCGCCGGACGCTCGCCGGATACCTGAACGACACCGGGTCGTCCAGCGGCTCGGCGTCACGGATCACCTCGTAGATGTCCGGCACGGGCAGCGACCTGACGAACTCCATGAAGCCCTCGTGCGTCGCCGGCGCGGCGTCGCCCAGCACGCCCGTCAGCGACAGCACGCAGCGGCCGCCCTCGATCCGCGAGAAGAACGCGCCACGCGGGTGCGACGGCCCCGACACCGGGTTGATCGACAGGTCGCCGTCCAGGATGCTCTCGTCCGGCAGCCGGTAGTGCCGCGTCGTGTAGGTCAGGTCGATCTTGACCTTCTCCTCCTCGGGCCGCCCGTAGCCGAACTCCTCCAGCCACACCGGCGTACGCGAGCCGCGCCCCGTCGCGTCCACGACGAGATCCGCCTCGATGAGCTCCTCGCGCTCGCCGTCCCGGGGACGCACCCGCACGCCCGTCACCCGGGCCCGGTCCGCCGTCGCCACCAGGCCGACGATGTCGCACCGCTCCACGAACGTCACGTTCGGCAGCTCCGCCACCCGGGCCCGCACGTGGCTCTCCAGCACCGGCCGGGCCGCCGACACGCACACCAGCCCCGTCGTGCCCGGCGCGAGCCGGACGCCGTTGAAGAACCAGCGCAGCTCGCCCAGGTCGCCCGTCGGCACACCCGCCGCCTTCGCCCCCTCGGTGAACCCGGGGAACAGCTCCTCCAGGATCTGCTGACCCCGGGCCAGCAGCCCGTGCACGTGCCGCCCCTGCGGCACCCCGCGCCTGGCGGCGCTCACGCCCACCAGCGCGTCACGATCCACCACCAGCACGTCCGTGTACGCCTCGGCCAGCACCCGGGCCGCCAGCAGGCCCGCCATGCTGCCGCCCAGCACCACCGCGCGGTCTCCCACGGCCATCGCGGTCACCTCCCACGTTCCTGATCGTCAGCGGAACCCTCGGCGCGCCGCCCGGCGCGCTGGGCCGTCTCGTGTGATGCCGGTCGCGACCGGCGCGCCCGCGCCCGCCTCATCGCAGCGAACGCGCGAAGGCGCGGATGTCGCCGACCAGCTCGGCCGGCTGCTCCAGCGCCGCGAAGTGGCCGCCACGCTCGAACTCCGTCCACCGCGTGATCGTCGGCAGCTGGTGGTCGGCGAACCGCCGGATCGGCCGCGTCGCGTCCGCCGGGAACACCGCGACGCCCACCGGCATCTCCAGCGGCCACGGCCCGCCCCACGTGCGCACGAACGCCGCGTCCCCGTACGAGGACTCGTAGTAGAACTGCGCCGACGAACCCGCCGTCGCCGTCAGCCAGTAGATCGACACGTTCGTCAGCAGGTCGTCACGGCTCACCGCGTCCTCGGGCGACTTGTCGGAGTCCGTCCACTCCTTGAACTTCTCCACGATCCAGGCGAGCTGCCCGACCGGCGAGTCCGTCAGCCCGTACGCGAGCGTCTGCGGGCGGGTCGACTGGATCTTCTGCCAGCCGATCCCGTCCTGCTGGAACCGGCCGCCGTGCTCCAGCCTGGCCAGATCGTCCGCGCTCAGCTCCGCCATCGCCGCCGGGTCCTGCGGCGGGAACGTCACCAGCATGTTGATGTGCACCCCGGCCACGTGCGCCGGATCGGCCAGGCCGAGCTGCAGCGAGATCACCTTGCCCCAGTCGCCGCCCTGCGCCACGTACCGGTCGTAGCCGAGCCGGCTCATCAGCTCCGCCCACGCCCGCGCCACCCGCGGCACGTCCCACCCGGTCTCCCGCGTCGGGCCCGAGAAGCCGTACCCGGGGATCGACGGGATGACCACGTCGAACGCGTCCGCCGGATCGCCGCCGTGCGCCGCCGGGTCCGTCAGCGGGCCGATCACGTCCACGAACTCCGCGACCGACCCCGGCCAGCCGTGCGTGATGATCAGCGGCGTCGCGTCCGGCTCGGGGGAGCGCACGTGGACGAAGTGCACGTTCGCGCCGTCGATCTCCGTCGTGAACTGCGGGAAGGAATTCAGCCGCCGCTCGGCCGCACGCCAGTCGTAGCCCGTGCGCCAGTACTCGGCCAGCTCCTTGAGGTAGTCCAGAGGCACCCCCCGGTCCCAGCCCACGCCCGGCAGCTCGTCCGGCCACCGGGTGGCGGCGAGTCTCCGGTTCAGATCGTCGAGGTCGTCCTGCGGGATGTCGATACGGAACGGACGCATGTGTGCCCCTGGTTCGCTAGAGCTGTCTGGGGGAGGGGCGAGGACTGCGCGCCTCCGGCCCCACGACGTCATCGTCAGCCCCGCCCACCCCCCGGCGCATCTCGCGACGTGCGCCATCCCCCTCCCCTCACCCCCGCCCGTTCCCCGCCCGCCCGTCCGTACGAAAGCCCCCACCGCCCAGCCGCCCCCACCGCCCAGAGCGGCCCCCTCCACCGAACGGCCGCCCTCCCACCAGCCTCTTCACCCACCGCGCCCGCGGCTGGGGCGAACCCGCAACGCCGGACGGACCCTCCGGTGGGGTGACCTCCTCGCGAGGCGGCGGGCCCCTTCAACGGGCCGGCCCTCTGGCGGAGCGGCCCCTGCGCCGGACGGCCCCCTCCGGCGGGGCGCCCTCTCCGCGAGACGGCGGGTCCTCTTCGGCGGGGCGGCCCTCTGCGGGCGTACGGGCCCCCTCCGGGTGGGCGTGCCCTCTCTGGGCGGGTGCCCTCTGGGGCCGGGCTCCTTGGGGGCTGCTTCACCCAGGGGCCAGGGGTGGTCGGTGGTTCTCGGGGTGGCCTGTGGCGGGTCTGGTCTTCTCAGGGGCGTCGGGGGCCGACGTGGGCCTCTGCGGCGGCGTGCGGCGTACGAAGACGGCGGGGCCCAGGGATGGCGAAGGCCCGGCCGGGTGCCGTTGGGGGAGGCGGGCCGGCCGGGCCGAGGGGTCCGGCGCCGGCTACGGTGGCGGCGCCGGCGGTGCGGGGGTCAGGCGGTGGCCTTGGTGATGACGTCCGCCACCGCCGCCACGGCCGAGTAGTCGCCCGGGCTGAAGCGGGTCTTGGTGACCGCGAACGCCGTGCCGCTGGGCAGGTGGAGCTCGGCGTGGCTGCCGCCGGCGCCGGGCCAGCCGAGGACGGTCGACGGGTCGGGGCCGTTCTCGACGGGCCGTCCGAGGCCGAAGCCGAGCGCGTACTGGGTGGGGTGGCCGAAGATCTGGTCGACGTCGTTGACGGCGACGGCGGAGATCTCCTCCAGCTGCCCCGGGCTGAGCAGGCGGACGCCGTCGACCTCGCTCTGGAGGGCGGCGTACAGCTTGGCGAGCGCCCGCGCGCTCATGGTGCCGCCGGCGGGGATCTCGGCGCCGAGGTAGTCGCGCCGGTTGACGAGCTCGGCCGAGAGCTGCACGGCCTTGGGCACGGCCTTGAAGTACGTGGGCATCATCTGGGCGAGCATGTCGAGGTCGACCGGGTCGCCGACCTGCACCTGCGGGGCGACGCGGTCGAGGGCGGACTCGGGCACGGCCAGGTAGAGCTCGTCGGCGACGCCGAGCGGGCCGGACACCTTCTCGCGCAGCACCTCCGAGATGCGCTTGCCGGTGGCGCGGCGGACGACCTCGCCGATGATGTAGCCGAACGTCTGGGCGTGGTAGCCGGTCTTGGAGCCGGGCTCCCACCACGGCTCGGCGGCGGCCAGGCCGTTGACGATCTTGTCCCAGTCGGTCAGGTCGTCGCCGGTGGTGTCCTCGGGGACGCCGGGGGTGCCGACGGTGTGGGTCAGCGCGTGCCTGATCGTCGCCTTCTCCTTGCCGTTGGCCCCGTACTCGGGCCAGATCTCGGCGATCGGGGTGTCGTACCCGAAGACGCCTTCACCGACGAGCACGTGCACCACCGTGGAGGTGAGCGCCTTGCCGGCGGAGGTGGCGTAGATGGGGGTGTCGGAGGTGAGTGGCCGTCCGGTCGCCTGGTCGGCGACGCCGGAGACGGCGTCGGCCAGCAGTTCACCGTGACGGTAGACGGCGACCTGCAGACCCGTCTCGGCTCCGGATTCGACTAGCTGGTCGATCGTCTCCTGAACTTGCCGCTGGAGATCGCTCATGGTCCCTGTTTCCCTTGTGATGGTGGATGTCCTCGCCTCAACTGAGGGCCATTCACCGACAGTTTGCTGAGAGAAAAGGTCGCCGGACAACCGAACAGATGAACGCCGCATTCTCGGAGAAATCCGCTGGTTCAGCCCCAGCATTCTCGGAGATGCGCCACGGGCGGACCGGCCAGCAAGATGTGCCAGTAAAGCATGATTCGTAACGCTATTCCTTCGGTTGATTCGGTTGATATCGCGTCACCCGCGCGTGGGGGAGGCTTGATGGCACTGCTCGCGCCACCCGGACCGGCCACGGCCGGCTACTGGAACAGGAAGACCGAGACCATGCCACGCCAGGAGCTGGCCGCCTGGCAGTGGCGCAAGCTGCAGCTCGCGCTCGCCCACGCCCGGGCGAACTCGCCCTTCTGGCGCGAGCGGCTGCCCGAGCGGCTCGACTCGCTGGAGGACTACTTCGCGCGGGTGCCGCTGCTGTACAAGAAGGACCTGATCGCGGCGGAGGAGACGGCGCCGCCGTACGGGACGTGGCCGTCGCTGGACCCGTCCTTCGCCATCCGGCACCACCAGACCAGCGGCACCAGCGGCGACCCGCCCGTGCGCACCTTCGACACCCAGCGCGACTGGACCTGGGGGGTCGACCTGTGGTGCACCGTGCTGCACGGCATGGGCGTGCGGCCCGGCTACACGGGCCTGGTCGCGTTCGGGTACGGGCTGTTCATCGGCTTCTGGGGTATGCACTACGGGCTGGAGCGGATGGGCTGCCGGGTCGTCCCGGCGGGCGGGCTCGACTCCAAGGCGCGCGTGCGCATCCTGGTGGACCTGCAGGTCGAGGTGCTGGGCTGCACGCCGAGCTACGCCATGCGCCTGATCGAGACGGCCAAGGAGATGGGCGTCGACCTGGCGCGCGACGCCAACGTGAAGATCATCATGGCCGGTGGCGAGCCGCGGCCCGAGTCGACCACGCAGGCGATCTCCGAGGCGTTCGGCGCGCGGGTCTTCAACGCGGCCGGGACGACCGAGTTCGGCACGGTGTCGATGTTCGAGTGCCCCTCGCTCAACGGCGGCTGCCACATCATCGAGTCGGGCGTCATCGAAGAGGTGCTGCACCCCGACACGCGGCAGCCGGTCGGCTACGGCGAAGAGGGCATCCGGGTGACGACCGGGCTCGGCCGCGAGGGCATGCAGCTGTTCCGGCACTGGACGGACGACCTCGTGGTCAAGCGGCCGTGGAGCGAGTGCGGCTGCGGCCGGACCTGGGACTGGTTCGACGGCGGCATCCTCGGCCGCCGCGACGACATGCGCAAGATCCGCGGCGTGTCGGTCACCCCGGTCATGGTCGAGGACGTCCTGCGCGGCTTCCCCGAGGTGAACGAGTTCCAGGTGGTGCTGCGGACGATCCGCGGCCTGGACACGATCGTGCTGCGGATCGAGCCCGACGAGATCCCCGGCCTGGACGTCGCCGACCTCGGCGCCCGCGTCAGCACGACGATGAAGCAGGAGGTCGGCATCCGCCCGGACGTGGAGTTCGTGACTCCGGGCACCCTTCCCCGGTTCGAACTGAAGGCGGCGAGGTTCCATGACGAACGCAGATGAGCTCTCCGACAAGCAGGAGCGCCAGCTCCGCGACTGCTACGCGACGCTGCACGAGCTCGCGGAAACCTGCGGAGTCCCCTCCGTCGTGGCCGCGGCGCGCGCCGCCGTGGCCGAGCTGCACGCCGCCCTCGACGGGCAGGCGCTCGACTTCGGGTTCTACTCCCACAAATGGAGCTCCGAGCAGCCCGTGTGAGCAGCCCGTCTGAGCCCGGAGGAGGCAACCATGGCCGGCAGGCCGAAGAAGATAGTCGCGATCAACGGGTCGGAACGCGACGGCAACACCGCCGACGTGCTCGCGTACGCCGCGGGCATCGCCTTCCGGCGCGGCGTCGAGTTCGAGACCATCCACCTGCGTGACATCGACATGATGCGCTGCGGCCCGTGCGGCGACTGCAACGACCGCGTCGTGCGGTGCGTGCAGACCGACGACGTGCCCGGCGTCGTCGACAAGATGATCGAGGCCGACGCCATCATCTACGCCGCCCCCGTGCACGGGTTCGGCACCTCCAGCCTGATGCAGACGTTCATCGAGCGGGCCGGCGTGGGCTATCTGCGCTTCGACCGGCCGCTCAGCAACAAGGTCGCCGGCATCATCGCGCTGGCCCGCCGCTACAGCGCCGGCGAGGTGTGGGCGCAGCTCATGGCCAACGCCCTGCTCAACCGCATGATCGTCGTCGGCGCCGGGTTCCCGGCCACGGTGCACGCCCTGCACAAGGGCGACGCGGCCTTCGACGAGGAGGGCCTCATCAACGTCGGCCGCCAGGTCGAGCGCATGATCGACATGATCGAGCTGCTGGACGACTACCGCGAGCTGACCGGCCGCGACGACATCCTGCCCCCGCCGGAACGCAACGAGCGCGAGGGGCTGGCCTGGAACGCCGCGCGGGAGCGCATGTGAGCGCGCCGCCGGACGACGCCGCGTTCCGCGAGGAGTACCGGCGGCTGCACACCCGCTTCTACGCCGGCGCGATGTCGCGGGACGACTGGGCCGCCTGGCAGGAGCGGCGGCTGGCGAGCGTGCTGCGGCACGTCACCGAGCGCTCGCCGTTCTACCGCCGCCACCTGGCCGGGATCGACCTGGCGCGGGTGACCCCGGACACGCTGCCGCTGCTGCCGTTCACCACCAAGGACGACCTGCGCCGGGAGATGTACGACGTGCTGTCCGGCAGCGTCGCCGAGGCCGCCGTCTACTACGAGACGACCGGCACCACCGGCGCGTCCACGCCCTGCCCGCGCGGGCCCAGGGACGTCATGACGAGCAACTCCGCCGTCGTGGAGGCGTGGCGGCGGCTGTTCGCGGCCCGCTTCGGCGACCGCAGGCCCGTCGTCGGGCTGATGGGCCCCTCCGAGCTGTACGCCTTCGGCGACGTGTTCGGCGCGGTCACCGCCGAGCTGGGCATCTGCCACGTCAAGATCTGGCCGGAGTCGCCGCGCGTCGGCTTCCGCAAGGCGCTGCGGCTCATCGAGGAGCTGGGCGTCGAGGTGCTGGTGTGCGCGCCGGCGCTGTGCCTGAGCCTGGCCAAGGCCGCCCTGCACTACGGCTACGACCTCGACCGGCTGCCGGTGTCGATGTTCCTGGTGCTCGGCGAGGTGTGCACGGGCGCCTTCCGGGCGAACGTCACCTCGCTGTGGCCCGGCGCCGCCGTCTACCCCGCCCTGTACGGGTCGCAGGAGGCCCTGTGCATCGCCACCGGCGCGGTCAGCGGCGACCTGCACCTGTCCAAGCCGAACTACCTGGCCGAGGTCGTCGACCCGGACACCGGTGAGGCGCTGGGCGAGACGGGGGAGGGCGAGCTGGTGCTGACCATGCTGATCGACGGCATCAAGCCGCTGATCCGCTACCGCACCGGCGACCTCGTCCGGATCACCCCGGCGCCGCCCGGCGCGCCCCTGCCCGGGCCGGTCGTCGAGGTCATCGGCCGGGTGGCTGACCGCATCCACCTGGGCAGCGCCACCCTGCAGCCCGCCGAGCTGGAGAGCGCCGTGCTCACCGGCGTCCGGGGCTGCCTGGGCTACCAGATCGTCATCGACCCGGGCGACGAGGTCACGGTGCGCCTGGACCTGCTGCCGGAGATCAGCGGCGACCCGCGCGAGGTGGGCGAGGGCGTGTCGGCGCGGCTGCGCGAGCTGGCCGGGGTGCGCGCCGGGGTCAGCGTGGACGCCGGCCTGGACCCGGTGACGAACACCGGCTCGTTCACGAGCTGGAAGGCGGCCAGGATCCTCGACAACAGGTCGGAGCCCGACCGCGTGGCGCTGGTGGCCCGCGAGGTGGCCCACCGCTACGCGATCACCACCTGAGACGCCGAGGGGCCGTCCGGTCGACGACCGGACGGCCCCTCGGCACGCCGCTGTCCTACCCCTTGTCCAGCTTCACGGCCTGGGCGATGTAGTCGCGCAGCGCCGCGTCGTGCGTCTCCAGGTCGGCCGGCTTCTTGAGCTTCACGTGCCGGGTCTGCTTGCCCGATCCGGCCAGCAGCCCGTGCGCGTCCTCGAAGCTCGCGCCCCGCTCGAAGGCGAACGTGACGTGCGTCTTGCTCAAGCTGATGATCGCCAGGACCTTGTTGTCACGCCAGGAGGGCGACCCGTAGGTCAGCACCTCGCGCGCGTCGGGAGCGGCCTCGGCCATCAGCGCGCGCAGCCCCTCGACGATGTCCTTGTACTCCGGGGAGACCCTGGTCTTCACGAATTCGTCGACGTCCGGGTTACCCATTAGCAGACCTCCTTGTGGTGGTGATGGCTTTCATATCAAGCTGGACGCGTTCGGCGTGACATCTCCGCGGAACAGCCCGTCCGGGTCGACCCGCTGCCGGATCCGGTCCAGCTCGCCGATCTGCTCGGCGCTGAGATGGCCCTGCGGCTGCTCGCTGTCCTCCACGAAGGTGGGCGCGGTCCTGCCGGTGTCCCAGGGCGCGAGCGCCTCACGTACGCGGGCGCAGCGGTCGCGGATGGCCGCGAGGCTGCCGGCGTCCATCACGACGCCCGCGCCCGAATAGGCGTAGGCGGCGTCGAGCCGGTCGAGCGCACCGCCGGGCGCCGGCGGGGCGGCGTACGCGCCGCCGAGCTGCCGCAGCCCCGCGGTGACCAGCGGCGAGCCGGCCGGATCGGCGATCAGGTCGAGCAGGCGGGCGGCGCCGTCGTCGCCGATCTCGCGCAGCAGCAGATGGTCGCCGGCGATGGCGATGGGCTCGTCCGGCTCCATGTGCGCGTCGAGCACCGCGGCGGTGGTGGTCGTCTCCCACGTGTCGAGCACCGGCTCGGCGATCGCGCGCAGCGGCCCGAGCAGGTCGGCGGCGTGCCGCTCGGCGGTGCCGGGGCCGGACTCGGCGTCGAGCACGACGCCGTCGACGCACAGCACCGGGCCGGAGCTCAGCGCGGGCGGGATCTCGGGCAGCGGCGGCAGGTTCATCACCCGCAGCGACGTGCCGGCCTCCCAGGGGGCGTCGAGCGCCCACCGCCGCCAGGCCGACAGCAGCCGGGGGGCGTGCGCGGCCGGCCAGTAGGCGGCCCCGGTGACCACCCGGGCCGCCGGGAAGAGGCCGACCTCGACGGCGGTGACGACGCCGAAGCCGCCCCCGCCGCCGCGCAGCGCCCAGAACAGCTCGGGGTCGGACGCGGCGTCGACGCGGCGCGCCTCGCCGTCGGCAGTCACCAGCTCGATCGCCAGCACGCTGTTGGCGGCCAGCCCGTGCTTGCGGCCGTAGAAGCTCAGCCCGCCGCGCAGCAGGTAGCCGACCACGCCGACGGTCGGCGCCGAGCCGTGCGGCGCGGCCAGCCCGTGGGCGGCGGCGGCCGTCACGACGGCGGCCCACGCGGTCCCGGCGGGCACGCGCGCCACGCGGCGGGCCGCGTCGATCTCGACCTCGCCGTCCATCCGGGTGCGGATCAGCAGGTCGCCGTCCATCGGCCGCCCGGCGGGGGCGCCGTGCCCGGTGCTGTGCGCGCGCACGCCCAGCCCGGCCGCCCTCGCGTGCCGGATGGCGGCCCTGACCTGGTCCACGGTCCGCGCCGTGGTGGCGGCGACCGGCCGCAGCGGGCCCGCCAGGTTGAACACGTGCGTGGCCGCCTCGTACGCCGGATCGCCGGGCGAGGCGATCAACGTGCCCGGCTCGTCAACCACGGTCATGAGCGTCAGCCTCCAGCTCGGGTGCCCGCGTGTCAGGCCGTTGTCCAGCCTCGCACGCGCGGGCCCGCGCCACGTCTTCCAGAATGCGGTTTCGGTCTCGCACACCAGGAGATGTGCCCGGCCGCCCGAGGGGCGCACCATGGCCTCAGGGTGCACCGGATTCGCGGGAGAGCGACGTATTCCATGGCTTCCGAATTCCTCGACACGGCCGCAATCGGCAGGCATTACGACGAGCGCTCGCCCATCGGCGACGTGCTCCGCGACGGCCACATCCACATGTGGTACTGGTACGACGACGAGGACGAGGCGTCGCTGGCCGAGGCCGTGGGCCGCACCAGCCGCAAGGTCGCCGACACGCTCGGGCTGCGCCCCGGCGAACGGCTGCTCGACGCCGGCTGCGGGCCGGGCGCCACCAGCGTCTTCCTGGCCACCGGCTACGGCGCGCGGGTCACCGGGATCTCCATCAGCGAGTTCGAGCTCGGCGCCGCCCGCGAGCGGGCCGCCGCCGCCGGCGTAGCCGACCTGGTCACCTTCGAGTACGGCGACTACACCGACCTGGCCTACGCCGACGGCTCCTTCGACGCCGTCCTGGCCCTGGAGTCGCTGCAGAACGCCCCCGACCTGGCCGCGGTGTTCGCCGAGCTGTTCCGCGTGCTGCGCCCGGGCGGCCGCATCACCTTCTCCGACTTCAGCCTGGAGTCGCAGGCCGAGCCCGAGCGGGTGGCCAAGTTCATGGCCAGCCTCAAACTGCGGGAGCTGCCCACGCTCGCCGAATGGCTCGGCCACGCGCGCGCCGCCGGGTTCGTGCCCGAGGAGTACACCCAGTGCGGGCCGAGGGTCTTCGGCCGCAAGTCCAAGTACCTGCGCACCGCGATGCCCCGCAGGCAGGAGATCGCCGAGCGGTTCGGCGAGGCCGCGGTGACGACGTTCTCGCGGCGCCACGCCGGATTCTTCGCCCCCCGTCCCGACCAGATCGGGTACGTCATCGTCTCCGCCCGCAAACCCCTGCGTTGAGCGCGAGGCGGGCGATCACCACGAAAGGACGCGCACATGACCTTGTCCATGTCCCAGCCGGCCGTCGCCGACCTCGTCGAGTCGTTCTCCGGCGCGGACCCCGACCGGCTCGGCGAGGAGTACCTGCGCCTGGCCGGGCTGCTGCTCGACGGCGGCACGGCGACCGAACTGGCCTCGCCCGCCGTGCCGCTGCTGGTCGAGCTGCTGCGCACCGCGCCCGCGGACCGCAAGGCCCACCCGGCCGTCCTGCTGGGCCTGCTGGCCGGCGCCGAGGACCCCGCCGGTGACGGCGAGCTGGCCACGGCCGTGGGGCGGCAGGTCGACCTCTACCTGGACCTGTGGATCGGCAGCGCGAACGGGCAGCCGCTCTCCCTCGCCCTGGCCTACCTGCTGTCGCACTTCCCCGAGCACCGCGACCGCATCCTGTCCGTCGCCGGCGACCGGGGGCTCGACGTCTACGACCTGTCCAAGCTCGATCGGGCGCTCGCCCGGCTCGACCTGGAAGACCCGGTCATCGGCCGGGTCTTCCCGTCGCCGGCCGTGTGGGCGCTGATGGACGAGGCGGAGCGCGACTTCGACAACTCGTGGATCAAGGCCATGCCCACCGAGCAGATCATCCTCAACTGGGACAAGGACACCAGCACCGTCCGCGGCAACCTGGGCGCCGCAGCCCACTGGGCCGCGCTCAACGGCGCGCCCACCCCCGTCGAGGTCGGCACCGTCCCGCCCCGCGACGAGCTGCCCCCGCCGCCCGACGGCGGCACCGAGCTGTTCGCGCCGCACGCCGCCGCGCTGCGCTGCCCGCGCTGCGCGAGCGGCCTGGACCTCACCGGCGCCGAGGTGCGCTGCGCGGCCTGCGCCGCCGTCTACCCGGTGGCCAACGGCATCCTCAACCTCACCGAGGACGCCGAGCGCAACGCCGGCGACTTCCTCTACAAGCTCGCCGAGGTGCCCAGCATGGGCCACTTCTACGAGGCGTACGCGCGCCCCAACTTCCTGCGGCTGGCCGGCTCCAACTGGGGCACCGCGATCAGCCCCGCCGACGAGGACGCCTACATCACCGAGCACGTCCGCCCGGTCGACGGCCCGGTGCTCGACCTCGCCTGCGGAGCCGGCCGGTGGACGCAGACGCTGACCGAGGCCGTCGGCGCCGACCGCGTCATCGCGCTGGACATGTATCCGCCCATGCTCACCGCCACCCGCAGACGCCTGCCCGAGCTGCCCGCCGTCATGGCGGGCGCGCGCCGCCTGCCCTTCGGCGACGCCACCCTCGGCGCCGTCATGTGCTGGAACGCGCTCCAGGCCTTCCCGGACGACGCGCCGGAGGCCATCAAGGAGATCGGCCGCTGCCTGCGCCCCGGCGGCACGTTCACCTTCCTCACCTTCCACTCCTCCGCCGACCCCGTCTACCGCCACCTGGTCGCCTGCCACTACTTCCCCGGCCACCAGAGCGGCATGGAGCTGTTCGAGCTCGACGACATCAAGGCGTGGCTGGCCGCGGCGGGCCTGACGATCCGCCACGAGCACGGCCCCGGCACCTTCGTCCTCATCACCGCCGAGCGCCCCGCCTGACGACCGGGAACGACGACGCGAAACCAGAAGGGCCGCTGCCGATCCGATCGGCAGCGGCCCTTCTCCCTCGCCCGGGTATCAGCGGTTCAGCTTGAGCTGCACCACCTTCTCCAGGTCGGCGGCCGAGTAGTCGCGCCCCGCCGAGGCGGTGCTGAACGACTCCACGGCCAGGCTGTGCCCAGGGCTCGTCGCCGGGTTGCGGAAGCCCGTGCCGATCGCGTACGCGTTGTACTCGTCCAGCAGCTTCTGCGCCTCCGCGGTGGCGGCCGTGAAGCGCGCCAGCGGGTCGGCCCCCCGCGTCAGCACGTCGTCCATCGCCCGCGTCATGACGTCCTGGTTGCCGGCGAAGTCGCCGAACAGCGCGCCCCGCGACACCGGCACCGGCCCGCCGCCGGGCAGCGCCCGGCTGGGGTACCTGCTGACGTGCTCGTAGCCGAGCCGGTGGTACGGGTGCTGGTCGAACCAGCCCTCGTCCTCCAGCAGCCGGTAGGAGGCGTGCGTGATCGGGATGAAGCTGCTGAACTTGTGCCGGTCGGCCGCGTTGCGCGGATTGTGCAGGAACTGGATGAGCGCGAGCGCGCCGTCCTGCGTGTCCGCGTCGAGGCCGTTCGCCAGCCACAGCGACGTGCCCGCCACCGCGTTGCCCACGTACGGCACCTCGCCGTTGTACGGGAAGACCCCCACCTCGACGTCGAACCCGTTCTTGTGCGCCGCCTGCACCATGTAGTTGACATCGTTGGACGAGGTCAGCCGGATCGCCACGTCACGCTCGGCGAAGGCCCGGAACGTGCCCGCCCAGTCGGGGATCTTGCCGGTGTAGAGACAGTGGCCGCGCGCGTGCAGCCGCCGCCACCACTCCACCCACGCCAGCATCTCCTCCGAGGCCAGGTACGCCGTGGTGGCCCGCCCCGACCGGCCGTTGTCGTTGTCCACCAGCAGCCCGCCCTGCGTGGCCAGCGCCTGCTGGAAGAACGTGCCGTGGTTGGACCAGGTGATGGGGAACGCCGGCCGGTCGCCGCGCAGCCCGGCGATCCGCTCGCACACCTCGTCGACCTCGGCCCACGTCTGCGGCAGCTCCGTCACGCCGGCCGCCCGCAGCATCCCCTTGTTGGCGAACAGCAGGCTCGTCGTGCCGCCGGACGGCATCGAGGTGAGATCCCCGTCGAGCGAGTAGTACTCGCGGAAGGCCGGCAGCAGGTCGTCGATCACCACCGGCTCGCCCAGGATCTCCGTCCGGCCGCCGATCGCCCGCTCCAGCGACGTGAACACCGGCTCCCCGTCGGGACCGACCAGGTCGCGGGCGGCCTGGCCCATGTAGAAGTAGTACTCGGCCACGGCCGGCCGCTGCCCGCTCGCCGCCGCCTGCGCGACCTGCAGCGGGAAGGTCCAGAAGTCCTTGCCCTCGATGTTCACCTCGTAGTCGGGATGGGCCCGCTCGAAGTCCCTGCCCTGCTCCCGCCACCGGTCCATCCACCCGGGAAAGGTCAGGTCCGGCACCCACACGTCCAGCACGATCTTCTTCTTCATGCGATCCCCCGGTGTTGCGCGGTCAGCTTCTCCAGGTCGGGCACGATGTCCGACGGGCTCGGGCGGTCCAGCCACTCCTCGTGCAGGGCGTCGGCGCCCGCCTTGTACGCCGGGTCCTCCAGGGTGCTGACGATCAGCGCGCGGACCTCCTCGGCGGACTGCTTCTGGTGGTCGAGCCGGAACCCGGCGCCCCGGCCGACGATGTACGAGGCGGCGATCGGCGACAGGATGTGCCGCTCGGGGATGACGCTGCCGCCCTCCTCGGTGAACTCCAGGCGCTGAGACTCGTCCGTGTCGGCGATGATCTGCGGCACGTTGGCGGCGACGGAGGCCCAGAACGTGCCGCTGGAGCCGTGGTTGATGCTGGCCGAGCAGGTCGGCAGCAACTGCGAGAGCGGCACGTAGTCCACGACGCGGACGTTGTCCGGGATCGGCGGCAGGCCGACGAGCTGGTTGGCGTCGAGCGTGGCGACGAGCTCTACGTCGAGGTCGGCCACCGCCTCCAGGATCTTCGGGGTGCGCCATTCGCCCTGGTGGTAGGTGCGGGTCGACAGGCCCAGCGACAGGGCGATCCGGGGCCGCTCGGGCGGCCCGTACAGCCAGGAGGGTTTGACGCCGCCGCCGTTGTACGGGATCCAGCGCACCGGCAGCGACGTGAGCGTGGTCGAGACGCGCATCTCGGGCGGCAGCGGGTCCACCGTCCACTGGCCGAGCAGCAGCTCCTCGTCCACCTCGACGCCGTAGCGCTCGGCCAGCGGGCGGACCGCGTCGGCCAGCGGGTTGCCGGCGGCGGCCGGGCCGCGGGCGGCGAACAGCTCGGTGGCCCAGCCGCTGTAGTCGGGGCCCATGATGACGCGCGCGTGCGCCGCGCCGGCCGCGCGCGCCGCCACGGCGCCGCCGGGGAACCACGGGTCCCACAGCACCAGGTCGGGCCGCCAGGCGAGCGCGAACTCCACCAGCGCCACGTTGTCCGCGCTCGGCTCCGGCGGCAGGTGGTACTTGGCCGCCGACAGCAGGAACTGGTAGAAGACGTCCCAGCTGTCGCGGTCGGCCGGGGAGACGCCCAGCTCCGCCGCCAGCCGGTCCATCTCGGGCACGTTCGGCGCCAGGTCGGGCCGGGCCCAGCCTTGCGCGGTCGTCTCCGGGACGCCGCACACCACCGCCGTCAGCCCGGCGGCGGTGATGTCGTCCTCGGCGCCCGGCGGGCACGCGATGACGACCTCGTGCCCGGCGGTCTGCAGCGCGTGGGCGTACGGGACGGCCGGGAACAGATGGCATCTCTGGGGCCAGACGGTGAGCATCACTCGCATGGAGGCTCCTTGGGATCTAGAGATGTGCGTGGGTCGACCGGTAGCGCCTCAGGTGCTCGCCGGTGAGGGAGTCGGGGGACTGCAGGAGTTCCAGCGGGGTCCCGGTGAACACGATGCGGCCGCCGTCCTTGCCGCCGTCGGGGCCCAGGTCGATGACGTGGTCCGCCTGCTGGACGACGTCCAGGTTGTGCTCGATGGCCACCACGGTGTCGCCCTGGCGGACCAGCGTGTCGAGGAGCGTGAGCAGGGTGGTGATGTCTGACATGTGCAGGCCGGTGGTGGGCTCGTCCAGGACGTAGACGGTGCCGGTGCGGTGCAGTTGCGCGGCCAGCTTGATGCGCTGCAGCTCGCCGCCCGACAGCGTGCTGAGCGGCTGCCCGAGCGTCAGGTAGTCGAGGCCGACGTCCGTGAGCGCCCGCAGCTTGCGGCGCAGCGCGGGCTGCGTGAACGCGTCGACGGCCTGCTCGGCGGGCAGCGCCAGCACGTCGGCGATGGACCTGCCGTCGAGCCGGTGCGCGAGCACGTCCTGGTGGAACCGGCTGCCGTCGCAGGCGGTGCAGCGGACGGTGACCGGGTCCATGTAGGCGAGCTCGGTGATGATGACGCCGCGGCCCTGGCACTCGGCGCAGGCGCCCTCGGAGTTGAAGCTGAACAGGCTCGCCGGCTGCCCGCTGGCCTGCGCGAACAGCTTCCTGATCGGGTCCATCAGGCCCAGGTACGTGGCGGGCGTGGAGCGGGCGGAGGCGGCGATGGGCGACTGGTCGACGTAGACGGCCTCGGGGTACGCGCGGGTGAACACGTCGGCGATTAGCGTGCTCTTGCCCGAGCCCGCGACGCCGGTGACCACCGTGAGCACGCCGAGGGGGATGTCCACCGACACGTCCTTGAGGTTGTGCAGGGTGGCCCCGGTGATCGGCAGGACGCCGCGCGGCTGCCGGAACTCGGTCTTCATCGTGGTCGCCGCGCGCAGGCCCCGGCCGGTGGGCGTGTCGGCCTCGCGCAGCCCCGCGAACGAGCCGGTGTAGACGATCTCGCCGCCGTGCGCGCCCGCCCCGGGGCCGAGGTCCACGACGTGGTCGGCGATGGCGATGACGTCCGGGTCGTGCTCGACGACGAGCACGGTGTTGCCCTGGTCGCGCAGCGTGCGCAGCAGGTCGTTGAGCCGTCCCACGTCACGCGGGTGCAGGCCGACGCTGGGCTCGTCGAAGACGTACGTCATGCCGGTCAGCGTGCTGCCCAGGTAGCGGACCAGCTTGAGCCGCTGGCCCTCGCCGCCCGACAGCGTCGAGGTGGCGCGGTCCAGGCTGAGGTAGCCGAGCCCGATCGCCGCCACGCGCCGCAGCGCCACCGCGGCCGAGCGGGCGATGGGGGTGGCCACCGGGTCGTCGATGCCGTCGAGCACCTCGATCAGGTCGGTGACCTGCATGCGGGTCCACTCGGCGATGTTGCGCCCGCCGATCGTGGTCGCCAGCGCCGCCGGGTTCAGCCGCGCGCCGTCGCAGTCGGGGCAGACGCCCTCGGAGATGAACCGCTGGATCGTCTCGCGGGTCCGCTCGCTGGTCTTGCTCATGTCACGCTTGACGCCCAGCCGGGTGAACCGGTCGAGCAGGCCCTCGTAGTTCGTCTTGTACGAGCCGCTCTTCGTGGTGAGCTGGACCTTGCCGCCGGTGCCGTGGAGGAAGAAGTCCATCTCCTCCCGCGTGTAGTCGCGCACCGGCTTGGCCGGGTCGAGCTTGCCGCTGTTGGCGTACAGCTGCCAGTCGGGGGTGCCGACGCCGTAGCCGGGGACCAGGATCGCGCCGTCGGCCAGCGACTTGTCGCGGTCCAGCATCAGGTCCACGTCGGCGCGGACGCTGCGGCCGAGGCCGTCGCAGCCGGTGCACATGCCGCGCGGGTTGTTGAAGGAGTACGTCGAGGCCAGGCCGTCGGTCGGCGTGCCGTAGCGGGCGAACAGGGACCGGATGACCGAGTAGATGTCGGTGATCGTCCCCACCGTGGAGCGGGCGTTGCCGCCGAGCGGCTTCTGGTCCACGACGACCGGCGGCGTGAGGTTCTCGATGGCGTCGGCCAGCGGACGCTCGTACTTGGGCAGCTGGTTGCGGATGAACCACGGGTAGGTGCCGTTGAGCTGCCGCTGGGCCTCCACCGCCACGGTGTCGAAGACGATGGACGACTTGCCCGATCCCGACACGCCGGTGAAGACGGTGATCTGGTTCTTCGGGATGGTGAGGGACACGTCCTTGAGGTTGTGCTCCCGCGCCCCGGTGATCCTGATGACGTCGAGGCTGGGGGAGACGGCCGGCGCGGGGGCCGGGTCTGCTGTGACGCTCACTGGTGCTCCTGTTCCTGCGGCGCGGGAGACACGGTGATCCGGCCGAGGTGTTCCGATCCCCGGCCGGATCACTGGCCCGCGCTACTTGGCTGCGGTCTCGGCCACCGGCTGGTCCGCCCCGGCGGGGGCGGCGCCGGGCTCGCCGGCCTGCTCGCCGTCGCCCGCCTGCTCGCCGCCGTCCGGCTGGTCGCCGGTGGGCGGGGCGTGCCGGAGCGCGACGGCGGCCACGGTGGCCAGGACGAGCGCGACGACGGCGCTGGCGACGGCGGTGGAGTTCATCGCCGAGGTGAACGCCTCGCGGGCGGCGGTGAGCAGCTGCGCCGCCACCGGCCCCGTCACCTGCTCGACGGCCGTGTAGGCGCCGGCGATGCTCTCCTGGGCGGTCCGCGCCGCCTCGGCGGGCACGCCCGCGGGCAGGCCGCCGCTGAGGCTGCTCTGGTAGACGGCGGTGCCGACGCTGCCCATGACCGCGATGCCGAACGCGATGCCGAACTCGCCGCTGGTCTCCGACATCGCCGACGCCGACCCGGCCTTCTCCGGCGGCACGGAGCCGATGATGAGCCCGGTGCCGAGCGCGCCCATCGGGCCCGCGCCGAGCGAGCTGACGATGAGGCCGGTGACCAGCAGCGCGACGCCCGCCGAGCTGCCGACCTGGGTCAGCAGCAGGTAGCCGACCGCGGTGACCACGAGGCCGCCGGCGATCACGTACCCGGGCCTGATCTTGCGGGCGACGGCGGGGGCCGCCATCACGCCGAAGATGGTGGCGATGGTCGAGGGCACCAGCCAGGCGCCCGCCTGCAGCGGCGAGAGGCCCTCGACCGTCTGCAGGTAGAGGTTGACCAGCAGGTACGTGCCGCTCATGATGCCGCCGCCCACCATGATCACCAGGGCGGCGCTGAACGAGCGGTTGGCGAACAGCCGCAGGTCGAGCAGCGGGCTGGCGAGGCTGCGCTGGCGCTGCACGAACAGCACGCCGACGATGAGGCCGACGGCGACGGCGGTGATGTTCACCGGCTGCCAGCCGCTCCTGGCGACCTCCTTGAGCCCGTAGATGACGGGCAGGATCGCGCCGAGCGACAGGGCCACGCTGACCAGGTCGACCCGGCCGCTCTCGGCGTCGCGGTATTCGGGCAGCAGCTTCGGCCCCGCCAGCAGGAGCAGCGCCATGACCGGCACGCCCAGCAGGAAGACCGAGCCCCACCAGAAGTTCACCAGCAGCACGCCGCCGACGACGGGGCCGATCG
The DNA here is from genome assembly GCF_040639085.1 of Nonomuraea sp. NPDC023979. Taxonomy (NCBI): domain Bacteria; kingdom Bacillati; phylum Actinomycetota; class Actinomycetes; order Streptosporangiales; family Streptosporangiaceae; genus Nonomuraea; species Nonomuraea sp. NPDC023979. Next base: position 55,245 of record NZ_JBEZZG010000046.1, read on the forward strand.
CCATGCCGCCCATGAAGCAGCTCATCCACACGGCGATGGCGACGCCCATCTGCTGGGGGTTCTTGAACATCACGCCGAGCAGCGACATGGTGGACGGCATCAGCGTGGCGCCGGCGATGCCCATGAGCGCCCGGGAGACGATCAGCATCTCCGCGCTGGTCGAGTACGCGGCGGCCACGGAGGCGGCGGCGAACGCGACGGCGCCGATCAGCAGCAGTCTGCGCCGGCCGACCCGGTCGCCCACCGTGCCCATCGTGACCAGGAACCCGGCGATCAGGAAGCCGTAGATATCGGTGATCCAGAGCTGCTGGGTCGCGCTCGCGCCCAGGTCCTGGCTCAGGTGCGGCAGCGCCAGGTACAGCGCGCTCATGTCCAGCGACAGCAGCAGGGTCGGCAGGGCCAGTACGGCCAGGCCGATCCACTCCTTGCGACCGGCCCGCACATCGGACCCGGCGCCGGAGCTCACATCCATGGGAGATCCTTCCGTCTGGGGGGTTTCCAGGGCCCTCGGCCCTAGTGCAGGGGGGAATCCGGAGTGGTGACGACGGCTCGCAGGACGGTGGTGAACTCCGAGGCCCAGGCGGCCATCGTGTCCGGGTTCCACAGGTTGGTGTTGTAGCCGAGAGTGCCGATGATCTCCCCGGCCGGTGTGATGTTGAGCTCGCACAGCGCGCCGTCCGGGATGTCGCCGCCGGACGGCTGCGACAGCAGGCGGGGCACCTCGGCGTACTCGACGTCGCCGACGCGCTCGCCGTTCATCGCGAACGGCGAGTGGAAGACCTGGAACAGGAACAGCCCGCCGTCGTCGGCCGCCGCCGTGCTCATGAGCTGCGGGGCCTGCGCGACGATCTGCGAGAACGGGATGTCGTGCGCGTAGCTCTCCAGGCAGCTCGCCCGCACGAGCCGGGCCACGTCGCCGAACGTGTCGCAGCCCGTCAGGTCGGTGCGCAGCGGCACGAAGTTGAAGAACGACCCGACGGTCTGGTGGAAGCGCATCGCGGTGCGCCCGGTGGTGAACGTCGGCACCACGACGTCGCTGACGCCGGTGATGCGGCGCAGCACGATCGCGTGGGCGGCGAACAGGACCATGAACGGCGAGCAGCGCAGCTTCGCCGCCGCCTTCCTCGTCGCGGCGCTCAGCTCGGCGCCGACGGTGAAGCGGTGCCAGCCGGTGGTCTTGGGCAGCCCGGCCGAGCGGGGGTGGTCGGTGGGGAAGGTGAGCATCTCGGCGCCGCTCAGCTTCTCCCGCCAGAACGCGCGTGCCCCGTCGAGCTCGTCGGAGGCGGCCCGCTCCCGCTCCCACGCCGCGTACTCGCGGTACTGCGGCGGCGGGGGCGGCAGCTCCACCGGGTGCCCGCGCCGGACGGCGTAGCAGAGCGCCACCTCGCGCATGATCACGTGCATCGACCACGCGTCGGCGGCGGTGTGATGGACGGCCAGCACGAGCACCGCGTCGGCCGAATCGAAGCGGCCGAGCACGGCGCGCAGCAGCGGCACCGACGTCGCGCTGTAGGAGCCGGACTCCACCTCGTTGACCAGCTCGCTCGCCCGCAGGTCACGCGCGTCCGCGCCGGTGTCCGACAGGTCGCGCACCTCCAGCTCCACCGGTCCCGGCGGCATGATCCGCTGGTGGCTGTCGCCGGGCTCGCGGACGAGCAGCGTCCGCAGCGCCTCGTGCCGCGCCACGACGTCGCCCAGGGCCGCCCGCAGCGTCCCGTCGTCGACCTCGCCGCGCACCCGGCAGGCGTAGAAGATGTTGTACGCCGGTCCGAACGGCCCCGAGTCGTCACCCTCGTCGAAGACGGACAGGAATTCCTGGTTGAGGGAAAGCGGAACGCGGCTCACCGGCTCGCTCGGCGTGTTCAGGATTTCGGTGACGCTCACCACGGGTCCCTTCACTGAAATTCGCCGCAAGGCGCGTCCCGGACGGACTGAAAGAATATCCGCGACGCACTTTCCGGACTTATTCTGGATTGCTGTCTTTCACCGGCCGATGCCCAGGTAGAGGTAACCGAGCCGGCGCAGTTCGGCGATCTTTTCCTTGCTGTAGTAGGCCCGGCCGTCGAGAATGAGGCAGTTGCCCGCCACCGGCAGCGCCGCGTAGTCGATGTCCGCGAAGTCGTGGTGGTTCGCCATGATGGCCACGCAGTCGGCGTCGCGGACCGTCTCGTCGAGGGACTCGGTCGGGGCGATGCCGAACAGCGTCTCGGCCTGGAACGGGTCGACCAGCGGATCGTGCAGCCTGACCGTCGCGCCGGCCTTGAGCAGGGCGGTGACGACGCCCTCGACGGGGGTCGCGCGCAGGTCGCCGGTGTTGTTCTTGAAGGCCGCGCCCAGGATGGCGACGGTCGCCGTGGCCGGGTCCTTGCCCTGGCCGACCAGCGTGTCGATGATGAGCTGGCTGGCGTGCTCGGGCATGCCGAGGTTGACCTTGCGGCCGGTCGGCGGCGTGTGGAGCTCGACGCCGCGGCGGCGGGCGGCGTGCCAGACCATCCACGGGTCCTTGACCAGGCACGAGCCGCCGACCCCCACACTGGGCAGCAGGATGTTGACCTTGCTCTTGCCCTTGGTGATCGTGTTCGCGGCGGCGATCACGTCCAGGACGTCGACGTCGTAGGCGGCGCAGAACTTGGCCAGCTCGTTGGCCAGCGCGATGTTGAGGTCGATCCACCAGTTGTCGGCCAGCTTGACGATCTCGGCAGCCTCGGGGGAGTCCTGGGTGATCACCTCGACGCCGAGCGCCTGCCGCCAGAACAGGGCGGCGTCCGCCGTGCTGTCGTCGTCGACGCCGCCCACCACGATCGGCAGCGAGCGCAGCTCCCGCAGCGCGGTCCCCTCGGCGAACCGCTCCGGGGTGAAGGCGAGGTTGAAGTCCACGCCGCAGGCCAGGCCGCCGCCCTCCAGCAGCGGCCGGACGAAGTCGCGCGTCGTGCCGGGCGGGACCGTGCTCTTGACCAGCACGAGCTGCCCGGCCCGCAGATGGCGGCCCACCTGCTCGGACGCCTGCCCGAGCTGGTCCTCCACCATGGAGCCGTCGGTGCGCACCGGCGTGCCGACCGCCAGCAGCAGCACGTCGGCGTCGCGGACCGCCGCGAAACTCGTCGTCAGCCGCAGCCGGCCGGCCATGATGGCGGCCTCCAGCAGCGGGGCCAGGCCGTCCTCCTGATAGCGGCAGTGGCCCTCGGTCAATTCGTCGATCAGCCTGGCGTTGGTGTCGATGCCGATCACGTCCCACCCGCGCTCGGCGAGGATGGCGGCGTAACAGGAGCCGACGTAGCCGAGTCCGATGACCGCCACTTTCGGCTGCTCGTTTTCCCGCAGGCATCGCATGAACGTTCCCCCTTTAGGGCGACCGGTCGAAATTCCTGTTGCCAGCACAACGCAATTCCCGGCGGCGCGCATCTTGTGGGTTGCCTGGCCGGGCGCAATACAGGAGATGCGACGGGAATGGAGGTGGCCGATGCTGTGGAGTGGTGCATCGACGAAGGGCGTGAGATGAACGAACACAAGGCGTTGATCCTCGACGAGGTGCGTAAATACCACGCCGATGTGGCACCCTCCGGGGATTTCGAGCCGGGCGTCACCGAGATCTGGCCCACCGGGGCGGTGCACGACGTGGCGGACCGGCTGGCGCTGGTCGAGGCCGCCCTCGACCTCCGCGTCGCCGGCGGCACCAGGGCCAGGAAGTTCGAATCGGTCTTCGCGCGCAAGATGAAGCGGCGCAAGGCGCACCTGACCAACTCGGGCTCCTCCGCCAACCTGCTGGCGGTGTCGGCGCTGACCTCCCACCGGCTGGAGGACGCCCGGCTGCGGCCCGGCGACGAGGTGATCACCGTCGCGGCGGCGTTCCCGACCACGGTCAACCCGATCCTGCAGAACGGGCTCGTCCCCGTCTACGTGGACGTGGAGCTCGGCACGTACAACCCGACCGTCGACATGGTCGCCCGGGCCATCGGCCCGAAGACGCGCGCCATCATGATCGCGCACACCGTCGGCAACCCGTTCGCCGTCGCCGAGATGGCCGAACTGGCCGCCGAGCACGAGCTCTTCCTCATCGAGGACAGCTGCGACGCCGTCGGCTCCACCTACGACGGCGAGCCCGTCGGCACCTTCGGCGACCTCACCACCGTGAGCTTCTACCCGGCCCACCACATGACGATGGGCGAGGGCGGCTGCGTGCTGACCTCCAGCCTGCTGCTGTCACGCATCGTCGAATCGCTGCGCGACTGGGGCCGCGACTGCTGGTGCGAGCCCGGCGAGAGCAACACGTGCCTGAAGAGGTTCAACTACCAGATGGGCACGCTGCCGCACGGCTACGACCACAAGTACATCTACTCGCACGTCGGCTACAACCTGAAGATCACCGAGCTGCAGGCCGCGCTCGGCCTGAGCCAGCTCGGCAAGCTCGACGACTTCTGCGCCGCCCGCCGCCACAACTGGCGCCGGCTGCGCGAGGGCCTCGAAGGCGTCCCGCACCTGATCCTGCCCGAGGCCACCCCCCGCTCCGACCCGAGCTGGTACGGCTTCGTCCTCACCGTCGACCCGGCCGCGCCGTTCGACGCCAAGGAACTCGTGGACTTCCTGGAGGACCGCAAGATCGGCACTCGCCGCCTCTTCGCCGGCAACCTGCTGCGCCACCCCGCCTACCTCGACCGCGACCACCGCGTGGTGGGCGAGCTGACCAACACCGACATCATCACCACCCACACCTTCCACGTCGGCGTGTACCCCGGACTGACCGACCAGATGATCGACTACGTGGTCGCGTCGATCAAGGAGTTCGTCGCCGCGCGCGGATGACCGTGTGACAGAAGCCGAGAAGGTGATTCCTCATGGGCCGGACCGACGCATGAAGGCCTTGGTGCTGTCCGGCGGGTCCGGCACCCGTCTGCGTCCCTTCAGCTACTCGATGCCGAAACAGCTCATCCCCATCGCCAACCGTCCCGTGCTGGAGCACGTGCTGGTGAACATCCGCGACCTGGGCGTGACCGAGATCGGCGTCGTCGTCGGCTCCTGGGCCGCGGAGATCGCCGCGGTCGTCGGGGACGGCTCGTCGCTCGGCCTGCGCGTCACCTACATCCGGCAGGACGAGCCGCTCGGGCTGGCCCACGCCGTGCGGCTGGCCCGCGGCTTCCTCGGCGACGACGACTTCGTGCTCTACCTGGGCGACATCATGCTGCCCGACGGCGTCGCCGGCGTCGCCGCCGACTTCCGCGCCCGGCGGCCCGCCGCGCACGTCGTCGCCCAGCGGGTGCCGGACCCGAGGGCGTTCGGCGTCGTCGAGCTCGGGCCCGGCGGGAACGTGCGGCGGCTCGTCGAGAAGCCGCGCCACCCGCGCAGCGACCTCGCCATGGTGGGCGTGTACTTCTTCACCGCCGCCGTGCACGAGGCCGTCGACGCCATCGCCCCCAGCCGGCGCGGCGAGCTGGAGATCACCGACGCCGTCCAGTGGCTCGTCTCCCACGGGCGGCCCGTCCGGGCGACCGAGTACCAGGGCTTCTGGAAGGACACCGGCAAGCCCGACGACGTGCTGGAATGCAACCGGCGGCTGCTCGCCGAGCTCGGCGGGCGCGTCGAGCTCGGCCCCATGACCAGGACCACGCGCTCGCGCATCGAAGGGCCGGTCATCGTCGGGGCCAACACCGTCATCGAGGACTGCCTCATCGGGCCGAACGTCTCGATCGGCCGCGACTGCGTGCTGCGCGGGACCCGGCTGAGCGACTCCATCGTGCTCGACGGCGCCTCCATCCTGGAGGTGCCCGGCATGCACGGCTCCATCGTCGGCCGCTCAGCCGTCATCGAGCCGGCCGGCTCGCCCGCGATCCCGTACCGCCTGCTGGTCGGCGACAACACCCGCGTCGAGATCGCCCCCGTGGCCCGCTGACCCCCGCGCCCCCGTCCCCGGTACGGCCTCTCCCCCCGGGCGCGGGGGCGCGGCGTACTCCCGCACACGGGCGCGGGGGTGCGGCGCACTCCCCGGACATGCGGCGTACTCCCTGGACATACGCGCACTCCCCGGACATGCGGCGTACTCCCTGGACATACGGCGCACTCCCCGGACATGCGGCGCACTCCCCGGACATGCGGCGCACTCCCCGGACATGCGGCGACCGACCGGTGAGGCCGGTCGGTCGGGGCGGGGGAGGAGCGGGTCAGGCTCCGACGGGGGTGTTCTGGTAGGCGGTGATGAGCCACTGGCCGTCCTGCTTGGCCAGCACCCAGGTGGCGCGGACGGCCCGCTCGGGCGCGACCTCGCTCTCGCCGCCGGCGAGCACGCCGCCCTTGGTGACCAGCACCGCGGCGTCCGGGCCGAGGAACTTGGCCGACACGGGCTCGCCGAACACCCGCGTGCCCTTGAGCGGCCCGGCGTAGGCGGCGCTCATGTACGCCCGGATGCCCTCGCGGCCGGCGACGTAGACGTCACCGGGCAGGATCATGGTGGCGTCCTCGGTGAAGACGCCGGCGAAGGCGTCACCGTCGTTGGCGGCCCAGGCGGCGATGATGCGCCGCGGCACCTCGCGCACGGCGGTCGTGTCGTCGGCGGTGATCGTTGTGACGCTCATGGGATCGTCCTCCACTCAGCGGCTGATAAACACCCTCCGTGACCATAACTCCGCGCCCTTCGCCGCCTTTCTCCTGCCGTGCCGAAGGGCGCCGGCATTTTCCCGCATTCTCAAAGATGTACGCGCCGCCGCCGCCTGTGACGATATCCGCAAGAACCGGTATTCAGGGCGGGTATCCGTTCGCGGGCCCTTTCATTGGGGAATTCAGCAGTGGAGGACACCGGATGACTGACAATCGGGCAGGCGAGCTGAGTTTCGCTCTGATCGAGGAGAAGGTCGGAAAGATCTGGCGCACCGTCTTGGACGTGCCGGACGACATGGCCGACGCCACGTTCTTCGACCTGGAAGGCGAGTCGATCTCCGCGATCCGCATCGTGTCGCGCATCGAGGACGAGCTGGGCGTCGAGCTCGAGGTGGGTGACATCTTCGAGGAGGACCCCAACGTGGGCGCGCTGGTGCTCAGGGTCGCCGCCGCGGCGAAGGTCTCGTCCCTCGCCTGAACGCGCCGACGGCGCGAGCTTCTGACCGCTGGGACACGCGGCCCAGCCCCGAGGGAACAGTAGGAGGAAATGGTGGCGACGACGACCGAGGTTCCGGCGCGGGAAGAGCTGGTGAAGCGGGTGTCCGCGCTCGCGCCGGCGCTCCGGGCCAAGTCGGCCTGGAACGAGCAGAACCGGCGCCTCCACGAGGAGTCGATCGAGGCCCTGGCCGACGCCGGCGTCTTCAGGATGCGGGTCCCGGCCCGCTTCGGCGGCTACGAGTGCGACACGCGCACGCTGGTCGACGTGGGCGCGGAGCTGGGCCAGGCCGACGGGTCCACCGCGTGGACGGCGTCGGTCTACTGGATTCCGACGTGGATGGTCTGCCTGTTCCCGGACGAGGTGCAGGCCGAGGTGTTCTCGACGCCGGACGTGCGCGTCTGCGGCACGCTGAGCCCGTCCGCGATGGCGGCCCCGGCGAACGGCGGCGTGGTGGTCAACGGCAAGTGGGGGTTCGTCAGCGGCGCCTGGCACAGCCACTGGCAGGAGATCGTGGCCATCCAGGTGGGCCCGGACCAGGAGCCCATGCCCATCATGGCGCTGGTGCCCACGTCCGAGCTGAAGATCATCGACGACTGGCACACGACGGGGCTCCAGGGCACCGGCAGCGTCAGCACGGTGGCCGAGAACGTGTTCGTCCCGGCCGAGCGGGTGCTCCCGCTGCCTGCCGTCCTGCAGGAGCAGTACGCGTCGCGGCTGAACGCCGGCATCCCGATCTACCGGGCGCCGATGCTCCCCGTGGCCTCGGCCTCCTCGGTCGGCACGCTGCTGGGGCTGGCGAAGGCGGCGAAGACGGCGTTCCTGGAGCGCCTGCCCGGCCGCAAGATCACCTACACCGGCTACGAGCAGCAGAGCGAGGCGCCGCTCACCCATCTGCAGGTCGCCTCGGCCGCGCTGAAGATCGACCAGGCGCAGTTCCACGCGGAGCGGCTGGCGGCCACGGTCGACGGCAAGAGCGAGCGCGGCGAGGCGTGGACGCTGGAGGAGCGGGCCCGGGTCCGCGCCGACATGGGCGCGGTGTGCGCGCTGGCCAAGGAGGCCGCGGACATCTTCGCCTCGGCCAGCGGCGGCTCGTCCCTCTACTCCGACGTGCCGATCCAGCGCATCCTGCGTGACGTGCACAGCGCCAACCTGCACGCGCTCATGCACCCCAACACCAACACCGAGCTGTACGGCAGGGTCCTGTGCGGCCTGCCGCCGAACACGCTCTACATCTGACCGGCGTGCCCCGATGCCCCGCTGCCCTCCGGCGGCGGGGCATCCGCTCGTCACGCCGCTTCCAGACCGGCCGCCTCGGCGGGCTCGGCGGCCGCGGGGCCGCGGTCCCGGGCGGCGGGGGCGCAGGCGTCGACGATGAGCTCGCGGCCGAGGTTGCCGCGCACCAGCAGGTCGGCCACGACGCCCCAGCTCGTGCTTCCCTCCGGCGCCCGCAGTGCCTGCGCCACGGCGGTCAGGTCGTCCACGACCTCCTCCAGGACGCCGGCGACGGCGTCGGCGTTGTGCTCCAGGATGTCGATCCACAGCTCGGGCGGGCTGCCGGCCACCCGGGTCACGTCGTACAGCCCCCGGCCGGCCAGGGACAGCAGCTCCGGCTGCCCGGCCGCGTACGCGAACCGGGCGGCCAGCGCCGCCGACAGGACCAGCGGCGCGTGCGAGACCGCCGCGGCTGCCCTGTCGTGGGCGGGCGGCGACAGCAGCGTCACCTGCGCGCCGCAGGCGGCGACGAGGTCGGCCACGGCCCGCACCGCGTACAGGGCGGTGGCCGGGCACGGGCACAGCGCCCACTTGCGGCCGGTGAACAGCCCGGCTCGGGCGGCGGCCGCCCCCGGCGCCTCACGCCCGGCCATCGGGTGGCCGGGGACGTACCGGCTCAGGTCGCACCCGGCCAGCTCGGCGGTCGCCAGGATCCGCGCCTTGGTGCTGGCCACGTCGGTGTAGACGGCTCCCAGCTCTCTGGCCTGCGCGTCGCGCAGCACCTGGGGCACGGCGGACGGCGGGGTCGCGATGACCACGACGTCCGCGGGCGGCTCGTCGACGGTCAGCGGCGCGCCCGCCCCCAGGCGCACCGCCTCGGCCAGCGCACGCGGGTCGTGGTCGGCGAGCCGCACGCGGATCCCCTCGGCACGCAGCGCGAGCGCCACGGAGGTGCCGATCAGCCCGCACCCGATCACCGTGACCCGGCGGAGGGTGGATCGCGTGGTCCCGCTCGTCGTGGACGTCAAGATGGCCATGGTGACCGGTCCTTCCTCAGCATCGGTGCTTCCACTGCCATGCTGCGCCGGACCAGGGCCGAAAAGGGGGCGAGGTGACGTCCGCTTACTGCCGACGGGCAGCACGTTCCTGCCAGCGGGTCACGTCCACGGCGCCACCGGGTACCACGGGATGATCTCCCGCCGGGCCAGGAGCCTGACGTCCCAGTACAGGAACGTGAACACGCCGGCGACGATGAGCGCCGAGGCGGTCAGCACGGCGATCCGGTGCGGCTTGGCGGCCAGCCACCGGTGCACCCGCCCGCCGAACACCACGGCGGTGACCACCAGCAGCACCGCGAGCAGCACGATGTTGCCGATCGACTGCAGCGTGAACGCCGCGGCCCCGTACAGCGGGTTGCCGCTCTCGGCCGCGTCCCGGAACATCGCCCGGAACAGCCCGAACGGGCGGCCGATCAGGAAGCCGCCGATCAGCGCGCCCATGAAGACCATGCGCGCGCCGGGCCGCCGCTCGAACGGGTCGGGCACCAGCCTGAGCGCGGCCAGCCCCAGGTAGAGCATCGCCAGCCCGACGATCCCGAACACCACCATCGACTGGATGCTGCGCGGCGACAGCCCGCCGGAGACGTTGGCCGCCGTGGAGAACTGCGGCATGCTCGTGCCGACGATCCCGACGAGCGCTCCGTACAGGGCGGAGACGGGGATCATGCCGGCGGCGAGCAGCCCGAGCGGCCGCAGCGCCGCCCGGAACCGCTCGCGGCGCCCGGCGCCGTCGCCGACCAGGGGAGCCAGCGCGCCGAACACCGCAATGTTGCACGCGGTGAACGTGCCGGCCATGCCGGTCACGAACGCGAACACGACCCCCGCCGCGATGCCCGCGATCGGCGCCTCCGCGGCGTCGTGCCCCAGCAGGGTGTCGGCGACGGTGCCGCCGATCGTCTCGTCCACGAACCGGGCCGACCACACGACCGTCAGCAGGAACCCGATCACCGCGCTGATCAGGACGACCCGGCCGCGCCGCACGGTCCGCAGCTCACCGTCGCGCGCCTGCCGGCCGCTCAACGTGTTCGCCATCACCCACCACCGTTCACTCGGAGTGTCACGTACGGTCAGGATGAACGGCGATCTTGGGGGCGATTTCTTCGAGAATGCTTAGTTTGTGGCCATTCATTGCCATACAGTCATTGCCACCAGCGCCACGCCGACCAGCGAGTCCAGCACGAAGCAGAACTCCGCCAGCGACCGCGCCACCACCTTCCCCGTGCGATGGTGGTGGACGTCCCACGCGGCGTGACCGAGCATCCCCGCCGCCACCAGGTACGCGCCCGCGTCCCCGCCGACCGCCAGCGTGACGACCGCGACCAGCCCGAACCCCGCCATCGCGAGCACCTGGCGCGACAGCCCCGCCGCCCGCGTGACCAGCCCGTACGCCGCCAGCCCGGCGGCCACGCCGAGCATCGGCCAGGTCGGGCCGACGCCCGGGAGCAGCGCCTTGGAGACGGCGATGACGGCGAAGCTCACCCCGAACAGCGGCCACGCCGCCGACGGCCGGCCCAGCGCGGCGGCGCCCAGGTAGATCATCCCGGAGGCGGCCAGGACCGGCGCGACCTCCTCCCCGCCCGCCAGCCCGTACACCATCAGCCCGGCCAGCACGATCCCGGCCATGGTGGGCCAGTGGCGCAGCGTCGAGACCCGTTCGGTCGTGTCGTTCACGGCGTCCTCCTTCGGTGAGGGCTCCAGCCTCGCCACCGGCGCGCCCCCGCCAGTAGTGCCGGATGCGCACGGGCGCGCGTGGACGTGTCACATGATCGGGTGACATCTGTCATCCGCGCGTGCCTTGCTGCGAGAATGGCCGCGTGCCTGACCTCCCGATCGACGAGGACGCCGGCCTGGGCCGCTTCCGCCGGGGCACCTGGTGGAGCGTGACCGCGACGACCGGGTTCTTCCTCGTCTTCGTCGCCGGGGCCTGGGTCCTCGACCCCGCCGTGGCCCTGTGGGCCCGCGTCACGGGCGCCGCCGCCCTGGCCGCCACGGGCCTGTCCGGCATGGCACTCCTCACCCGCCGCATGACCCCCTCCCCGGACACGCCTTCGCCTGTGTCCGCGCCTTCGGTCGTCCGGCTGCCTGTGGGGTGGACGGTCGCCGGGGGCGCGGGGGCGGCGGTGCTCGGCGGGCTCATGCTGGCCCACGGGGACGACGGGCGCTGGTCGCTGCCGGCCGCGCTGGTGGTGTCGATCGCCGCGACGTTCCTGCGCCCGGCGCCCCGGTGGGGGCTCATCGGGGCGTCGGCGCTGGCCGCCTCGGGCGTCGGCGCGCTCTCCGGCGCGCCGCTGCCCGGCGCCGCCGTGCTGCCGCCCGCCGTGGTGCTGGTCACCGCGTGGACGACCCTGGCCATGCTGTGGGGCTGGGACGTGGCCAAGCGGCTCAACGACGTGCGCAGGCTCGCCGCCGAGCTGGCGGTCAAGGAGGAACGGCTGCGCTTCGCCGCCGACCTGCACGACATCCAGGGCCACCACCTCCAGGTGATCGCGCTCAAGAGCGAGCTGGCCGCCCGGCTCGCCGAGGCGGACCCGGCGCGCGCCGCCGCGGAGATGCACGAGGTGCGCCGCCTGGCCGCCGACGCGCTCTCCGACACCAGAGCGGTCGTGCAGGGCTACCGCCGCACCACGCTCGACGCGGAGATCGCCAACGCGACGGGCGTGCTGGCCGCCGCCGGCATCGACGCCCGGATGAGCGTGGAGCCCGCCGACGCCCGCCGCCTCCCCGAGGCCGGACGCCACCTGCTGGGCCTGGTCATGCGGGAGGCGACCACCAACGTGCTGCGCCACAGCCGGGCCCGGCACGCCGAGGTCGACTACCGGGTGACCGGCGACCTCGCCCGCCTGCGCGTGACCAACGACGGCGCCGGCGACCTCGCCCGCCTGCGCGTGACCAACGACGGCGCCGGCGACCAGCCCAGCGACCAGCACGGGGATCAGCCCGGCGCGGGCGGGACCGGGCTGCGCACGCTCGCCGAGCGGCTGGCGTCCGCGGGCGGCGAGCTGACCTGGGAGCACGACGACGACCGCTTCGCCGTGGTGGCCCGCCTGCCCGCCCGAAGCGCGGAGGACCGATGATCCGGTTGCTGATAGCCGACGACGAGGACCTGCTCAGGGGCGCTCTGGCGGCGCTGCTCGGGCTGGAGGAGGACCTCGCCGTCGTGGCCGAGGCGGCCACCTCCACCGACGCGGTCCGCCTGGCCAGGGAGCACCGCCCCGACATCGCGGTGCTGGACCTGGAGATGCCGCCCGCCGACGGCCTGCGCGCGGCCGAGACGATCCGGGCGGAGCTGCCCACCCGGATCGTCCTGGTCACCCGGCACGCCAGACCGGGCGTGCTGCGCCGGGCGCTCGCGGCGGGCGTCAGCGGCTTCGTGCCGAAGACGACGCCCGCGACGAAGCTGGCCGAGATCATCCGGGCCGTCGCCGCCGGCCGCCGCTACGTGGACCCCGACATCGCCGCCTCCGCGCTGACCGAGGACGCCTGCCCGCTCACCGACCGGGAGCTGGAGGTGCTGCGGGCGTCGCGGACCGGCGCGTCGGTCAACGAGATCGCCGAGCGGGTGCATCTCGCGCCGGGCACCGTCCGCAACTACCTGTCGTCGGCGATGGCCAAGCTGGGCGCCGGCTCGCGGCACGCCGCCGCCCACCGGGCCTGGGAGGAGGGCTGGATCTAGAGGCAACGCCGTTCAGTTAGGGCTGGGGTCGTGGCGTCAAGGGCTGGCCCGGAGCATGTTGATGCTGATGGTGGCTTTGTAGGTGGTCCGG
>NZ_JBEZZG010000047.1:0-66706 GCF_040639085.1 Nonomuraea sp. NPDC023979
GCCGAGCGTGAGCATGCTCACCGTACCGGCGAGGGTGAGGGCGCCGCCGGCGCCGAGGACGAGGCGGGGCGGGTAGCGGTCGGCCAGCCAGCCGCGGCAGCAACGGCAGCCCGAACGCCGGGCACCGGGCCAGCTTGATGATCGGGCGGGACGACCGCAGCCGCGCCCACCAGGCCGTCAGTACCACCGTCAACACCGCCAGGACGGCGGCGGCTGGCACGGCGCCCGCGGCTGGCAGCTCACCGTCTGCGAGGTGGACCTACGCCCAGGCGGTGCCTGGCGGTTCGTCTCAACCGGGCCGGGCGGCTCCGAGATGGAACTACACGAGCTGTTCCGTGAAGTCGTGCCGCCCGTACGCCTCACGCAGACCGAGATCCACCGCGACCGGGCCGACGGCGCGGCACTGGTCACCACCGTTCTCGACGAAACAGACGGACACACCACCATGACCGTCACCGCGCAGTACTCCTCGCCCGAAATTCGCGACATGGTCCTGCGCAGCCCCATGCAACGTGGCGCCGGCGAAGGATACGACCGCCTCGCCGCTGTACTCGCCACACTGCCACCACACCTCCCCAACGAAAGGCACCAACCATGACCGACGCGCCTGCCCCAGTCACCGAGATCCCGGCCGACCTCGGGGAAGTTCCCAAGGATCCCGGCAACCCGCCTGTCCCACCTGGCACGCTGCTGCTGGAACTCGTGCCAGTGCCCGCCACCGACATCGAACGGGCCAAAGCCTTCTACCAAGACCAGCTCGGCTTCCGCCTCGACGTCGACGTCAACCCGAAGCCCGGTATCCGCATCGTCCAACTCACTCCGCCCGGTTCGGCATGCTCGATCACCCTCGCCGAAGGCCTGCCCACACTCGACATGCCCCCAGGAACCCTGCGCGGTCTGCACCTCGTGGTGGCCGACATCGAGGCATCCCGCGCCCAACTCGTCGAGCGTGGCGTCGAGATCAGCGAGATCGAGGACTCCGGCGGCGTGCTCTACGCGTACTTCGCCGACCCGGACGGCAATACCTGGTGCCTCCAGCACATGCCCTGGCGCTAGTGAGGGCGTGTGGTTGGACAGTTTGAGCATCCGAACGAAAGTCCCGTCAGCCAGAACAGCGTTGAGCGGCTTGACGTGACATTCCGTTCAAATGCGTCTCGCCGAAGGGTCTGCGCAGGTCATGACAGATGCAGTTGGGTGGCCTGAACGACCGTGGCACGGGCGGCGCCGAGGTCTATGGGGCGGAGGTGTCCAAGCAGACCATCTCCACCATCACCGACAAGGTGCTGGACGGGATGGCCGAGTGGCAGAACCGGCCGCTCGACGCGGTCCACCCGGTGATCTTCATCGACGCCATCCATGTGAAGCTGCGCGAGGGCCAGGCCGCCAACTGGCCCATCTGCGTGGCGCTGGCGGTCACCGTTGATGGCGAGCGCGACATCCTCGGCCTGTGGGCCGGCGACGGCGGCGAAGACGCCAAGTTCTGGCTGCACGTGCTGACCGAGATCAATAACCGGGGCGTGGGCGATGCGCTGATGGTGGTCTGGGACAGCCTCAAGGGCCTGCCGCAGGCCATCGGACCGTCTGGCACCAGGCAGTCGTCCAAACATGCGTGGCGCACTTGTTGCGCGCCTCGTTCCGGCATGCCGCCCGCCAGCACTGGGACGCCATCGCCAAGGCCCTCGAGCCGGTCGATACCGCGCCGACCGAGGCCGCGGCGCTGGAGCGCTTCTACGAAGGACGTTTGGGCCGAATTCGTGCCCTTCCTCAACTTCGACACCGAGATCCGCCGGGTGATCTGCTCGACCAACGCCATCGAGTCGGTCAACGCCCGCATCCGCCGGGCGGTCAAGGCCAGCGGCCACTTCCCCAACGAGCAGGCCCCCCTCAAGTGCGTCTACATGGCGATCATGAGCCTGAACCCGACCGGCAACGGCCGCAAACGCTGGATCACCCGCTGGAAAGCCGCCCTGAACGCCTTCGCCATCACCTTCGAAGGCCGCCTGACCCGATCACCCGATAACGAATCAAGATCGAGAAACACCGTTATCTCGACAGTCCCATCCGGGACGAAGCTAGCGCTATCTGGGGTGCCGAGAAGGCGTCAAGCATGTAGGGCACGTGGGCTCCCGACGCACATGCCTGACACGTTTCTGGGGTTGTCAGGTACGAGGTCACTTACGGAAACCCCCGCCCCCGACGATCTCGCATGTATCAGTAGTTGCTTGTTCAGGGATTGGTGGGCGAGGGGCTGACGAGACCGTGCTCGTAGGCGAGGATCACCAACTGCACGCGGTCACGAACTCCCAGCTTGGTGATGGCCCTGGTGATGTGGGTCTTCACGGTCAGTGGGCTGATCACCAGCGCGGCGGCAATCTCGTCATTGGACAGGCCCGTCGCCACCAGCCGGACCACCTCGCTCTCGCGCGTCGTCAGCTCGTGCAGCGTCGCCGTGGGCCGCGGGCGATGGGCGAAGCGCTCGACGACGCGGCGGGTGACGCTCGGCGACAGCAGGGCTTCGCCCACCGCCACGACCTCGACTGCCCGGCGCAGTTCGGCCAGGTCGACCTCCTTGGTGAGGAAGCCACTCGCCCCGGCCCGCAGGGCGTCGAAGACATGGTCATCGGTGTCGAACGTCGTCAGGATGATCACCTTGGTGGCCGGCAGCTCGGACAGGATGTGGCGGGTGGCGTCGATGCCGTTCATCCCTGGCATTCTGATGTCCATGAGCACGACGTCCGGCCGCAGCTGGGTGGCCTGGCGGATGGATTCCTCGCCCGTGGCGGCCTCGCCGACGACGACGAGGGTCTTGGCGCGGGCGAGCAGGGCGCGGAAGCCTGCCCGCACGAGCGCCTGATCGTCGACGAGCAGCACCTTGATGGTCATGACGTCAAGCCGCTCAGATGAGCCGTCAGGGGTAGGACGGCCTGGACCGCGAAGCCGCGGCCAGCATCGATGTGCAAGGTTCCCCCGAGGGCTGTGACCCGTTCCCCCATTCCGGTCAGGCCGTGCCCCGTGGTGAAGTCCGTCGCCGTGCTCCCGTTGTCGACAACCTTCACCACCAGGTCCCGGGTTGTGGCCTGGAGCTGGATCGTGAGACGGTCGGCGTCGGAGTGACGCAACGTGTTGATGACCGCCTCCTGGACGACTCGGTAGGCGGTGAGCGCCTGGGCCGCCGGGATGGCGGTGAGGTCATCCTCCGGCTCATAGCGCACCTCCAGCCCGGCGGCCCTGGCCTGCGCGACCAGGTCGGCGATGGACTCCAGCCCCTGCTGCGGGGGGTCGCGAAGCTCGCCTACGAATGCTTTGAGGTCTCTCGTGGCCTGGTTGCGCACGGCGAGTGCGGTGTGCAGGGCGGCTCGCGCCTCCTCGGGCGAGTCGTCCAGGGCTGCGACGGCGACGTTCAGGTGAACGCCGACGACGGCCAGGGTGTGGGCGACCACGTCATGAACCTCTCGGGAGATGTGCAGGCGCTGCTCGGCCAGCCGTGTCTGTTCCAGTTGCAGGAGACGGGCCCGGTGTTCAATCCTCCATCGGTTGTACTGGCGCGTAGCACTCGCCGCGGCCAGCATCACGGCCAGCCAGAGCAGCTCGACGCCACCGCGGGCGAGCGCTTCGGTGGCGCCCAGCCCCTGCCAGCCCACGCCGTACGCCAAGGTGAGGACGCCGGCGCCGGCGGCCCAGCCGGGCCGGGTGAGCGAGGCGGTGAACAAGGCGGCCGACAGAGGCCAGATCCAGCCGCCCTCGAACAGACCGGAGCTTTGGTAGCCGATGAGAACCAGCGCGGACAGGACGAGCACAAGCAGGGGACGGTACCGGCGAGCCAGCAGCAGTCCACCCAGGAGAATCCCCAGGGCGGGCCCGCCATGCCACAGCAGCGGCGCTCCCATCATGGCCGGCCCCGCGCTAACGCCCACGCCCGTCAGCAGGGCCAGCGCCAGATCCACCGTGCGGGCATGGCGCGGCCTGATCGTGCCTACGCTCACGCCCTGTTGCCCACCGTCACGTGACTTGGGGAACCCGTGGCCAGGGGCCGAGTCCTCGTCGGGCCGGTAGCGGCCAGGGCGAGCCAGCACAGGTTCAGGCCGAGCAGGACCCGCTCAGCCAGGCCCAGCGGAGCCGTGTGCGTGAAGGCCATCGCGTCCGCCATCGCCACCACGAAGAGCAGGAACGCCACCGACGACGCCCATGCCAGCACAGTCAGCCCCCGCGCTTTCGACGCCCACGCGGGCTCGCGCCGCCAGCGCAGGGTGAGTCCTACGATCGCGATCGCCAGCGCGAGAAGCCCGACCCAGGCGGCCACCCCGTGCACGCTCTCCGACAGGGAGGGGTTGGACCAGTTGCCGGGCGGATCAGCCGGGAAGATCGCTGCGATGAGGGCGCACCCGGCCCACGACCACAACAGTCCCCGGCTCCACCCGCTGCCCGCGGTCCGCGCGGCCAGCGCCGCGGTCCCGACCGCGAACCCCAGCAGGCCGACGATCACCAGCCAGCCGTATGGCAGGTTGACGTACCTGCTGATCGTCTCGTCCACCGGGTCGTAACCCTGGTTGATCACGTCGGATACCACGAAGGAAAGGATAGCGATCGCGAAACCAGTCAAAGAGAACTTCTTGCTCATGGCTCCCAAAGATAGGTTTCGGTGACGGCCGGGCACATCGTTCCCCACGCGTCACCTGAGCCTGAGCCATCGGAGTAGTCAGCTACACCAATCGATGTACGACGGCTGGCCTTCTACCCTCAGGCCAACGGCCCGGGTACGCCATCGCCAACGCCGCGCCTGGACTTGCGCTCAAAGTCCTGAAGGTGCGCGGCAAGCGTGGCCGGCCCCCGCCAGCGGCCGGCGCGGTGCTCGCCGACCGAGGCTACGACCACGACAAGTACCGCCGCCTGGTCCGGGAGTTACAGATCCGCCCGCTGATCGCCCAGCGTGGCACCGAGCACGGCTCCGGCCTGCGCATCCGCTGGGAAGTCCGATCCGACATCCACGAGGCCTTCCTCAAGCTGGCCTGCGCGCTCATCTCCTGGCGGCGACTCTCTTCATTCGTTAAGCGCTCTCAGCGGGAGGGCCAGGAAGATCAACTAGCCGCGTTGGGGCTGGTCGTCAATGCGGTCGCGCTGTGGAACTCGAAGTACCTGTCGGCCGCCGTCGACCAGCTGCGGGCGCAGGATATGCCGGTCAAGGATGAGGACGCTGCCCGGCTCAGCCCGCTCGGCCACGCCCACCTCAATGTCCTGGGCCGCTATGCCATCGCCTCCCCTGCCCCGGCCGATGGGCTGCGACAGCTCGGCGAGATCCCCGACGTGCCCGACAGCGACGCCGGAGTGACAAGGAGGGGGTGTAGCGGCCGGGATCGCGCCCACGGCAGGCATCCTTGTCCTGAGGCCTTCTTTGAGCTGGGCGGCGACGTCGCCAAGCCCCCGCTGGAACGACCAGTACCGCATTCGGTGGCCCGGACAGCTGGCCTTCCCCCAGCCGGTGGGAGGAAGCTTTGACCTCACCGAGGCCGACGACGCCTACGCCGAGGTCAACCCCTACGCCGACCCCAAGTGACCGCGCGCACGATAGTTCTGTCGCGCCACGGCAGCGGCCGTCCCGGGCTTGGCTCCATGGTCTAAGAAATAACTAGTTCCCAACCGTCTCGGCCGTCCCGGTTGCGGGTGGGTCTGCTCAGCGTGCCGGAGCCTCGGTGGGTTGCTGTGGTTCGGGTGTGCCTTTCCGAAGACGATCCTCGGGTTCCGGGTGACCTGGAGCGCGGGTCGTGGCAGCGTTGCGTAGTGCCGTCTCGACTCGGCGGTTGCTGGTCATGGTGGCCGTGACGGCGGTCATCGTGAGGAGGAGGCAGGCGGCGGCGTAGAGCGGGGTGCGTACGTCGTAGGCGGTGGCCAGCCAGCCGCCGAGGAAGGCACCGAACGGGGCGGCGCACATGGCGAGCATGCGGGAGGTGGAGGCGACCTGGCCCATCAGATGAGCTGGGACGATCACCTGCCGGAGTGAGGGGCCGAGCACCATCGTGGCGCCCATGCCCGCCCGCAGACGGCCAGTGCCAGCCCGGCCACGTACGGACCAGGAGCGGCGGCCAGCCCTAGGATGGCCAGCCCCTCGACCGCGGCCGTGCAGGTCAGCGCGGTGCCGGTGCCGAGCCGCCGGCCGAGGAAGGAGGCGATGCCCGCGCCAAGCAGGCCACCCGCGGCCGGCTGCTCAGCGTTTGCGTCGCGAGGGGTCGCCGGTCTTGCGGCGTTTTCCTGCCAGTGGCTGTGCTCCTCGATGGCGCGGAGGTCGGGGCCGGCGAGCGCGCGCGGTGGCATCCTCCCCGTTCGTCTCGTCGACGGCCACCGTGACCTCGGTGGCCTCGCCGGGGCCGGTGGTGGGTTGTCCGGTGAGCAGGTCGGTGAGCCGGTAGGCGGCGTGGCCGTCCAGTGCGCTCTGGCCGCGGTCGTAGCGCTGGGTGGTGACCGGCGAGGCGTGCCCAAGCAGTTCCTGGACGTCTTCAACGGCGACGCCGGCGGCCCGCAGCAGGGTGGTGGACCAGGGTCGCCATGACGCGCCGGTTGATCTCCAGGCGCGCTCGTGAACCCGGTGAGGTGGTCGGCCATGGCCAGGACGGCGGAGCCGACGGGGTGCCGCTCGGCGTGGTAGGTGTCGAACAGCCAGGGCGGTGCCCAGCCGTGCAGGGTAACGGCGAGCTTCCAGCCCAGGTTGAAGGCGTCCCGGATACCGGGTGTTCACGCCCTGGCCGCCGACGGGAGTTGACGTGGGCGGCGTCCCCGGCCAGGAACACGCGCCCTGATCGGTAGCTGCAGGCCTGGCGGCGTTCGGCGATGATCTCGCACTTGATCATGGTCTTCATATCAGAAGCCCAGAGGCGTGGGCCTATCCCGCCCCAGCCAGGGAAGACTATAGATCGGCCAGGAAATTGAAACTTGGATTGGAATTACACAATGCTCACCGGTCGCCGCGTAGCGTATTTGGAGCTGCTGTCATGCCCGGAATACGGCACGATCGACGTCGGAAGTGAGAGTGGCGAGCGCTCGGAGCCGCACGGCGAAGATTTCGTTACTGCGCAAGACAATATTTTCACCATCCAATGCGCGCAAGACGGTGTCGCAGACGTTGCCTTGATCGTCGAGGAGTGGACCGGCGCACCTGCAAGCGATCCTCCCGGCTGGCGCACATGGGAGCTGGAGTCTCAGCATGAGCTGGAGATCGAGGAATATCTGGTGATCGCAGCCCCGGGCACCCAAGGGGATGATCTGCGCGGGCTGCGGCTGCGCGCTGGGTACGGTGTATACCATTGCCGCATCCGCGCGCAGGGACGCACAGAGGTGCGGCGGCGCATCGCTGAGCTGGCACGTCGTGACGAACTACTGGAACGTGCGAATGATCTCGACGGAATAGAGCGCTACTTAATTCAATTTTGGCCGTCCCAAAAAAATCATAACTCAATCGAGACGGAGGGAAACTTACCCATTACGCTGCATATATAGTTTGTCTCATTCTTATATCAGATACTTACTTGAGTGGTTTCGCTCAGCAAGGAAGCCAGTTACCGTTCCTGGTGGCCATCACACGCTACTCAGGAGGTATGGCTGTGTTATCCAGGCGTAAGTCCTGGCTCGCGGCAGCACTCACCCTCATCATCGCTGTGAGCCTCACCAGCATTCCCCCGATCTCCGCAGAGGCGGCCCCGCCGCCCCCCGGCTCGGCCGGCAACCCATCAATGCTCGCCCCACCCGAAGTAAGCCCATCCAGCGACCAGGAGAACCGCGACTTCGCCGAACGCAACGGCATCTTCTACGGCACCGAAGCATCGGAGATGCTCAGTCCGAGGGTGCAAGCGATACCCAGCATGGGGGTGCAAGAATGTCGCGACAACGACAAGGGCGACGATCACGACGACGACGCCGACGGGCGACTGTATGGCGGCTGGGTCAAGGACCACGCCTCCTACTGCCAGTGGCAGAACGTGAAACTCGAGTTCAAGGACATCCGCGGCAAGCACCTCGGTGACCTGGAGTTCAAGTTCACCATGCGCGGCTGGGCCTGGCAGGCCGACAACACGGAAAGCGGGCGGCGCGTAGACTTCGGCATCACCTTCGATGAATGGGATGCCGACGAGGGCATCCTGAACGAGGACTTCACCGTGGCGATGGTGTGCCAGGGCTGGCCACAGCTCGGGTCATGTGTCGCACGCTCGCCGTTACGTGTCAAGCGCAAGGTCTCCGACTGGATCCAGGGCGAACCAGAGATCCTTTTCGCATTCCATTCGCCCAACAGCAGGCCGCTGACCACCAGCAGGGAACGTCGCGCAACCGGTGCTTTCCAGGCGATCTTCCTACCCGGCATCCTGGGCCCCTGGACCAAGCCGGCCCGTTCCTGGCCCAACACCGTCCGCTTCGATTCGGCCTGGTACCTCAAGAGCAACCGGATCGAAGGCTCCCGCAGCCACGGAACAATCTTCGACCGCGTTCTGCCCTTCCTGCGCTTCCGCACCAGCGACACCAGAATCGCGCAGGAGGCGCAGCACATCTGGGACGCCCAGAACAATGCGCAAACCACCCATCCCCAGTGGGATCAAGGCACGAAGACCATCCCCGGCAAATGGCCGGGACCGGACTGGAAGCCCGGAGACGATGTCGACTACCTGCACCGGATCTACCGGCCCTCGGAGAATCCCAACCTCCGGCGGCAAAATCATGCCGCAGCCGTGCGGACCTGTGTCGCCGAGTGGGGCGAGGACTACACGACAGACCCCGTGACCGGAGAAGCCCGGGATTGCGACGAATACCCCTTCGCCTCCACCTACGAGGGAGCGGCCAAGGGCGACAACCGCTACTCCGCACGTCCCATCGATCGCGATCACAACCAGACTGGTGGACGCATCCTCGGGACCTGGTACAGCCTGGACCGCATCATTCACAATGACCGGTTCACCATTGACGTTGTCGATGATGATGATGATGGTGGTGGTGACAACTGACCACGCTTGCTCCCGGCCGTCTCTGAATACATGACCGCCGACCACGGGGCACGTCAAGCTCAGGTAAGCCAGGGTCTCGCACCAGCGCATCGTGGTGCGAGACCCTGACCGATTCGAAACCGCTGCGTGAGGGGCTGCGCTGAGGCCGCTGCGGCTGGCCGCCGCAAAGCAGCTCTGAGTAGGCGCCCTCACTGAGCGTGCTCCCAAAAAGACCAGGTGGCCTTGGAGAATACCGGAGCCTGACGTCGCGCCAAAAGGGTTGTGAGTTCGCCTTCCAAACCCTTGAGGCAACCTTCCTCAAACGGGGCGTGGCCGCTGGCGGGGCCGGCCACGCTTGCCACGCACCGCCCTGGACACGCCGCCGTCCTAGCAAGGTCCCCTCACATCGTGAGACGGCCCCCCTCGTCCGAGGGATTGCCCCCGGGGTTGACCCGCGCGAAGGTGAAAGCCCATCGACGAAGGAGGAGACCCCCATGAGTGTCTACGGTTCGCCCTTCGAGCGCGACGCGCTCGACAGGTGGTACGACGACCAGTTCACCAACCCGACCACGACCGCCGCGGACAGCTCGTGGTCCGACGCGCCCTGGAACAACCCGGACAGCTCATCCTGGGAGTAGCGGGCCCCGGAGGTCACCGGGTGAAACGCAGGCCGAAGAGCCGCAATGCCATTTCGTGCCTGTTGCGCACGCCAAGCTTGCGGTAGGCCTGCTTGAGATGGTCCTTGACCGTATGGAGGCCGAGGTGCAGGTCGAGGGCGATCTCCCGGTCCATGCGACCGGCTGCGGCCCGCTCGCAGACCTCCAGCTCACGGGCGGTGAGGACCGCGAGGCCGGCCGGGTCGGCGACGCCGGACCACAGCCTGAAGAAGGCGGACAGGCGCAGCGCGAGCTTTCCCGCTAGCGCCAGGTCACGTTCGCCGAAGGATCCGGACTCCGATGCCAGCAGCCCGATCCCGGCCATGGTCCCGGTGCCTTGCACCGGGACCACGATCTTCGCGCGAATGTCATTCTTGATGAGAAATCGGTGGGCATAATCGCGGTGCGATATCTGCGTCAATGGATAAAGCTGGTCCAGCGACACGGGACCGGCCTTCCGGACGGATCCCTCCGTCACGATTGCGCGAAACGGATCCGCGTGCCGGAAACGCTCATGATAGGCGTTCACCACATGCTCGGACAGGCCATGGGTGACCGGCGTCCGGTCGTCGAAGACGTCCCGGAAAGCAGGTGCGACAAAGAAGGTCGTCAACCGGTAGTCCAGCCAGGTGGCGAGCCCGTCGAGCACCCTTTCCCGCAGGTCCCTCAGCCCTTGGGCGTGCTCGCAGGCGCTCACGACGGCATCGATCCTGTCATGGTCGGCGGAGCTGAGCATGATGGCTCTCTCACACGGAAGGAAGGTGACCCGTGCAGGGTCTCGACATTATTCTAACAATATTCGGCCTGGCGGCCCTCTGGTATGCCGGATCGTATGCAGTGAGCTGGATCTGGCGCCAGACCCCCGCCGGAAAGAGAGAGGAGCAGAATGGCCAGTGGCAGCCGGGCAAGAGTGACTACGGACAGATTCCCGAACTTGAGGGTAAATCCACTTACGGTCTCTGAGAGAAGCCCGTAGCGCTGGTTGTGGTGGGCGCGGGGGCCGCTGAAGTGATCAGGCAGTGCGCGTCGGTCAGGGCTGGTGGGTTGTGAGGGCGGCGAGGGCCTTGGCGTGCCAGGCGGGGGCATCGGAGGCGGCGAAGATCTCGGCCGCCGTCTTCAGATGCTCGACGTGCCGGCCGTCGATGACGTGGCCGAGGGCCAGGTGCACCCGTCCCTCGAAGTTCTTGCCGTTGAACTGGCGGCCCTGCTCCAGCGCGGTGGTGAGGGTGGCCCGGCCCTGGGCGAGGCGGCCGGCCGCCACTTCGGTCTCGCCCAGGACGAGCAGCGCTTCGGCTTCCTGGACGAGGTCGCGCCGCGCCCGGGCGCCCCGTACGACGTCGGTGAGGACGTCATGGGCCTCCTGGATCCGCCCTTGGCGCAGGTAGGCGTCGCCGAGGGCGCGACGCAGGTGGAGTTCGAGCTCGGGGATGCCCGGCGGCAGGAGGGCAAGTCCCTGTTCGGCCGCGGCCTGCGCCTTGTCGAAGTGGTCGCGGCGTTGGTGCAGGGCGCCGAGGTGGAACAGCACGTACGCGGCGGACGCGAGGTCGCCGAGGTCGGTGAAGATCTTGAAGGACTGTTCGAAGGCCTCCAGGGCGGGTTTCCAGTCGGCGAGCGCCCGGTGGGCGACGCCCGAGTCCGCCAGGGCCAGCGCGTGCCCGCGTTTGTCACCGAGGCGTCCGTACAGGTCGACCGCCTCGCTCGCGCACGCGGCCGCGAGCGACAGGTTGCCCATCTGGTGGTGCAGGCCGCCGTGGCTCAGGAGGAGGGCGGCAGTGCCGCGCAGGTTGCCCTGCCGGCGGCACAGCCGCAGGGCGTGCTCGTAGTCGGCGAGCTGATCGTCCTGGTAGCCGCGTCGCTGCCGCAGCATCGAGCTGGTGGCGGTCAGCTCCCAGCACGGCTCCGACCAGCCCGCCCGCGCGGCCTGCCGGATCATGGCGGAGAGGTTGAGCCGTTCGGCGTCGAGCCAGAGCATCGGATCGGGGACGAGTGCCGCGTGGTCGTCGGGCAGCCAGCGTGCGCTGGTGCCGTGGACCTCGTCGATGTCCTCGCCGCGGAAGGCTCGGTCGGCGTGGGCGGTGAGCGCCAGCATGGCCCCGAGGGCGCGGGGGGTGGCCGCGTGCCGTTCCTCCTCGGGCTCGTCCGCCTCGGCGCGTTCTGCGGCGTAGAGCCGTACGACGTCGTGGAAGCGGAAGCGTCGCTGCCCGGCGCAGTCGGCTCCCAGGGGTTGCAGCAGTTGCGCGTCGACCAGGGCGTCCAGCAGGGCGCCGGCTTTGCGCAGGTCGGGCTGGCCGAGCAGCGCCGCGAGGTGCCAAGCCGCGAGCCCGCCGGGTGCGTCGAGGAGGCTCAGCAGCCGGAAGGCGCGCATCACCGGCCCGGGAAGGTCGCGGCAGGACAGCTCGAAGCCGCTCCGGACCTGCAGCCGCTCGCCGCTCAGGAGATCGAGCCGGCGCTGCCGGTCCTCCAGTTGCGCCACCAGCTCCGCGATCGTGCCGGTCCTGCGGCTGGTCAGCCGGGCGGCCGTCAGCCGCAGGGCCAGGGGAAGGCCGTCGCACAGCCGGGCGAGCCGCTCGGCGTCGTCTCGTTCGCGTTCGACCCTGGGGGTGCCGAGCACGCCGGCGAGCAGGTCGACGGCTTCGCGGTCGTCGAGCGGGGAGAGCGGAACTGTCGCGGCGCCGTACTCGATCAGGAGGTCTTCGAGCCGGGGCCGGGCGGTGACCACCACGCGGCACCCCGGCGCGCCCGGCAGCAGCGGCCGGACCTGGGCGGCCGAGGCCGCGTTGTCCAGCAGGATCAGCACCCGCAGCGGGTACAGAACGCTGCGGTAGAGCGCCGCGCGCTCGTCGGGGTCGGCGGGGATGTACTCGCCGGTGAGGCCCAGCGCGCGCAGGAACCGTCCCAGCAGGTCGTGGGGTGCGAGCGGTTCGGCCAGGCGGTCGTAGCCGCGCAGGTCGGCGAAGAGCTGGCCGTCGGGGAAATGTGACAGGTTCCGGTGGGCCCAGTCGAGGGCGAGCG
The DNA here is from genome assembly GCF_040639085.1 of Nonomuraea sp. NPDC023979. Lineage (NCBI taxonomy): Bacteria > Bacillati > Actinomycetota > Actinomycetes > Streptosporangiales > Streptosporangiaceae > Nonomuraea > Nonomuraea sp. NPDC023979. The sequence continues at coordinate 12,626 of NZ_JBEZZG010000047.1, forward strand.
CGGTCTTGCCGACTCCGGCGATGCCGCTGATGACCGCGGCCGGCGCCGGGCTCCGGGGGTCGATCAGCCCGTCCAGCGCGCGAGTCGCCCGCGCGCGGCCGGTGAAGGCGGAGTTCGGCGGAGCGAGCTGCGCCGGCACTACGGCCGGCGTCGATCTGAGCGGCCTGACCGGGCACATGTCCTGGCGGAGGATCCGCTGCTGCAGGTCGCGCAGTTCGGGCCCGGGGTCGAGCCCGAGCTCGCCCGCCAGAAACTCGGCGGCGTCGTGGTAGACGGCCAGCGCCTCCGCCTGCCGGCCGTCGCCCCACAGGCCACTTCTGGTTCGCCAACACCCGTCAGCCCTCCGACGGCGCCTACCGCGTCACCGGCACCTGGACCCTCGGCCGCTCGCTCGACCAGTGGGCGCGGGTGCTGGTGCACATCCCCGACCACAACGCCGCCACCCAGCAGGCCGTCACACGGTCGACACCGGGGACGGCCGGAGCGGGCGCGCGGTCCTGCAACGCGTCCGGCAGCACCGCTGGGTCTCCCTCGGCGTCTTCGACTTCGACGGCGTGCCGTCCGTCTCCTTGTCGAACCTCACCGAGGACGGCGACGGCGAACAGCGCGTCGCCTGGGACGCCGTCGCCTTCCAGCTCCTGGCGCCAAGCCCAGGCACCAGATCGTCTCGCTGGGCTACTCCTACGCCTCCGGCGAAGGCGCTTCCACGGCGGCTCAGCACGACTACTACACCGAGACCGACAGCGACGGCGGCGGCGTCGAAGGCACCTACAAGGACCCCGACTACCTCTGGAAGTACGGCAACGCCTGCCACCGCTCCAAGTTCGCCTGGTCCCGCGCGGGCAGTCTCACCGACCGGCCGGATCGGAGCATCGGCGCGCGGCACGACACCTGGGACCCAACCCTGGAGCACCAGTTTCACGCCTGCTCGGGCGCGCTCACCGGCAACCTGACCGGCGAGGGCCAGTATCGCGAGCGAGCCCAGCTCGACCAGGGCTACTGGACGAGAACACCACGCTCGTCGCGCTGTCCGTCGGCGGCAACGACGCCCGCTTCAGCGCGATCCTCACCCATTGCATCCTCCGCCTGCCGTCCCCGCTCCCCTGCCAGCTGACCGCGCTGGACGAGGACTGCGGCGTCCCGCTCATCGAATCCGTCCCGCGGCAGATCGGGGACGTCGTCGGCCCGGCCGTCCACGACACCCTGCTGGAGATCAACCGCAAGGCCCCGAACGCGGCCATCGTCCTCATGGGCTATCCGCGGCTGTTCGACGGCGGCTGTGTTCCCGGCATCGGCGAGGGCACCTCCGCCTGGCTCGGCGACATGGCTGGCGTCCTGAACGAGACCCTGCCCACGGCCGCGGCCGCCGCCGCCGTCAAGACCGGCGCGTCCGTGTCCTTCGCCGACCCCCGTCGACCGTACCCAGGGAGAGAGCCCCGACGGCGTGGCGATCTCCCAGCAGTCCTTTCACCCCACCAAGGAAGGCAGCTCAGTGCTGTACAGGAACGTGCTCAACCGAGCGCTGCGCGACCTCAACCTCTGATTGCAAGGAGACATCATGCCCATAAGCACCACGATCGCACGCACGCTCACCGCGATGGCGCTGGCGCTGGCGGCACGACCCTCGCCCTCTCCGGCGGCCCGTCGGGCGCCACGACGGCGCTGTCCTGCAAGGGAGCCTCCTGCGTCGGCAAGGATCCGGCAGCCTATGGCTGCGACGACGACGCAAAGACCCTGGAGATCAGACACTTCGAGTACACCTCCGTTCGACTCGTCACCTCGGCGAAGTGCAGCGCCCGCTGGGCCGTTTGGGTGAACGACCGGGCGGCCTGCTGCGGCGACATCAAGATCCGCACCACTCGGCAGGTCAAGACGACCTACGGCTGGTACACCGACAAGGAGCAGGTCGTTGTCGCCTCGCTGACGAACAACAAACGCTGGACCCCCATGAACCGCAACACCGGCGATGACCGCCACAACGCCTGCGCGCAGATGGTCGGCTGCACCGATTGGCGCGCCTGACCTGACCACCGGCCCACCAGACGACGAAGTCGGATACGGCTCGGCGGTTGGTGGGCCCTCCGGTCTGCGACCCTGGCCGAAGATCTCGATGCTGAGCTTCGGACAGCCGGTCTCCTGAGCCAGAACAAGCGAGGCCCGCATGATGCCTTTCGTGCGTTCGCCTCTCGATCGTGGGGCCTGCTGCTCACGACACCACGTCGGCGCCAGCCATTTGGCGGGCATGACGGGCACGGGCACCTGCCGACTCCGACGTGACGTGAGGAGGCGTCCTCTGACGGTTCCGCGCCAGCGGTGCCGGGAGCACGCCGCGGTCGGCCGGCATAGGCTGGTCAGCCTTTTCGCCGTGAGGGGTCGCCGGCCTTGCGGCGTTCCTGCCAGCGGTTGTGCTCCTCGATGGCGCGGGAGGCGAGGCCGGCGAGCGTGCACGGCGGCATCCTCCGCCTCTCTTCGCCGTGACCCCGGCGGGGGTCTCGCCGGGGCTGGGGGCGTGTTGTCCGGTGAGCCGGTATGCGGCGTGGCCATCCAGCGCGCTCTGGCTGCGGTCGTAGTACTGGGTGATGACCGGCGAGGCGTGCCCGCGCAGTTCCTGGACGTCCTCGATGGCGACGCCCGTGGCCCGGAGCAGGGTGGCGGCGGTGGCGCAGAGGATTCGCGGGGTCAGCTTCGCGACGTCCAGACCGGCGCCGGGCACCTCGCCGGGGACACAACCCCGCGATGTCACCGACCGAATCCACCAGCGGCGCTCTTCACGCATCTGCAGCAGGTGGCCCCGTCCCTAGGCTGGTGGAGTGCCCGGTGAGTAGAGCGCAAGGAGTTAAAGGGGGCCGAGTTCGGCGCGGACATCCAGCAGCTGACGGTGCGTCTTCAGCGCGGGAAACTCACGTTCGCGCTTGTCCTAACAGCCGTACGTGTCCTGGCCGGACACGTTGAGCTGCGGCCAGCCGTTCCGGCAACGTCCCCACCCCCAGCCGATCACCCGCGAGGGGGACCAGATGTTTGGTGCCAGATGGAACAGCAGGCTGGGCGAGCCGTGCTCCATCGCCAGGCCAGCGCCCTTGAGACAAAGCAGCGCCCGGTTGTGTGACAGTCCGGCGACTGTCACACAGCACGACACCATCCGGCCGGACGCGGCACCCGCGGGTCGTGTGGAGCTCGGTCACGAGTCCGTCGGCAGGTGTCGCATCCCGTTCGCCGTGCTGGGGAGCCGTGTTGGGGAGCGGAAGAGGCGTTGGGATCTTCCAGGCGTCACCGTCCCAATAGAGTGCGGACCGGGGCGCCGTCCGGCGCGTTCGTTCGATGCGGGGCGCGGAGGTGGGATGTGCGAGCCGGTACGGAGCTGGCCGGCCGCTACCGGCTAGTGCGGCTGCTCGGCCGGGGCGGCATGGGCGAGGTGTGGCAGGGTGTCGACCAGACGCTGGACCGGCCGGTGGCGATCAAGCTGCTGCGGGCCGGCCTGCTGGCCGACGACCGGCGGCACGACGAGGCCCTGGCGCGGTTCAGGCGCGAGGGGAAGGCAGCCGCGCGCCTCAACCACGCCAACATCACCGCCGTCCACGACTGGGGCGAGCACCGGGAAAACCGCGACGGCGCTGAACTGGCTTTCCCGTTCCTGGTGCTGGAGTTCGTACGAGGCCGCGACCTGAAGTCCGTCCTGGACGACCACCCCGGCGGCCTGCCGGTCGACCGGGTCCTGGACTACGGCGCGCAGGTCGCCGACGCGCTGGCCGCCGCGCACGCGGCCGGGATCGTGCATCGCGATGTCAAGCCCGCCAACCTCATGCTGCTGGACGATGGCACCATCAAGATCTGCGACTTCGGTGTCGCCCGCCTCCAGGGCGCGACCGCCGGCCTGTCGGCAACCGGGATGGTGATCGGCACCATGCTGTACATGCCGCCCGAACAGCTCGAAGGCCGGTCCGTCGATCACCGCGCCGACCTGTACGCCTTCGGCGCCACCCTGTACCACCTGCTCACCGGCAGGCCCGTCTTCCCCGCCTCCGACCTACGCGTCCTGGCCTACATGCACGCCACCAGGACCCCGGACCCGCCCAGCACGCTGCGTCCCGGCATCGGCCCGGACATCGATCGCCTGATCGGCTCGCTGCTCGCCAAGCTTCCCGACCGGCGTCCCAACTCCGCCGACGGCATCGCCCACGCCCTGCGGGCGGCCCGGTCCCGGCGCCCGTCGGGGAACCGAATCGTCGGTATCGATCTCGGGACGACCGCCTGCGCCGTCGCGGTCCTCCAGGGCGGCAGGCCCACCGTCATCGCTGACGCGCAGGGCCTGCGTGCCACGCCGTCGGTGGTCGGTTTCGCGGGGAACGGTGAGATCCTGGTCGGCGAGCCCGCCAGGCGGCAAGCGGTCACCGGCGCCAGACGGACGGTCCGCTCGGCCGTACGCCATCTGGGCACCGGACGGACGATCGAGATCGGCGGCCGGACGTTCACCCCGCAGCAGATCACCGCCCACATCCTGTTGAAGCTGGTCCGGGACGCCGAGGCGTACCTCGGCGAGCGTGTCACCGACGCCGTGATCAGCGTACCGGCTGGTTTCGACGAGCTGCGGCGGCAAGCGGTCAGGGAGGCGGCCGCCATCGCGGGCCTCACCGTGGTGCGGATCATCGCCGCGCCCGCCGCGGCCGCGATGGCCCACTACCCGTGGGACGAGGAGACCATACTCGTCTTCGACCTGGGCGGCGGCACCCTGGAGGTGTCGCTGGCCGATGTCTTCGACGGCGCGGTCACGGTGAGTGCCACAGCCGGAGTCCTCGGACTGGGCGGCGAAAGCTGGGACGAGCGCGTGGCCGACGAGCTCGTCAACCGCTTCAGGAACGCTCACGGCGTCGACCTGTCGGCCGACGGCACGGCCGTCGAGCGGCTGCGCGAGGCGGCCGAGAACGCCAAGATCGAGCTGTCGGCCCAGGCGGAGACATTCATCAGGCTGCCCTACATCGCCACCTCCGCCCGGGGCCCGCTGCACCTGGAGGAGATGCTGACCCGCACGGAGCTCCAACGGCTGACCGCCGACCTGCTGGAACGCTGCGAGCGCACCTTCCAACAGGCCCTCAGCGACGCCGGAACCAGTCCGGACGACATCGACCGGGTGGTGCTCGCCGGCGGCGCGACCCGCATGCCCGCCGTCGCCGCCCTGGTCAAGCAGCTGACCGGCAAGAAACCGCGCGGAGGCGCCGATCCGGATGAGCTCGTCGCCGCCGGGGCCGCCTGGCAGGCCGGCGTGCTCAAAGGCGAGATCAAGGACGTGCTGCTGCTGGACGCGACCACGATGTCGCTGGGCATCGAGACCCGGGGCGGCATCTTCACCAAGCTGATCCAGCGGAACACGACGATCCCGGCCAGGCGAGCGGAGATCCTCACCACGGCCGACGACGGCCAGCCGACAGTGCAGATCCAGATCTACCAGGGCGAACTCAAGATCGCCGCCCACAACAGCAAGCTCGCCACCCTGGAGCTGACCGGCCTGCCATCCGTGCCGCGCGGCGTGCCGCAGATCGAGGTCACCCTCGACGTCGACGCCGGCGGCATCATCAGCGTCTCGGCCAGGGACATCGGCACCGGCAGGGAGCAGTCGTTGGCGGTGTCGTCGCGTTCCCCCTCACACGCTACGGCCGAGGCGCTGCTCCCTGTCCTGGCGTAGGTCCAAGAGCACCGGCATGCCGGTCTACGCCCTGTGAGACCGGACGGAAATGGCTGGGCGGCTGTCGTCAGGTGTCGCCCCTGCTCACCCACGATCACGTACCCGCCCTGCCATGGGAGGCCGGACGGTGGCGGAGGAAGCCGTCCCGCGAGGCGGGACGCGCAAACGCACGGGAGCGACCACAGCCACACCGGTCGGCGTATGACCGGTCGGCGTACGACCGGCGTGAGAACCTCACCGGTACGCACGAGGCCGCCGTGGCAACATGCGCCGTCCGACGAGCTGCGGGCCGCACCCGCGGCGGGTCAGAGGCAGCCGCGCGCCCACGGGCCGCAGACCGCATGTGGCGCCGTCCGCGTGTCGGCGTAACATCGCGCCGACACGGACGCCAGCCTGGCGGGACAAACGGGCATGCCGAGCGTGACCGACCCGGTGCTGCTCGCCCTGGCGTTGGTCGCGCTGTTCTGGGGCGTCATCGACAAGCGCGTGCGCCGATCCCCGGAGTTCAGGCTCCAAGCGGCCGGCATGATTCTGTTCGGGGCGATGGCGTTCACCGGGCTGGCCCTCGCCCCCGAGGTCGGCCGGTACGTGATCGCCGACGGATGGCTGCTGCACGGCATCTGCGACTTCGTGCACCTGCAGCGCGGCAAGGTCGTGGCCCGCTCAGACGCCGAGTGGTGCGGCGTGCTCGACGCGCTGATCGCCTTCGAGCTGGTCTTCCTGGTGTGAGGCGGCTACCGCCGGGCCGAGGCGCGCAGGGCCTCCGCCAGCCATCCGGTGAGCGCGACCGTCTCCTCGTCGGCGTCGGCCGGGGTCCCGTTGATCGAGGCCACCAGGGACAGATACCGGCCGTGGGTGGCGGCGTACCTGGACTCCTCCGGGGAGTCCTCCTGCCGGAGCTCCTTGGCCAGGTCGTACGCCGTTGCCAGCCGCTCGCGCGACTCGGGTGTGGACCGCTTGCCGGCCAGTTCGGCGGCCGCGTCCGCGAGGCGGACTGCCAGCTCCTGGGCGCGCGGCGAGTCCGCCGCGAGCCTCGAACGGTACGCCTCCGTGATCTCCTCCCCGATCCGCGCGCCCGTCGTGTGGATGAAGTCCTGCACCGGGGCGCCGGCCACGTACCGGCCCGGGTATGCCGAGTACGTGTCCTTGAGGTAGGCGCGGACCGCGTCGCGGAACCCCTCGTCCTGCACCAGGTCGGCCAGCTCGATCCAGGCTTCGAGCTGGGCCGCCGTGGGGTCCTCCGGCAGGTTCGGGCGCATCGTGCGCAACCGGTCGACGAAGCCGGGGGGCACGTCGAGGTCGTCGCCGACCTCGTTCCAGAAGTCGTCGACGAGCCGCTCGCGTTCCTCGTCGGACATCGAGACGAGCTTGTGCATCAGGGCCGCCTGTGCGGCGGTGCCGCCCTGCTTGACCAGTGTTCGCAGCACGGCGCGCTTGGCGCGCAGGCCGCGCTCCTGCCGCTCGACGAGCTCCAGGTGCCGCGCGAGCAGCTCGTGCAGGGACGTGCCGCCGTCGAGCAGCCTGCGGATGTCGTCCAGGCCGGTGTCCAGGTCGCGCAGGGTGCGGACGAGTTCGAGCCGGGCGATGGCGCGGATGTCGTACAGCCGGTAGCCCGCCTCCGTCACGCGCGTCGGCTCGGTGAGGCCGGCGTCGGAGTAGAACCGGATGGCGCTCACGCTCAGGCCGGTCCGCCGCGCCACGTCTCCGATCGGGTACAGGTCGTCGTCGCTCATGCGGCCACTATGGAATCTCAAGCCGCTTGAGAGTCAAGCCCGTGCCCTTGTGCGAGATCTACCGGATTGTGGGGGCCGATGCAGTTCTCCGACATCATCACCCTGATGTCGTCGCAGGCCAGCCACCCCTGGGCGCGACCAGGTGGGATAGGTGCCGGCGGCCGAGCCCCCTCTGGCCGACCTGGTGACGGAGTCGCCGATCGGCCGGACGCTCGTCGCCGCGCTGGCCTGGCTGGCCGACGGCCGCGGGGACCACACCGACGGCGCCACCATGCTCAACGCCGACACGACTTCCCGGCTCAGCCCCTGCTTCGTGAGCAGGCGGCCTACCGACCCATCACACCCACCCATGTTCAAGGAGTTCCGCCATGTCGCATCACACCACTGCCCCCGTTCTGGAAACCGCCGCCGCCGAGTTCGCCGCGGCCACCGCCAACCCGCCGTACCTGTTCGAGCTGGGCCCCGTCGAGGGCCGCAAGACGGTCGATGAGGTGCAGTCGGGTGAGATCGCCAAGCCGCAGGTCGACGAGGAGTGGATCACTGTGCCGGGCGGCCGGACCGGCAGTGTCAGGGCCCGCATCGTCCGCCCGGCCGGCGCCACTGGGATGCTGCCCGTCATCCTTTACATCCACGGCGCGGGCTGGGTGTTCGGCAATGCCCACACCCACGACCGCCTGGTCCGCGAACTCGCCACCGGCGTGCACGCCGCCGTCGTCTTCCCCGAGTACGACGCTCCTGCGACGTCCGAGCCGAATGCCTGGCCTACGCCCTGGACCGCGATGAGGTGTTCGGCGTGTGGGGCGGCATGTCGGAGCCTGAGCGCTGGCGCCTGCAGATGCGCGGGCTCGCGGCCTGACACCCCCGGCCGTCTTCCCTTCGGCCGGGGCGTCGTGCTGTCCGCGTATCGCTGAGGTCAGCCGGTCTTCTCGTTCGTCTGGTTGACGATGTAGGGCAGAGATGACGGACAAGTTGCAATGCTGTAGTCTCCGCTGCCAGCCAGGCGCCAGGGCCCGTAGTAGGCGAAGCCTGCCTTGGACACGTCGTAGTGGCACCAGATCTTCTTCCGGTAGTGCCCTGTGCCCGTGTCGCACCTGTATCGGGCCCGTTCCCGATAGGGGTTGCTGACGCTACCAACAGAGCCTCCGCAGTTGGTGGGTGTCGCCATCGCCGGTGCGGGGATCACCAGGAGGCTCGTGCCTGCCGCGATGGAGAGAGCCACAGCTAGCTTCCGCATGAGGGTCCTTTCGTCGAGATGCGCTGGGCAGAGCCTCGCAAACGCCGGTATATCTGCGGTATGTCCGGCGGCCGATCCTGCCCTCGACATAGCGGGGCATCCCGCCGCCCGCCCGCAGACGATCACCCGGGCGCGCATCCTGGCAGGGTGGACGACCAACTCCCCGCCGACGACCCGATGCTCCACGACGTGTGGGCCACCCCGCCCGCCGAGGAGCGGATCCTCTACCCGCTCGCCGAGGGCGAGGAGCCGCCCGAGGATCTACAGCACGCGGTACGCGACATGTACCGGCAGCGTTAGCGCGTCACCCTCTGCAGAAGGTCGTCGGGCACGTCGTAGTCAGACATGCGAATCTCCCCCGGATCGAGCGGTATCGGCAGGATCCTACGCCCGAACGCGTGTGCGATACGAGACGACTCGACCTCCGACCCCCTCCGGGAGGGCGGGTCTCCCGCCGCTTGACCGGAGCGGCAGTGTGATGCTGAGCGCAATGGCCGGTGAATGCTCTGCCGGCAACGTCAACGACTGCACCGTCTTCACCGAGGTCCTGCAGCAGATCACCGTCGCCCGGCCAGGAGGCGGGCGTCCCCGGACACGGCCCGATCGCGTCGTCGCCGACAAGGCCTACAGCTCCCGCGCCATCCGCAGCCATCTGCGATCCCGACGCATCAAGGCCACCATTCCCGAACGCACCGACCAGCAGGCCGGACGGCGACGACGAGGCAGACACGGCGGACGCCCGCCTGCCTTCGACCCGGCCGCCTACCGCCGCCGCAACGTCGTCAAACGCTGCTTCAACAAGCTCAAACAATGGCGCGCCATCGCCACCCGCTACGACAAACTCTCCCGCAACTACCGAGCTGCCATCACCTTGGTCAGCACGCTGTTATGGATCAACGCTGATCTACCGAACACGGCCTAGAGGACTCGTGCCAGGAGTGCGCCGCGGTCGGCCGACACAGCCTGCTCAGCGTTCACGTCGCGAAGGGTCGCCGGTCTTGCGGCGTTTTCCTGCCAGTGGCTGTGCTCCTCGATGGCGCGGAGGTCGGGGCCGCCGAGCGCGCGCGGTGGCATCCTCCCCGTTCGTCTCGTCGACGGCCACCGTGACCTCGGTGGCCTGTGGTGCGCTCGTGAAGAACCTGTGCAGTTCCCTGGCCACCAGGGGCGGATTCCCGCCCCTGTTCCTGTTGCCCGAGCCGCCGTGGTTGAGCTTGGCGAACTCGACGCGTTCCGCGTCGGGCAGCACGCGTTTCAGCTCGTCGAGCGCGCTCTCCAGATAGGCCGGGAGACGGCGCCGGACAAACAGCCGCCAGCTCCCCCATGCGAAGACGCATGGGGGAGCTGTCAAATCCTGTGGTTTGCGCGATCTAGAGAGCGCGTGACCATTGAAGGAGGGCTAAGAATTGTTCCTCAGCAGGTCCTCGGAATGACCCAGGTAGTGACGGAGGACTCAGCTGCCATAGGGCGCGGTGACCCAGTTGCCATCGGCGTCGGTGATCTGGCCGTCGACTCATGCGAATGGGTGTCCGGTCGCCCAGGTCACCAAAGGGTCCCAGAAAACCGGGGTTGAACTAGGTGCCAGGTCCCCCGTTACGAGGCGCAGTAGTGGCACATCACCTTGACGATGGTAGGCCAGCTCGTTGTCCAAGAGCGACCTCGAGAACCCCGACCGGATCACCCATAAAGACGGACAAACAATGCAGGGTGGTCAGTGTGGTACATCTCAATTATCTCACGAGATCCGCTGCTCCATCCGTGCGTGATCACTTTCTGTACCCCGCCATCGCCTCTGCTGGTGAATCCTGGAGGAACGATCATGGCATTAAGGTTGAAATCTCCTGCGACGATCGCCTTCTTGCCGACGTCGGCACCGTTCGACTGGGCGATGCTGAGGATCTCATGGGCCTGCTGGCCTGCAACTGCGGTGGACATGTTAGTGAGGTGGGTAATGCAAGCGACCTGATGAAGCCAGTCGGTGCACCAGTACACCCGACGCTCTGCATTCGCTACCTGGGCGGCGTATTGGCCGCCGTAGCCGATCGACCCCTCGCCGCGCACGATCATGCCAATGCCATATGGCTGCCCGTTAGTGCAGGTTGCCGGACCAGAATCGTCACCGTTGCGAGCAGGCTGGAATACGGAGTACGCGTAGCCGCGAACTGACAGCCTGTCGCGCAGGAAGGTGACGTCATTTTCGCATACTTCGTTAAGAGTGACGAGGCTGGGCAGTTTTGCTTCAATGAGCTCCACCCCCTCCAGGACGGAGCGGCCACCGCTGTAGCAGGGGGCTTTACCACTGTTGCATAGGTTCATCTGCAGCACGCTGTAGGGAGCCGGGGCATGCGCGGAGGCCGCCCTGGCGTTAGGCGTCGTGACGAGGATCCCGGAGAGGACCAGCATGGTCAGCGCAGCCACCAGTGGAATTCGGATACGAAGTAATGACATCAGCTCTCCTGTTGTCGATCATCGCAGCGAGACCGTAGACCATCACGCTTCGACTTCAGATCTAACACTCGCCAGCATCCCGGCAGTCCTAACACGACACCGCGGCACCCCGGAGGCACTCATGAATGGAGCCAGTAGAGGCAGAAGGGCGCCAACGGCCTGCCCGGAACCGGCGGGCCGACAGGTGCTGTCGGCCCCGAGTAAAACCTACGGGCATTCGCCTCCCCATCGCTGATCGACCAGGATATGGTAAGCGGGCGAGTACAAGTGCACCCATGCGCCCGGCTCAAGTTTCGACCCTACGTTGTAGTGCAGGCACTTAGTGACGCCCGCGTATTCGAAATAATAGTGGTCGTATCCTGTCTGCTGCTTTCCGTTGTTGACGATGTAGTAATGCGTGTTCGGGGACAGTTGAAGGGGCCCGAGCGAGACATAGGACGACTTGATCATGTCGGCGTCCGCCAGACTGTTCTTGTGGAGGCAGACCATCCCCGATTTGCAGGGACCCAGGTCGTAGCCTCCGGCCGATGCGGTGCCCGGCGCGACCGTGAGCGCGAGTACTACCACCAGGAGGGTGACGAACGCGCTGCGGAGGGGGTTGGCGCCGAACGGCCTGCGTGCCGGCTGGGTCTGGGTTTCGTCATGTACCGGGGCGGCACCCTTCGTCGGTGCGTCTTCGAGCGCTGCTTTTCTCATCATGGCGCCTCTCCAAAGGTCACTACTTGGCGGCTGAGGAATTGTCTGGGGTCCGCTTGGCCTCCATCAGTGCATCGCGCCAGGCCCTGGCGTGTCACCAAGTTTCGGCCTGAGCGGGAACACGCAGGTCAGTGGCCGTCATCGCGCCTGCTCAAACTTGGGAGGCGCTGCGCCGGGCGCGCAAGTTAGGCCTGAAACACGGCCTAGTGGTCGTATATGGTCCCACGTCCGCCACACGGCGGCGCCAGGCACCAGACCTTCAGGTAGTACTGGTTGGTCAGGCCCTTGATGATGGTTCCACACGTCGCGCCCGCGTCGTAGCAGCGGAGCGACGGCCCGACCGGGTTGCCGTTGACGCCGTCATACACCTGGCCACCTATATTGCTGCCGTTGTCATCGACCTTGATCGTCGCGCGGATCATGCCGTAGGGGGCACGAATATGCGGGTCGGTGTAGCACTTTGTTTCGAGAAAGATGCTGCAAGTCGCGTATGTGGCGGCAGCGGCAGGTGCCGACGTTGCGGCTTGGCTGCTGAGTGCGAGCAAGGTAGCGGTGACGAAAGTGGCGAGCCGCCGTGATCGCTTCATGGGCGGAAGTGTCACGCTTGCCGCTTTTGTTTCGCTGTAGATCGGCTATCTACGGTCTGACGAGGGCGGTTCCAGCTCTCCATGCCTTTGCTCCGCCAAGCTGGGCACGCCTGTCAACGAGGCCGCCGAGAGGCAGGCCAGGGCCGAACAGGAGGCGCCCATCGTGCCGCCTGAGGTGTCTGAGCCGTGCCCACCGGTCGGCCGGCCGGAGAAGCCGAGGCGGTAGAGCCTCCGATTTGTGACATCGCCGTATGGGCCTGCCGGCGGGTTGCCGACGGGCATCCGGGTGGATCGGGGCAAAGACTTCCTGTCCCGGACGGTGGGGCAGTCGCTGGCCCACTTCGGCGTGGTGGTGGGCGATCTGCCGGGCTGGGTGTTGATGAACACCAGCGAGGACTGGAGCAGGTGCAGTGCGAGCATGGACACCTCGGCGTGCTCGCGATCGGAGCCGGTGAGGGGGCCCTCGCGACCATAGAGGATCTTGCCGTGGGCACCGTTCCAGTTCTCCACGACCTGCAGCCCGTTGTTGATCTCGCGGCGGAGTTGCTCGACGGTCGTGGCCGGATAGGCGGCGGGCAGCGGTTCGTCGTGCAGGGCCAGCAGGGTGTCGACGACGGTGGCTCGGGTGGCGAGTCGGCCGCGCAGCTGTTTGCGGCGGGCGTTGCGCGCGGCGGTGATCTCTTTGAGGCTGACGGTCTCGCCGGTCAGGTGCAGGCAGACCGCCCGCAGTTCCTCGACGGTGAGGGTGTCGCCGGCACGAAGACCGGCCACCGACGCTCCACCCTGGGCGCCGTACTCCACATCCTCGGCAGTGATCTTGACCTTGCCGGATGGTTTGGCCTGCTTGAGTACGGTGTAGGCGGTCGTCGAGAACCTGTTGGCGATCCCCGCAATAGTGCCGGCCAGTCCTCCTGTGGCATCCGGTGACGGGTTGCGCCTGGCGGCCCAGGCCGGCGCCGGCCTCGCGTATCTGTCGGAGGCCTGGGTGCTCTCTGGATCCTCCACGGGATTGCCGAGGACGTCGTCATCGCTGCTGTCAGCGCAGCCATCCATAGCTGCGCCCCACGGTCATCCTGCCGGAGATGTCGCGACAGCACGTTCGCCGATGAGGGCGGGGCCAGGCGCCTCGAGAACCCAACAAGCGGCCAACGCCCACCCAACGGTCGAAATCTATGGTTACGCCGTCGAAGCCTCTCAAAGGAGACGAAACCTGATGCGCAGATTTGCCATGACCGCCGCGGCTCTCGCCATGACTGCCAGCGGATTCATCGCGCTTACGCCCGGCGTAGCGCATGCTTGGCCGAGCAAATGCACCGCAGAAGAGCGGATCTATTCCGATGTTGAGGGAGGTATCGCCAGGTGTACGGCGGGCACCGGCCGCTTCCGGGCCATGGCCTACTGCACATCCGACCCGAGGCGTGGCTACGGCAGTTACTACTACGGCGACTGGCGCCGCCCCGGCATGGCTTGGTCGGCAGTCCAGTGCCCGTCGTCGCAGCGCTACATCGTGGCCGCCGGCTACGATTTGGCCAACTGGTAGATCAACCCACGATGGCGTCCACACGCGCCGTCTCCACGGCCTGTGGAGTGGAACGGTGCTGTGTGCCCATCGGTCTGCTCGCCCGAGGATCGGCGGCGAGCCGGTCGGCGTCTCTGGGTCCGCTGCTTCGTCCCGGGAAACGATCATCACGGTGACTCCATCATCCCAGACCTAAGCCACTCGTGAACACCCCACCCAGGTCAAAGGCTGCTTCCAGAGCGCTGGAAGCGGCCTTTCGCGTTGCTGGGTGACTAGCCTTCTTGAGGACGGCCCGGAAGGAGCGGCGGACGTTGTGCGCATCGAGTTCCGTGCCGGCCTAGAACTTACGGACAGGACCACTCAGCGAGGTGCCGTGAGGACGTCCCGGAGTACATCCTCCAGCGTGACGCGGGCCAGCTCGCGCCGGAGGGTCTCCTCGATACCGGTGTAGATGCGCTGCATCGCCGGCTGGATGCCGTAACCCACCACGCATCCCGGGTCCGGGGCGGCGCGGTGCAGCGCGAACAGCGGGCCTGATTCCACCGCCTCGTACACGTCCAGCAGTGTCATCGACTCCAGGTCGCGCGCCAGCGACCAGCCCGCGCCCACCCCGCGCCGGGACTCCACGAGCCCCGCCCTGCGCAGGTCGCCGAGCAGCCGCCGGATCACCACGGGATTGGTGCTCGCGCTGGCCGCGATCTGCTCGGAGGTGGCGACCTCATGGCCCTGACGCTGGTAGAGGCCGATCCAGGCCAGCGCGTGGGCGGCGATGGTCAACCTGCTGTTGGCGCTCATGAACCCGTTCCTCTCGATCGCAACTCCCGATGTTACGACAACCATGGTCGTAACAGCTAGAGTTGCGACATACTGTCGTTACTATTATTGTTACGACTGTCTGAAGATGGTCAACCAGTGAGGTGAGAAGAATGAACAAGCCCCTGACGGGCAAGGTCGCCTTGGTCACCGGAGGGTCCCGCGGGCTGGGGGCCGCGACCGTACGGCTGCTTGCCGAGCAGGGCGCCGACGTCGCGTTCACCTACGTCAACTCCGAGCAGCAGGCCCAGACCGTCGTCGACGAGGTGCGCAACAGGGGAGCGAAAGTCGCCGCGTTCAAGTCCGACCAGGCGGACGCGAGCCAGGCTCCGGCGCTGATCGACGACGTGGTCGCGCACTTCGGTGGCCTGGACATCCTCGTCAACAATGCGGCGATCTCGGTGAACGGTATGGTGGGCGCCCCGGATGCCGACACCGCCGCGCTGGATCGGATGCACGCCACCAACTACCTCGGGGTGATCGCCGTCATCCGGGCCGCCTCCCGAGTGCTGCGTGAGGGCGGCCGCGTCATCACGGTGAGTTCCGGGCTCGGCACTCGAGTCGGCGTCCCGGGCGTGGCCGACTACGCGGCGACCAAGGCGGGGGTCGAGCGGTACACCATGGGCGTCGCCCGCGACCTCGGCTCCCGGGCCATCACCGCCAATGTCGTGGAAGCCGGGCTGATGGAGGGCGGCATGGAGCCACCGGACCCCGAAACCCTCAAGGCCCTGCTCAGCTCGCTGTCCCTCCAACGTATGGGACACCCCGACGAGATCGCCGCAGCGATCGCCTTCCTGGCGAGCCCCGCCGCGTCGTACGTCACGGGAGCCGTGCTGGACGCCCACGGCGGCTACAACGCCTGAGCCGCAGCGCCGACGGCTGAAGCATAGGGGTGACGTATCCCGGATTTCCGCTGGTCACAGCACTTGCTTGATGGGGAAGAACTCATCCGGACGGGCGCCTTGAACAAGTCGCTCCCCTGTAACGCACCAGGGGGCAGAGTCACGGTCCCCATGATGGCGTTGATCACATCTAATCGCCAGGAAACCTGCTGTAGTCCTCACCGAGTTGGATGAGTGGCTCGACCTCGGCCGACGTACTCATCCGCGAGGCCCACACACACAACGGCCTGCCGCTGATCTCGCAGATCCTGTGGAGGTACGACGCCACCGGCACGACTGAACTCCGCTACGCGGCCCCACCACGTGCTTCGATCCCCATTCCCCGACGTCCCACCGCCAGCCCTTCCTTCTGGCCGGTGCGCGGGAAACGATCAACCCGGGCCTGGGAAGCGATCTCTGATGTCACCGATGCCTGGCAGGTCAGATGTATTCGTGAACACCCCTACGTGACGCCCGCGACCGTGGCGAGACACTCGGTCACGGACAGCTCGACCTGTCCGGTGCCGTGCAGGTCGAGGGTCACCGAATCGCCCGTCGTCGGTGACAGTGGGTGAGAAGCGGTGGTGTAGAACCGGCGCGCAATGTCTACCTCGGGCGCCCCAAGAGCGACGACGTCGAGCTGCAGGGGCATTGCGCGCCTCCTTCAACAGTGAATTGCAACATCACCCCAGGTGTGGCCCCGGGATACGCGCTTCTTCATTCCTGATCGATACATCGATCAGGAATGAAGAAGCGCTGCCCGGCCGACTGCCATTAGCGTGCCGGACATGACGAGAACTCAAAAGATCGTTTACTGGGGATCCACCCTGGTGCTCGCATCGGGCCTGATCGGCTCCGGCATCCAGCAACTGCTGAGAATAGAAGGCGAAGGGGCGTTGGCGCCTCCTTATGCTTGGGGCATTGTCCAGCTCGGCTACCCCGTCTACATCCTCACGCTCCTCGGCATGTGGAAACTCCTGGGAGCGGTGGCGATCCTTGTCCCCAAGCGGCCACTGATCAAGGAGTGGGCGTACGCGGGCATCTTCTTCCTGCTGACAGGAGGGATCTTCTCGCATGCCGCCTCAGGCGACGCCTGGTATCAATCGCTCACGGCGCTTTTCCTGCTCATTCTCACGATCGCGTCATGGTATTTCAGGCCGGCCTCCCGTCATCTCACCCCGGTCCGCCTCTACCGAACCAACCCGGCTGCGCACGATGCCGAGACGCGGGCCTAAGCAGGCTAGAGCGTGTCTCAAAGCCGGGTGCGAGGCTGGTCCTGCGCTGGCTGGAAGGGGAGCGACATGGTCCTGAGGAACCTGCTCCACCGGCTCGGGCGCCGCAGCATCGACGCGGACGCCGGGGAGGCCCCCAGCGTCGTGATCAGGACGGGGACAAGACAGGGGCAAAGCTGCTCAAGGAAGATCCAAGGGGAGGCTGCCTAGACTCAAGCATGATCTCTAAGACTGTAAGGGCGAAGGCTGCCCTCGCCGCCGCCACACTTCTGACCGGCCTCACCGTTGCCGCTCCCGCGTCCGCAAGCGCGGCTATCGCCGCGGATGTCCAGTACGGCTGCGTGCGCGGAAACTTCTGCATGTACACCACAGAGGTGATCTCGGCCGGCACGCGGATCGCGTCTACGAGCGGGAATTGGGAGGGGGACGGAATCAAATATGTCCGATCATTCTTCAACTACGGATCCCCGGAATACTACGATCATGTCGCAGTAACGTACAGGGTCCAAAATGCCACCCGGGAGATCACGCTATGCGTCCACCGAGCGGAGGACAACAACCTGGCAGCCGGGCATGAAGCCATCAGCGTCCCTGTCACTGCCGTGAGAGTCAAGTGGATTCACCGGTCGGCTCCTCCCTGCTACGAGAGCTGATCTCCCCGACTTAGCCCTAGGCTCCCCGGTGGTCCCCCGGGTTTGGCCCGTCCTCCGCTTCCGTGAGGGCGGGCCGTTTTCGTGAGCGCACGTGCGGGGCTGAGAGTGCCGTACAGGGCCGCGACCCTTGCCGAGGCGGGATGACTCCTGATGCGATGGTTGGGCCACGCCAAGTTACGGGAGCAGCGCATGAGGTTATGGGCGAAGATCCGGGAATGGATCGCGTTGACCCTGATCGGCGCAGCGGCCGGAATTCCGCTGGGGCTCCTGATCCGTAGCATCGCCTCAGGGTCGTGGGGTTACTTCCTGCCCGGCCTGGCGATCGGCTGCGCCTGCCTCGTGGCGGCAGTCATGGTCGCGCCCATGCCGGAGAGGCTGGCCGCAGCCGAGGTCCTCAAGGAGGCGCGGAGGTTTCCGAACGGCGCGGAGGTGGAGGTCCCCGGCAGCGACACGAGTCTGGCGATCCAACGCCGATGGACCTGGTGGGGGCCCCTCACGACCATCATCAAGACCTCCCAGAACGAGTGGGACGAGGCATTCGACGAGGTCCAGGCGGATCAGGAGATTTCCACGGTGCCCTTCACGGTGTACGAGATCTACCGATGGTGGGGACCCATGCAGCTCTCGGACACCATGACCGTGATGTCGTCGCGCGCCCGGCATCCATGGGCCGGGCAGGCGCGGACCAACAGGTGGGGCAGGTACCGGCGGGAGCTACGTAACCAGTGGTTCCAGGCGCGGACGGGGCAGATGCGGGTGACGGAGGCCGAGATGCGGTTCCTCGCTGAGGAACTGCGCCGAGGGAAGATCGCTTGATCCGCTTGTCGTAACAGTCCACCCGCGTGCGCGGGCTGAGAGTGCCGTAGAGCGCCGCACCCCCCGGGGCGGGCCAGGCCCGCCTTCGGGAGGTCAAGTTTGCCCCGCAGCCGGGCCGCCACCGCCACTGTGCCGCCACGGCCGTCGCCCCCGGTGCAGGCCAGCACGATCCGCGATCACCGCCATCTCCGGCTACCTGCACAACCTGGTACGCAGCGTCTTTCCCGACCGTGAACCCGAGCCGTTGGCGGACGCGATCTGGGCGCTGGCCCATAGCCTGGCCTTCCTCCACCTTGACGGAAAGTTCGACGCTCGACACCCGAGCAGGCCAACAGCCGCGTCCGCGCCGCCGTTCACGCATTGTTCCCTCGATCGCCGGCGATTCTGTAGACGGCGGGCGAACTCACGTCGCCGGCCTGTCTTGGCTGGTACGGCTGAAGCCGGTGCCGCATAGCTAGCCAACGGATGATCGGCCCGCCCAGACTCGACCTGTGCACTCGGACCACGCAACCCGCGTCGCCCCACGGTCGGCCGACACAGCCTGCTCAGCGTTCACGCCGCGAGGGGTCGCCGGTCTTGCGGCGTTTTCCTGCCAGTGGCTGTGCTCCTCGATGGCGCGGAGGTCGGGGCCGGCGAGCGCGCGCGGTGGCATCCTCCCCGTTCGTCTCGTCGACGGCCACCGTGACCTCGGTGGCCTCGCCGGGGCCGGTGGTGGGTTGTCCGGTGAGCAGGTCGGTGAGCCGGTAGGCGGCGTGGCCGTCCAGTGCGCTCTGGCCGCGGTCGTAGCGCTGGGTGGTGACCGGGGAGGCGTGCCCGAGCAGTTCCTGGACGTCTTCGACGGCGACACCTGCGGCCCGTAGCAGGGTGGCGGCGGTGGCGCGGAGCATGTGCGGGGTCAGCTTCGCGATGTCCAGCCCTGCGGCGCGGGCGGCCCGGCGTAGTGCGGTCTGCTGCCGCCAGCGGTCGAAGCTGCGGCCGTCGGCGCGTAGCAGGAGCAGCTGGTCGGTGCGGCGGCCGTCCAGCAGCGGCCGGAGCAGCTCCATCACCTCGGCGGCCAGCGGCACGACGACCTGCCGGCCGCCTTTGAGCCGGAAACCGATCACCCAGTGTCCCGCCGAACGCTCGATCCGCCCCGCCGTCAGCCCCTCCAGCTCGGCGGCGCGCAGCCCGAGGGTGGCCAGCAGCATCACCGCCGCGGCGTCGACCGGATGACGCGGGGCGATCTGCTGCGCACCGCGTACGAGGGCGGCGGCCTCGTCGAGGGCCAGTGCGGGGGTGGTGCCGACCTTGCCGACCTCGGGCGTCTCCACGAACGTAGCGGGGCTGTGGCTGATCACCCGGCGGCGCACCGCGTAGCCGTACAGCGATTTCAGCGTGGAGATGTGCCGTTTGACGGTGGCGGCGGCCAGCGGGCCACCGCCCCGGCCGAGCACCGCCGCATGGCCGCTTCCGGTGCCCAGCTGCTCGGCATAAGCGACCAGGACATCCTCGCTGACCTGCCACAGCCCGGCGCCGGGCGCGGCAGCGGCCCACCAGCGTACGAACTTGGCCAGGTCGGCCAGCCGGGCGCGGCGGGTCGCGGCGGTCCTGCCCGCGCGCAGCCACGCGGCCACGGTCGGCCAGCTGGCCCGCTGCCCAGGAGCAGGCACGTCGTCAGTGCGCGGCAACGCGTCGATGAGGTCCACGTCGGCGCCGGGCACCTCACCGCCGTCCCTCGGCCGCCGCCGCGGACGCAGCCCAGCGATGTCACCGACCGAATCCACCAGCGGCGCGGGCGGCGGCAACGGCGGCTCGGCAGCCTGGCCGGAACCGCCGACCACCCCCCCGCCATCGTGGCTGCCACCGTGTCCGTCCGATCCTATGAGCGTCGGAGCGGTGCTTGAGCGTACGGTGCGCGCTCCGGGTCGCCACACCGCTGTGGGGACGAGTGTGTCTTCCTGCTGGCCCGCTGGTTCCCCGATCATGGCTGGGATCTCGCTGATAGGCCTGCCGCGTCTGCGACTTCAACATTCCGCTCGCCTTCACCGGCCAGGCCCGGCTCCGGCGCACTGAGCTGAACGGCCCGGCGGTTCAGGGGTTCTTCCAGGTCGTGAACCAGCGGCGGCCAGGCGGCGGTGTCGGGGTCGATGGCCTCGATCGGGAGCTGGCTGGTCAGCACGCTGTCCGGCTGGTCGAGGTGGCAGGCCATCCGGCGTCCAGTGGTCGTCAGCTCGGCCTCGGCCGGGCTGACGGCGCCGCCCCGAGCGTCACCCATGCTGGCCCCGATCAGCCGGTGCATGTCCTCGTCGGCGTAGGCGGTCAGATCGGCGTCGCGACGCCACGAGCATCCCGGCTCTCCGCCGCACGGCCGCGCGGAACTCCGGTGTGCCCGCCCCCTCCACCGCGTACGGCGTTGCGGCCTCCGGGCACTGGCTCGCGGCGATGGTTCGCTGCCGGGCCTGGCCACCTGACATGGTCTTCTCCTTTCGCACGTGTTCAGCCCTCCGCGCCGCTCGGCAGGACCTTCGACCAGACCTCGAGGACCTGATCGTCGGTGCAGGCGAAATGGGCGGTGACCCTGCCGGCGCCAGCGGTGCGGGCCGCCTCGAGCTCAGCACGGTTCGCCAGACGAACGCGTGGCCCGTTGACCCTCACCTCTACGGGCGGAAAGCGCTGCCCAGCGCAGCTCGGCTCCCACCTCGTGTCGAGGACCAGCTTGCAGTCGCTGTTGGCGTTGATCACGTCCAGGAGATGGGCTCGCCCCTGCTCGTTGACCTCCGCCGAGATCGTTCCACGAGGCATGACGGCCTTGCCGTGGGTGTGCAGGTCGCGCAGCACGGTCAGCATTGCTACCTCGGCCGGTGCCACCTCGGCTGGGGTGGGGAAGTGGGTACCGGTCAGCTTCTGCAGATCGTCCAGGAGGATGACGAGCCGGGCGGCATTCAAGACCGCGGTCGACAGCGGCTCTCGGCCGTGGCCACGAGCCACAGGCTTGCCTGCCACATGCACCTCGATCACGTCGTTCGCCTCGGCGGCGAGGAGTAGATCGGCCACCGGCCTGACCACTGCGGGCCAGTGCCCGGCCAGGCCGGACAGATTCACGTCCATGCCACCGCTCATCGGGACACCGTCTTGCGGACGGTCGATGCGCAGGCTCACCTGGACCACCTTGTGCAGATCGGTCCCGTGGATAGACATCCCTGTTTGCCCGGCGGTACGGGTCGTCAGCGAGACGTCCAAGGTCGCGGCCGCCTGCCCGTCGCGAGTGAGCACCCGCAGGCGGCCGGGCACGGGTGCGGCGTCCTGATGGGGGGTCATGACGTGGAGATGATCGCCGCTGCCGAACGGTTCGAGCTTCTCGACCAGAGAATCGGCGTCGAAGACGTGCAGCGCCTCGACGAACCGACCCGCGATGGCGGTCTTGCCACCGTAGGCCAGCACCTTCTCCAGGTCGCGCCGAGCCTGGACCCCCTCGGGGTCGCCAGGATCGAACTGCAGCTTCGGAATGATCGAGACCTGCCCGGTCGCCGGCGTCATCGTGATCTGCCGGCGGTCCCCGTGGGCGGTGAAGCCGACGCGGTAAAAGGGAGAGATCTCCTGGGCGCGGCCATGGAGGGTGCTAACCCGGGCGCCCAGGTCGGCAAGCTGCGCGAGGGCAGCCTGCTCGAGATGCATCTCCTTGCTGCGGGCCAGCAGCCCGTAGTCGCCCCCCTCCACGTAGCGGCGCAGATCGTCGTGCTTGGCGAACTGCTCGTCGAGCCAGTCGATGCCCTGCCAGGCAAGCAAGATCGTCGGGTATTGCGCGCCGAGCCCGTCGAACCATGCCTTCTCGGACGGGGTGTGCTCCAGTGGAAGGATCAGGCGCCAGGCGATCGGCTTGTGCCGTGCGGCGGTGGAGAGAGACTTAGCGATTTCCCTCCTCCGCGCAGGGGTGAGGCGCGTGGTGAACGACTTGACCTCGAAAATGACGGGCCCGAGATCGGTCTGCAACCAGATGTCGACGCCGCCGTCGCCGCCGCTCCCATCCATGCCCTGTGCTGCGGGATGCAGCCGCCGCAGGAGCAGCTTCACGGCGCGTTCGAACCGTGCCGGATCCTCCGCTACCGACTTCCACTGGATCACGTGACCTCCTCCGGCAAGCGAACCCTGCTCGTCAACGGCGCCGAGGCTAGACCCGATGGTGTCCTGACTCAAGAGAAGTGATGCCGGGCACGACGCGCCGACCTGGGGTGCATCAGATGTGCTGAGCCGATCGGCAGGTCCGTGGCTCAGTGGATCTGATGCGGATAGAAGGCGGAAGTCTAGACATGCGATGGCGTCGATCTGGACGGCATCAGGTTGCCCGAACCGAGGCATCAGTTTGCGATCGTTATCTAGGGTTGCCGGACCCTTCCAGCAGGTCAGAGGATGGTGATCTCTTCTTTCACGTAGGCCAAGTTGGCCGAGCTCAGCTCTGCTTTCGCTGGTGAGTAGTAGCAGGGTTTGTCAGCGCCAGGCCCTGATCTCCTCGGCCAACCCTTTGAGGGACTCGAGCGGATGCTCGACTTCAGGAGTCCTGCGGTTGCCAGGACAGGGTGCCGTCGATGATTCGCATGTAGAGCGGCGTGGGTGTCGCCCATGCCACGGCGTCACGCACGAAGGCGGTCGCGGGCCTGCTCGCCTGAGCCAGCTTTCCCGACCGCGCCGAGACTTTGACCAGGTGCTGGGTGCGCGGGCGTCGCGCCAGGTCGTAGGCCTTGAGGTCGGGGGAGGTGGCCAGGGTGACCGCGTCCTCCAGCGCCTGGCAGGCGCCCTGGCCGAGGTCGGGTGTGACGGCGTGGGCGGCGTCGCCCAGCAGGACCGCCTTGCCGACGGTGAAGGTGGACAGCGGCGCGGTCAGGCTGTAGATATCGTGCCGCAGCAGTGTTTCGGGCGGTGTGGCAGCGAGCAGTTGGGGGATCGGCTCGTGCCAGCCCGCAAAGCGCTCGGCGAGCTGGTCGAGTGTCAGTTCGGTGAGCGCGCCGGCGGGCACGCCGAGGGTGGCATACCAGTAGATGCGGCCGTCTACCAGCGGTGCGATGCCGAACCTGCGGCCACGGCCCCAGCTCTCGGTCATCTCGCCCGCCCGCACCGCACCTTGGGGCACCACTCCGCGCCAGGTGACGTATCCGGCGTATGTGGGTGAGGGATGGGTGGGGAACAGGCTCTGGCGCAGCATGCTGTGGATGCCATCGGCCGCGACGATCACCTCGGCGCTCGCCGTGCCCGGACCGTGCGGCCCCGCGTAGTCCACCGACCCCGCTGCAGGATCCACGCGGGTCACGCGATGGCTCGTGGAGATCACCCCGTCCGGCAGGGCGCCGGTGAGCATGGCCATCAGGTCACTGCGATGCAGCACGTAGCCAGGCACGCCGTAGCGCCGCTTCAGCTCCTCGATGTGGGTGTGCATGAGCCAGCGGCCGCGGCTGGTCCGCAGCCCGGCGCCGCCCTGCATGACGCCTTTGGAGCGCAGGTCGTCACCCAGGCCGAGCCAGTCGATCGCCCGCACCGCATTGGGCGCCAGCGCCAGGCCCGCACCCAGGGCGCGGATCTGGTCGGCCTGCTCGAACAGTTTGACCTGCCAACCCGCCCTGACCAGCGCCAGAGCGGCGGCGAGCCCGCCGATGCCGCCGCCTGCCACGATCGCGGTGCGCTCCACGATGTCCTCCCATAACTCGAACATTGATGTACGAGTTACATCATACCCATACCCCGGATAGGCTTCATCGGAGGGTGGAATCGCATCAGGGTGCAAAGGTCCAGGTCACGTGCAACGGCTTCGGTCATGAGTACCTCCATCGGAGGGAACGGATGGCGCCATCACCGTACGCCGCCTGCCCGATGCGTCCTTTGCTTTTGACCAAGGCCTCAGGGCCGTGACGGCGCGGACGTCCGGCTATGGACAGTGACCAGGGCGTCCACGCTCCCGCGCCCGCCTGCGCTCATGTTGCCTTGGTCGTGTTGTAGCGCTGGTGAACGCGCTGTCTGGCGTCGGCGACCGCAGGCCTACCTGGCCTACTGGCTGGGCATCCACTACCAAGCTGGCACGGCGAGCATCGGGCTGCTGTTCGCGGGCTGCGCCGTCCTGCAGACCGCCTCCTTCCTGCTCGCGCCGGTCATCGCGGCCAGAATCGGGCTGCTGCCCACGATGGTCTTCACCCATCTGCCCGCCAACGTCATGCTGGCTGCAGTGCCGTTTGCTCCCTCCCTCCCGCTGGCGATCGCCCTCCTGCTCGGGCGTGCCTGCCTGTCGTCGATGGACGTGCCAGCCCGGCAGGCGTACGTGATGGCGATGGTCCCGCCCGAGGAACGCACCGCCGCCGCCGCGATCACCAACACCGCCCGCTACCTCACCAGGCCCCTAGGACCGGCGCTGGCAGGCGTACTGCAATCGATCAGCCTGGCTGCGCCGTTCCTGCTCGCCGGTGTCACGAAGATCGGCTACGACCTCGCCCTGTGGCGGATCTTCCGCCACAGCCGGCTGCCCACCGACCCCCCGCCCAACCGGGCGCACTGAACACCCTCGATCATCTAAGGACCTCCTTTACCGTTTCGGCCATCGGAGGGAGATTCCTTCGCTGTCGCAGGGTGACCGAGGGAGCGCTGATCGCGAACCTTCTATCGCGTATAATCCACGATTATCTGCGATAACGTCAGTTCCGTCCTGGGGAAATACCTCCGCCGGGCGGGGGCCAGACTCCATGGTTATCTGCGATAGAGCGCGGAGGCATCGTGGGAGTGGTCCGCAAGATCGGCATCGAGCGGTCGGTCCCGGCGCTCAAGGACGCGATTGAGGGGTTTCTCGCCGGGGTGTCCAATCCCAACACGGCGCGGGCCTACGCCACGGCGTTGCGTGCTCTGACCGAGAAGTTCGGTTCCTACACCCCGGTGAGCGTGTTCGAGGGGGAAGCCGCGGCTGATCGAATCGCCGCCTGGTTCATCGAGCGGTGGGGATCGGCCGCGGCCGCCACGGTCAACGCCCGGCTCAACGCGCTGGCCTCGGCTGTCGGCTGGTGGCGGGATCAGGGCTGGATCATCGAGGACCCGTTGCGCCGACTCAAGCGTCGGCCGGTCGAGGCCGACCGCACCCGTTCCCTGGATCGCGGCGAGGTCGCCGAATTGCTCGGCCGGGAGGGGGTCGCGCTGCGCGAGCGGACCCTGTGGCGGCTGCTCTATGAGTCAGCGGCGCGGTCTTCGGAAGTTCTGGGCCTGGATGTCGATGAGCTGGACCTGCGCAACCGGCGGGCCCAAGTACGGCGTAAGGGGGGCGCGGTCGACGTCATTGTCTGGCGCACCGGCACCGCCCGGCTGCTACCCCGGCTGCTGGACGGGCGCCGGAGCGGGCCGGTGTTCACCACCGACCGGCGTGCCCGGGTGGAACTGCCGCCGGGCGACGTCGAGGCAGGCAGCGGGAAGGCGCGGTTGTCCTATCGGCGGGCGGCCGAGCTGTTTGAGGCAGCCAGTGGCGGCTGGACACTGCACCAACTCCGGCACTCGGCGCTGACTCACGCGGCTGAGGACGGCGCCAACACCTCCACTCTGCTGGCCTACTCCGGCCACACCTCGGTCGCCTCGCTGGCCCGCTACGCCCGAGTCTCCAGCGAAGCACTTGCACGCTGGCAATCGGGACGCGATCACGCCGCCCGCAGGCGCTGAGGAACGGCGCAGAAAACGATGGAGGCCAGAGAACGGCCATCCCCCTCGTATCCTCCTTGGATCGAGTGAAGGGGTGGAAGATCACCGGCCGTGCGGCGCGCATATTCCCCTCGGGCTGTAAGAAATGGCGCGGTTCGCTCACTTCCCTGGTAGTGGCGCACTTAGGGAAGGGTGGACACATGATCGAACCTGGTCCTCGGGACCGGTTCACCGTGTTGTACGGCTCCTGCTATTCGAGCGTGTACGCGTACGCGGTCAGCCGTGCGGGACGGCAGCTCGCGGAGGAGGTGGCGAGTGAGACATTCTGCGTCGCGTGGCGGCGGATCGACGACGTGCCGGATGAGGCGCTCCCATGGCTGCTCGGCGTTGCCCGCAACGTGCTGCGCGAGTCGTACCGTGCGGAGGCTCGGCGTCAGTCGCTGGAGAATGAGCTGTCGACTTGGGGCTCGGTCACGGAGCTGCCAGCGCGCGACGTCGCCGAGTCGGTAACCGAGAGGACAGCCATTTTGCGGGGGCTCGCTGCGCTCTCCGACGGTGATCGTGAAGTGCTCACGCTGGTCGCCTGGCATGGGCTGCGGGCCGTGGACGCGGCGAAGGTCGTCGGCTGCTCCACCGCCACATTCTTTGTCCGGTTGCACCGTGCCCGGCGCAGGCTGGAGCGTGCGATGGCCGCTGAGCCCGACGCGATCACCGGCGCCGCCGTGGTCACCTCCGAATCGCTGGCATCCATGAAGGAGTCAACCCGGTGAAGAAGACCGATGTGATGAAGTCGCTTTCTGGCACTCGTCCCGCTTCGCTCAAGCCGGTGGACGATCCGGCACGGCTCGACCGAATCATCGCCGCCGCGACCACACGGCCGTCCACGGTCTCGGTCGTCCCCCGTCATGGCCGCATCAAGCTGGGCTGGGGATTGGGAACGGCGGGAGTGGTGGCGGCGGGGCTCGCGGTGGCCGTGACCCTGGTACCTGGCGGTGCCGGCGACCGGTCTGCCGAGCCCGCCGCGCGCGGTCTGCTGCTCGCCGCCGCGGAGCAGACCGTGAAAGTGCCGACCGTCGCCGGCAGGTACTGGCATATCCGGGGTGTGAACTCGGGCGGCTTGTTCGGCGGAAGGTCATCCCACGGCGTTTGCCGAGATGAGACGTGGGTGGCCAAGTCGCCCAAGGATCCGAGTTGGTGGATAGTCCACTCCTGGACCCGAGTGGACGCCGTCAAGGGCGCGAAACCACCCAAGGAGGGCGAGTTCAGCTCGGAGCAAGCTCATTTCACCTGCTCCCGCGGCAACCGGGCGTTGAGCGATGAGACAGGCAAGACGCCTTACGCCAGTCGGCTGAACAATTTTGCCGAGCCGGGGTCGAGCTGGCCCAACGTCAACGGCAAGGCTGTCTCCGTCGCCGATATCGAGCGCCTGCCCACCGAACCGGAGGCGCTGAAAGAGGTCCTGATCC
The DNA here is from genome assembly GCF_040639085.1 of Nonomuraea sp. NPDC023979. Classification (NCBI taxonomy): domain Bacteria; kingdom Bacillati; phylum Actinomycetota; class Actinomycetes; order Streptosporangiales; family Streptosporangiaceae; genus Nonomuraea; species Nonomuraea sp. NPDC023979. The sequence goes on from NZ_JBEZZG010000047.1 coordinate 40,010, forward strand.
AGTGGCAGGGCCCTGGCGGGATGAGCGACAAGAGACGAGATGAGATCCTGTTTGAGCAGGCAGCCGAACTGCTGCTCGAACTGCCTGCCCCTTCCGGAGTCAGGGCGGCGCTGTTTCGGCTGATGGCCGATCTGCCCGAGGTTCGTTCCCTCGGCGGCGTACGGGACCCGCTGGGCCGTGACGCGGTAGGAGTCACGTTGCGAAGCTGCGAGCCCAGCTACGGCACTGAGTCGCAGGTCCTGTTCGACAAGAACACCGGGCGCCTACTGTCGGTCGGTAGATCGGTCGGCGAGCAAGGTTGCGCAGATCTTCGGCCGGCCGGTTGGAGCGCCGTTCTGGAGTCGGGCTGGACCGACGAATCGCCGAAGGTACCGGCGGACCATTCCTGACCATTCACCACCCCGGGCCCCGGCCTCCTCGTCTGAACGAGAGCCGGGGCCGCTCCCGCAGCCGCTGGCAGAAAGGCGCCGGTCCGGGCGTTGCGGCGGTTGAGTGACCAGCCTGAACACCTGCTCCCGCGACAGATGAACGCCTCGTTCGGCCAGCGGGCCGACCAGGTCGGTGGTCTGGAACATGTCACGGCCGGCCAAGAGCTTGCGCAGGTTCCAGACGATCCCCATCTTCTTGATCACACGCCCTCCCACAGCTCCGGGTGCCGCTCCTTCAAAGACCGCTGCACCAGCCGATTGCGGTACTCATCCGACACCCCGGTATAGATAGCCGTCGTGCTGGCATAACTGTGTCCTACCTGCAAGGACATGAACTTTTCGGGATAGTCGAACTCCACGAGATGAGTGACGTAACTGTGGCGCAGGGCATGCAGATCTGCCTCCGGTGGCAGCCCCGCGTCGTCGCGGGCTTGTGCGAACGCGACGTTCAGCGAGCGAACCGACATGCGGCTGGCGCGTTCGGTGACGAACAACGCGGGCAGCTTGCCCGGTGACAGCAGTGGCCGGATCTCGGTGACCCAGCGCTCCAACACCTCGACGATCCAGTCCATCTGCGGGACCGTCAGCACGGTGCGCCGCTCGGGCGGGCTGCCGTTGGAGGACTTACCGAACCGGACGAACAACCCGCCGAACTGCCGGTACTGGGGGAACTTCGGGGTCCGCCGAAGGTCGGCCAGATCAAGCATCCTCGTCTCGTTCCTCCGAAGCCCGAAGGCATACACCGTTTTCAGCAGAGCCGCGTCCCTCATCGCCGTCAGCGCGCCCTTGCGGCCCCGGGCCCGCGCCTGCTCCACCCGGCCATCAACGGCGTCGAACAACGCCTGGACCTCGTCATAGGTCAGCGGCCGCCGCCCTGGCCGTCCCTCGTACTCCACGACATGAGCGACCCGGTTGTCCTCGTGGAAGATCTGCTGCGGGACCTGGCCGAACCGCTCCAGACACTGCTCGCTCCAGCCGTATTGCCGGTCGGTCAGGAAGCTCATGAACATCGCGAGCGTCGTCTCATAGCCGCGGCCGGTCGACATCGCGATCGGACGTTCGCGGCTGGTCGACTGCAGATGCGAGCACTTCGTGGAGTTGCCGTCGCCGTACCGCAGGGGAAATGCGGCGCTCTTCGTCGATCAGCTCGCCATCGCCGGCGGGCAGAGTGGACAGCGCCTAAAGTTCCTCGCGGAGGAGCTGGACACGGGAGAACGCCGGGGCCGGGTGGGACTGCGCGGGGTGCCGGTGGAAATCTTGCCCTCGTGCGCGGTCCAGACGCGCTGGAACTCCTGCGCCACCCCGATCGCCCCCACCCCTGAGCGTCCGTGGCGGCCTGCCGGGCCAGATACGGGGTCATCGTCTCCAGCTTGGCCTGATCCTTGCCGAACTTGACCCACCGGATGTGGTTGTCCTCGGCGAAGGAGGCCACCGCGCGCCGGAACCGATCGCCCAACTGCTTGAACAACGCAGGCCACCCGGACCTGGAGCCGGGCCGGGCAGGTCCTGGCCGTCGGGCTGCTGGACGGCGCGGACCTGCTGCGCCTGGCGTTCGCGCCCCGGGCGTTGCGGGATGAGGAGCTGGCGCGGCAGGTGGCCGAGGACGTGTCGGCGCCCGGGCGCGGGGTGCTGCCCGCGGGCAAGGCGTACGTCGAGTCGTCGATGGACGCGCGGGTCCAGGACCTGCTCGCCAAGGAAGGCTGGCAGAGCGGCGAGCCGTGGACGTTGCTTCGGCGCGACCTCGCGGAGCCCGTGCAGGACCCCGGCGTCCACGTCGAGGTGACCGGGCCGGAACAGGCAGATGAGTGGGCCGCGGTCCTGCAGGCGTCGTTCGACAGGTCGACGTTCAGCGGTGCGCACTGGCACGCGACGGCGGCTGGCGCCCCGTACGCTGACGCTCGGTGCCTGACCGTACGCGATGAGCGGGGCGAGGCGGTGGCGGTCGCGATCGTGTGGGCGGCGGGTGAGGGCAGGATCGGGCTGATCGAGCCGATGGGGGTGCACCGGGCACACCGAGGTCAGGGGTATGGCCGGGCGGTCACCATCGCCGCGGCCCGCGCGCTCCGGGAGCTGGGCTCATCCAGCATGGTCGCGTATTGCGAGAGCGCCAACGTCGGCGCCGTCGCCACCTACCGGTCGGCCGGTATGGAGCAGTTGTCCGAAAGACGGGACATATCCCGCAACGCTTGACGCTTGCGGTGTGGACCGGGGCGTGGCCGGGAGGGGACGTATGCGGAGATGCCGAACGTGTGGCACGGCAGGAAGCTCGGCCACCCCCTCGGGCCACGGCAAGCCACGCCGCGGCCACCGGAAGGGCCCGGGAAGCCGCACGGGCTCGACGGTCTCGCCGATACTGAATCGGGGCAGGGCCTGCATCACGTGGCGCTGTCGCTGCTGGTGCGGGGGCCCAGCTCGCGGACGATCCGGGCGAGGGCCCGGATGAGGCCAGTCTCGGCCTCGCTGCGCCAGACGAGGGCGTACGACAAAGGGTCCAGGTCACGAAGCGGCAGGTAGACGATGCCGGGCTGGGTCCCGTATCGCGCCATGTGGGCCGGGAAGCAGGTGACGATCTCGCCCATGCTGGTCAGGCTGAGGATTTCCTCCGTGTTCTGCACCAGGGGGCCGCGCTGGATCGAGTGGCCGCTGCGGGTGTGGGACGGGATGTAGCTGTCGAACCAGTAGTCGGGCCTGGACTCGACGTCGGGGTGCTGGAAGTCGCTCACCATGTCCAGCGAGACCGACGCGCGCCCGGCCAGTTCGTGGCCGGTGCCCACGGCCAGCACGCGCGGTTCGGCGTAGATAAGCGGGCCGACGGTGAGGTCGGGTTCCTCGACGGGCAGCCAGGCGACCAGGACGTCGACGTCACCGCGTCGCAGCGCCCCGAAGGGATCGCTGAAGGCCGGGTGCCGGATGGTCAGCTTCCAGGTGGGATGGCGAGCGCGGAAGGTATCCCAGTAGGCGCGCAGGTCGTGCACGTTGATGGGCAGCATGCCGACCCGCAGCACGGCGGTGATGCCCTGGGCGGCCAAGCGGGCGCGTTCGAGGCTGTCGCGCAGGCCGGCGTAGACGGGCCGCAGGTCGTCGCGTAGTTGCCGGCCGAGCGGGGTAAGGCGGATGCGCCGGCGGTTGGAGCGGTCGAACAGCGCGCCGCCGAGGCGGCGTTCCTGCTGGCTGATCGCCTGGCTGATGCGTGCCTGGGACACACGCAACCGTTCGGCCGTCCGGCCGAAATGCAACTCTTCTGCCAAGGTCAGGAAGATCTCGATGTCCCGCAGTTCCACCGGTGCCCTCTCCTGTCATCACGGATACGTTGCCGGGCACATGCGCGGATGACCACTGAGCCGACGTGAAAACCCGATGGGCCACCCCTGGTCGTCAGGGCCTCCATGACATCGTCTCGGTGATGATACGCATGTACAGCGGCGTCGGCAGAGCCCAAGCCACAGCGTCGCGCAGGAGAGCGGCCACCGGATGGGCGGCCTGGGCCAGCTGCCCGGCCAGGGCGGAGACCCGGACCAGGCGTGCGCGGGAGGCGTACCCGATCGTAGGCGGCGAGCGCGGCGGGTGTCTGCCGCTCGTGCTCCAGCGTCCGCGTGAGCCTCACCGCGTCCTCCAGCGCCTGACTGGCGCCTTGGGCGAGGTCGGGGCTGACCGCATGCGCGGCATCGCCCAGCAGGACGACCCGGCCGGCGGCATAGGACGGCAGCGGCGTGATCAGGCTGTGGGTGTCGTGACGCAGCAGCGCCTCGGGCGGGGTGGCGGCCAGCAACTGCGCGATGGGCTCATGCCAGCCGCGGACCCGTTCGGCCAGCTGATCGAGGGCGAGTTGGAGCAGCGCGTCGGCGGGCAGGCCGAGGGTCGCATACCAGTAGACCCTGCCGTCGGCCAGGGGCACGATGCCGAAGCGCCGTGCCCGGCCCCAGCTTTCGCTGACCGAGCCGGGGCGCAGCTGCGCGGCCTCGTGCTGCGGGGCCACGCCGCGCCAGGTCACGTAGCCGGCGTAGGCGGGGCCAGGGTGTGCGGGGAACAGGCTCGCGCGCACGGTACTGTGCAGTCCGTCAGCGGCCACGACCAGATCGGCCGTGACCGTGCCCGAACCGTACGGCCCCTGGTAGCTCACCGTGCCCTCCGCTGCGCGCACACCGGTGACGCGATGCTCCGTATGGATCATCACCTCGGGGAGCGCGCGGGTCAGCGTGTCCATGAGTTCAGCTCGGTGCAGTGCGAAGCCCGGCACGCCGAAGCGGCGCCTGAGCTCTTCGACATGCGTCCGCATGAGCCAGAGGCCTGAACTCGCGTGCAGATCCGCTCCGCCTTGCAGCCCCCCGTCGTGCGCAATTCGCCCCCGAGCCCGAGCCAGTCCAGGGCGCCACCGCGTTCGGCGCCAGCGTGATGCCCGCGCCCACCGCGCGCACCTCCCGCGCCTGCTCCAGCACCGTCACCTGCCAGCCGGTCCTGGCCAACGCCAACGCTGTTGCCAGCCCGCCGATCTCCCCTCCAATGACGACAGCCCTGGGGCCCATCGCGTCTCCTTCAACAATTCGTACATAAGTGTTCGAATTACGGTATCGGACTGCCTTCCGGAACATGAAATGCCATGCCCGCGCTCAGGCGAATCCGAAGCGATGCGGAACTGGTTCAGCGTCAGCGGGAGTCATGACTCCATGCCGGTCAAGTCGAGAGCGGCCAGCCGGTCGGGGTCGGACAGGATGTCGATGCCGGCGATCTTGCCGTCGGTGATGGTGAAGCTCATGACGGAGATCAGCAGGCCGTCGATCGTGTTGATTAGGCCAGCCAGGCCGTTGACGAGCGCCGGGTGGGTGGCAGCACTGGTGGCCATGCGCTGGAAGGTAGCGAGCTGTCCGGCCACCGCCGCGGTGCCGCGGATGGCCTGCATGCCGTTGGTGAGCATCCCGCCGTCGGCGCGCAGCACTACGTCAGGGTCGAGGATGGACAGCAGCGCGTCGAAGTCGCCACCGCGCGCGGCGGTCAGCAACGCCTCCACCACGCGCCGCTGATCGGCCAAGTCCGGGTCGGGGCTCGGGGCGGCGCCGCGGACCCGTTGCCGGGCGCGGCTGGCGAGCTTCTTGGTGGTGGCCGGGGTGCGGTCCACGATAGGTGCGATCTGCTCGAACGGCAGACCGAACAGGTCGTGCAACACGAACGCCAACCGTTCGGCCGGGCTCAAGGACTCCAGCACAACCAGCAGCGCCAGCCCCACCGAGTCGGCCAGCAATACCTCTTGTTCCGAGTCGGGGGCATCCTCACTGCTGATGACCGGGTCCGGCAGCAGGTCCTCAAGCGACTCCTCCCGCCGGGTCTTACGGGTACGGAGCATGTCCAGGCAGACCCGGCCGACCACGGTGCTCAGCCAATCACCCAGATTGTCGATCTCGCCGGAGTCCGAACGGGCCAGCCGCAGCCACGCCTCCTGGACCGTGTCCTCGGCCTCGGTCAGCGAGCCGAGCATGCGGTAAGCGACCGCTCTCAGATGAGAGCGGTGTTCCTCGAACTGGACAGCCAGGAAGTCATGGGGCGTCACGGGCTCGTTTCCTCTCCTTCGCCGAACGTCACCCCGCTGACGCAGCGAACCACCGAAAGGTGACCGCTAACGCGCCGTGGATTACCGTCCGCCCGCTTTCAGTGCCGCGATGCGCGAGAACTGCCGGTAAGTGAAGAAGAGCGATCCGGCCAGCAGGACCACGCCCGGCAGTACGCCGCTGACGAACGGCACCCACTCCATGGCCCGGGTCCACACCATGACGAGGCCGGCCAGGCCCAGCACGGTCAGCGCAACCCCGGGGATCAGGATGCTGACCTCGCGCCAGACCGGCCACAGCGCGACGAAATGCACGCCGACGACGAGCGCCGTCCAGGCCACGCCCGACTGAGCCGGCCATCCCAGCAGACGGAGCACCTGGATGCCGCCGAACAAGGCGACCGCCTCAAGAACCACGATCACGACATATCTACGGCCGAACATCCGGCTGCGGGCCTCACCTCCGGTTTCGGCGATGTCCGCCCCGCCCTTGGTCCGGCGCATGGCGATGAACCACATGACAATGACGCCCGCGAGTCCCAGGCCTGCGAGCCAGCGGAGGATCACGCCGGCCATGGGTGTGAGTGGCGCGCCGGCGTTGACGGCCACGAAGACCATTCCGAAGACGGCGCCGACGAGCACCCCGTTCAATCGTTGCATGATCGGGGATCGTATCGGTGGTTCCATGGAACCTTGTCCACGCGACGATCTCCACCGGGTCCGACGTCGGGATCGTCCGGCGATCCGCCAGGGCCAGGAACGTCGGTGCCCTCTCTGTCATAACCCGTGCGTTATCAGCGCGTTCGCGAAGTTCGCGTTGATCCAGGCCGGTGCGTTCGACAAGGGTTGGTGCTGCCACGCCGGCGCCGGAGCCAATCCCCTCTGCGGAAGGAATCGATCATGCATGCACGGATGACCAACCCCGCCTACGTACTGCCCGACGGCATGAAGGGCATCGGAGCGATCTTCAAGGCGGTCGGTCAGGGCGGCATCTCCCATGAGCTGCAGGAGATCGTGGGCCTGCGCGCCAGCCAGATCAACGGCTGCGGCGCCTGCGTGCACGCCCATACCCAGGCCCTGGTCAAGGCCGGGGAAAGCATCGAGCGGATCTCCGCCGTGGCCGCCTGGCGGGAGGCGCCGTTCTTCACCGATGCCGAGCGGGCCGCGCTGGAGCTGACCGAGGCGGTCACCCGGCTGGCGGATCGCTCCGGCGAGGCGGTGGACGACGAGCTGTGGAGCCTGGTCGCCGGTCACTACGACGACAGCCAGATCTCCGCGCTGCTCCTGCTCATCGGCGTGACCAACCTGTTCAACCGGCTCAACGCCGCCATCAAGGAGCCCGCCGGCGCCACCTGGACGTGACCTGGACCAACGCCGCGGGCATGGCGGCGATGTACGCCGCGCACGACAGGTTGCGCGGCGAACTGACCCACCTGGCCCGCCTCACCGTCCGGGTCGGCCGGAACCCCCGCCGTGTCCTGCGCACCGCCGCGGGCTGGCGATTGTTCAAACACTCGCTGCGCGCGCACTTCGCCGCCGAGGACGAGGCGTTGTGGCCGCCGCTGCGGCACGCCCTGGCCCACCGGCCGGACAGCCTGGCCCTGCTGGAAGCGATCGAGGCCGAGCACGCCGCGATCCACCAGCTCATCGAGGTGATCGACGAGCAGGTGGCCGCTCACACCCGCGCCGACGCGGCCCCGGGCACACTCGGCGACCTGACGGACTCGCTGGTCACGGGTCTGACCGGGCACCTGGCGCATGAGGAGCATGCTGTGCTCCCGCTGATCCTGCGGACCATCACCCCACCCCAGTGGGCACATTTCACCCTTGTTCACGCCTGGCTGACCGCCGCCGACGCGGCCCAGGCCGGCCCCGACCGTTGGAGCACCACACCATGACCACCGTCGCGCTAATCACCGGCGCCACCAGAGGCATCGGCCACGCCACCGCCAAGCTCCTCGCCGAGAACGGCGTCGCCGCGATCCTCGGCGCCCGCGACACCGTACGAGGCAAGGAGGCAGCCGAGCCGCTCGGCCTGCCGTACGGGCGGATCGACGTCACCGACGCGGCCAGTGTCCGAGCGGCGGCCGCGTGGATCGAGCGGGAGTACGGCAAGCTCAGACATTCTGATCAACAACGCCGGCATCACCATCCCCGTCGGCCCGCCCAGCAACACCACGAGCGAGGAGGTCAGGCGGGTCTACGAGACCAACGTGTTCGGCGTGATCGAGGTCACCCGTGCGATGCTGCCGCTGCTACCCCGCTCATCGGCAGGCGGATCGTGAACGTCTCCAGCGAGCGTGGCTCACTCGCCCGCGCCCTGGACCCGGACATCCGCTGTGGCCGATGCTCAACCTGGCCTACACCTCCTCCAAGGCGGCCGTGAACATGATCACCGTCGCCTACGCCAAGGAGCTGTGGGACACCCCGATCAAGGTCAACGCCGTCGACCCGGGATGGGTCAGGACCGACATCAATCACGGCACGGGGATCAAGAGCCCGGAGGAGGGCGCCGCGCCGATCTTGGCCATGGTGCTGCTCGGACCCGACGGTCCCACCGCCGCCTTCGTCCAGGACGAGGGCCGTCTCCCCTGGTAGCCCGAAGGAGACAGCGCACGACCGCCCCTCGGCAGAAAGCGCTGCCTCTCAGGCCGAACAGCCAGGCAGTCATGGGCGTTGCTGATCCATCGCCCCAGAGAAGGACGACCGCGAAACGCGCGGTCACCTATCCCCGGCGCCACCCGTCATGCCGGGGACCAACATCTACAAGAGGTTGCCGACGATGACTAGCACAGAGGTTCATGGAACGGTGGCGGACGGCTTCGAGCAGGTGCGCGAGGCGTTCGCCGCGGTGGTGGCCGAGCAGGACGGCCAGGTGGGCGCGCAGCTCGCCGCCTACACGCACGGCCGGCAGGTGGTCGATCTGTGGGCCGGGGACGAGGTGAGCGGCGACACGCTGACCGGCATCTACTCCTCCACCAAGGGCGCCGCGACGCTGGTGACGGCGCTGCTGGCGCAGGAGGGGGTTCTCGATCTCGACGAGCCGGTGGCAAGGAACTGGCCAGAGTTCGCCGCCGCGGGCAAGGACCAGATCACGCTGCGGGACGTGCTCACCCACCGCTCCGGCGTCGTCGGCGTCGACGGCGGCCTGTCGGCGGCCGAGCTGGCCGACGACGCGTTGATCGCCCGCCGCCTGGCCGGGCAACGGCCGTACTGGCGGCCGGGCTCGGCCTACGGTTATGGCGGGTTCGTCTCGTTCGCGATGGTGAACGAGGTGATCCGGCGGGTCACCGGCCGGTCGCTGCAGCAGATCTACGACGAGCGCATCCGCGTCCCGTACAGGCTGGACCTCTACCTGGGGCTACCCGAGTCCGAAGAGGACCGGTTCCTGCCAATCCAGTGGTGGACGGCCACGCCTGAGCAGGAAGCCGCGTTCTGGACGAACCTGCCCGGCCCGCACAGCATCCTCGGCATCGGCTACGGGCTCAACAGCACGCCGCCGCTGGACCAGGTGGCTTTCGCCAACACCCGTGCCGTCCGCGCGAACGGCCCCGCCTCGGCCGGCGGCGTAGGCAGCGCGCGGGGTCTCGCTGGCCTGTACGCCGCCGCCGTCTGGGGAATCGACGGACAGGCTCCGTTCCTCAAGCCCGACACCGTCGCCGAGTTCGCCCAGCTGCACTCCACCGGTGCCGACCTGGTCCGCGGCGAGCAGGGCAACTACGCGCTCGGCTTCCAGGCCAAGGGCCTGCAGTACGGGTTCCTCAGCGCCAACGTGTTCGGCCACGACGGCTCGGCCGGCTCGGAAGCCTTCGCCGACCCCCGCGCCGGCATCGCCTTCGGCTACACGCGGCGGCGTTTCGGCTTCGCCTGGTCCTACCCCGAACACGACCGGCTCGCCGCCGCCGTCCATGACGCCGCCACCGCCTCCTGAAAGACCTTCCCATGACCTCGACCAACGCTCCCCGTCCCGGGCGAAGCGGCCTGGCCCTGCCGGTGATCGCGTTCGCGCAACTGCTGATGGTGATGGACGGCACCATCGTGACCGTGGGCCTGCCCGTCATCGGCGCCGGGCTCGGCATCGCCGAGACAGACCTGGACTGGGTCCTGACCTCCTACGCTCTGGCCTTCGGCGGCCTGCTGCTGGCCGGCGGGCGCGCCGGTGACCTGTTCGGCCGGCGCCGGATGCTGCGCGCCGGGCTGGTCGTCTTCCTGGCCGCCTCCCTGCTGGGCGGCCTGGCCGGCAACGGCGGCGTGCTGATCGCCGCCCGCGTCCTGCAGGGCGTCGGCGCCGCGATCGTCGCCCCGGCCGCGCTGTCCCTGCTCGCCGACACCTTCCCCGCCGGACCCGAACGCAACAAAGCGCTCGGCGTGTACGGCGCCATGGGCGGCCTCGGCTCGGTCGCCGGCCTGCTGCTGGGCGGCGCGCTCACCGAATACCTGGGCTGGCGATGGATCATGTTCGTCAACATCCCCATCGCCTTGCTCGTCCTGGCAGGCACCTTCGCCCTGGTGCCCGGCACCCGCGAGCGCGGCGGCCTCGACCTGCCCGGCGCGATCGCCGTGACCCTCGCCCTCGGCTCGCTCGTCTACGCGATCAACCGGGCCGGATCGCACGGCGTCGGCGACGGGCTCACCCTGGCCTTCGGCGCCGCCGCAGTCGGGCTGCTGGTCGCGTTCGCGTTCATCCAGCGCAAGGCGCGCAGCCCGATGCTGCCTCCGGGCGTCCTGGCCGATCGCGGCCGGCTCGGCGCCAACCTGGTCATGTTGCTCATGGGCGCTGGACAGCTGGCCACCTTCTACTTCCTCACCCTCTACATGCAGACCATCAAGCAGTACTCGCCTCTGATCACCGGGCTGGCGTACCTACCGTTCGCCATCGGCATCGGCCTCGGCTCCGGCCTCGTCGGCCCCAGGCTGCAGGCCCGCGCCGCCACCCGCACCGTCCTGACCATCGGCATGGTGGTGGCCGCCGCGGCGATGGGCTGGTTCAGCCTGCTCACCTCCGACCAGGACCCGCTGCTCGTGCTGCTGCCCGCCCAGCTCGCCGGCGGCGTCGGCCTGGGCATCGGCTTCGTCGCCGCGACCATCGGCGGCGTGCAGGGCGTCGCGGCGCGTGACTCGGGCATCGCCTCCGGCCTGGTCAACACCAGTCAGCAGATCGGCGGCGCCCTCGGCCTGGCCGTCCTGGCAGGCATCGCCGTCGCCGCCACCGCCGGCCAGCCGACAGGTACGCCCGAGCCCGACGCGCTCACCAGCGGATACACCGAGGGCATGCTCGGCGCGGGCGGCTTCTACCTGGCCGCCATCCTCACCGCCGTAATCCTCCTGCGCCCCCGCCTCGCCGACCGGAACAGCGAAGCCGTTCAGGCCATGCCTCATTAAGAGCCTCCGTCACCTTCGTCCTCTGCGATCCGTCAGAGCGGCGAGACACCGTTCAGAAAGGAACTCACCACCATGACCACCACCGAATCGCGCCTGCCCAACCCCGCCGCGCTCGTCCCCGAGCTGAAGGACATCGGCGGCGCCCTGTACAAGGCGACCGGAAACGGCGCCGTCCCGCAGGCCACCATCAGCCTGGCCCAGCTTCGCGCCGGCCAGCTCGCCGGCAGCACGTACCTGACGGTCCTGCACACCGGCAACCTCCGCAAGGCCGGCGCCACCGAGGAGACCATCACCGCCGTCGCCTCCTGGCGGGACGCGCCCTACTTCACCGACGCCGAGCGCGTCGCGCTAGAACTGGTCGAAGCCGTCCTGACACCGAACCCGGCGGGCGAGCGCGTCCCCGACGAGCTGTACGCCCGCGCCTCCGAGCAGTACGACGACAAGGCGCTCGCCACCCTCATCATGGCCATCGGCCAGGTCTGCTTCTTCCTCCCCCTGGCCCTCATCGGCAAGCCGCTGCCCGGCGTGTCCCCGGCCGAGCAGTGGAGGAACTGACCCCCTCCAGGCCCTCGCTCAGGGGTGAGGCACCCGCGCCTCACCCTGAGCACCGACTTCCGTAAGGAGAGCGAACCATGCAAGCACGCATGACCAACCCCGCCTACCTGGTGCCGGACGCTGGACAGGCAATCCAGGCCCTCTTCCAGGCCATGGGACACGACATGGAACAGGGCATCATCGCGCCGGCCACGCTGATGCTGGTCGCCATGCGGGGCAGTCAGATCAACGGCGGCAGCGCCTGCCTGTACGGGGATGCCGCCGAGGCGAGGAAGGCCGGAGTCACCGACGACCAGCTGATCACAGTGGCGGCATGGCGACAGTCACCGTTCTTCACCGATGCCGAACGCGCGGCCCTGGCCTTGGCCGAAGCAGCCACCCGGATGAACGACCGGTCGGCCGACGCCATCCCCGACGCGGTCTGGGACGAGCTCGTCAAGCACTACGACGAGCGGCAGCGCGCGACCCTGATCCTCTGGATGGCCACCAGCAACTTCTTCAACACCGTCAACAACATCATCCAGGACCCCGCCGGTACCGCCTGGAGCTAGCCGATTCCCACCCAGGGCGGAACGTTCCAAACGGGCTTCTCCGCCCTGGCCCGGTCTTCCGAACCGGAAGTCACGAAAGAAGATCCTCATGAGATTCCGAGCATCCCTGATCGCTCTCCTTGCCACGCTGCCACTGGCCGCCGCTCCGCCGCCCGCAGCAGCAGCAGACGGTGGCAGGTGGGGCGGCGGGTGGGCGACGGCCGTCCAGCAGCCCACCGCCACCCCTTGGTTCCCCAACTGGTCGCAGCAGGGCTTCGAGGACCACTCCGTCCGCCAGGTGATCAGAACCTCGGTATCCGGCACCCACCTGCGCATCCGGCTGTCCAACGCCTACGGCACCACCCCGCTCCGGCTGACCGGAGCCACCATCGCCAAGACCGCGACCGGCGCGGGGGTGCGGCCGGGCACGACCCGGCCACTGACCTTCGGCCACACCGCCTCGGTGACCGTGCCCGCCGGCGGGCAGGCGGCCAGCGACGCCGTCCGGCTCCCGGTCCGTGCCCTGGAGCAGCTCACGGTGACGCTGTACTTCCGGGAGGCCACCGGCCCGGCCACCTTCCACAGCATCGCCATGGCCACCTCCTACCGCGCCACGGGCAACCGCCTGCGCGACACAGCGAGCACCGCCTACACCGAGACCAGCCTGTCGCGCTACTACCTGTCCGGGCTCGACGTGTCCGGCAGGAAGAACACGGTCGTCACCTTCGGTGACTCCATCACCGACGGGTACGGCGCCACCAACGACGCCGACGACCGCTACCCCGACCGGCTCGCCGAACGCCTGGCCGGCTCCGGCACTGCGGTGCTGAACGCCGGCATCGGCGGCAACCGGGTGCTCAACGACTCGGCCTGCTTCGGGGAGAAGGCCGTCGCCCGCTTCCAGCGCGACGCGCTCGCCCAGCCCGGCGTGCGCACCGTGATCGTCCTGGAGGGCATCAACGACATCCTCTTCCCGCAGGACACCTCCGCCTGCGCCACGCCGAACCCCCGGGTCAGCGCGAAAGAACTGATCGACGGCCACCGCACCCTGATCCGCCTCGCCAGATCGCGCGGCGTGCGCATCATCGGCGGAACTCTCCCTCCGTTCAAGGGATCGGCCCTCTACAGCGAGTACGGCGAGAGCGTGCGCCAGGCCGTCAACCAGTGGATCCGCACCGGCGGCGAGTACGACGCCGTCGCCGACTTCGACCGCGCCCTGGCCGACCCCGACCCCCACCACGCCGGTGAACTGCTGCCCGCCTACGACAGCGGCGACCGCCTCCACCCGAGCCCGGCCGGCTACCAGGCCATGGCCGACGCCGTCGACCTGTCCACCTTGATCAGGTGATGACGATGCCGGCACTGACCTGCGCAGCACCGTAACGGGCGGCTCCCATCACCGCACTCCTGCCCCTTCTTGAGAACACCTCTGTATGGAGCACCTGAATGAACATGAACCGACGCAAGCTGATCACGCTTAGTGCCGCACTCGCCGCGGCGGGCGGCCTGACCGCCGATCCGGGGCCGGCCTCTGCCACCGCCTGGCCGAAGCCTCCCGGCGATGCCGCACTGGCCGCCTCGCTGCCCGGTGGTTTCCGCAGCGCCTACGCCCACGTGAACGGGATCCGGCTGCACTACGTGACGGGTGGCGCGGGCGAACCGCTCGTCCTGCTGCCCGGCTGGCCCGCCACCTGGTGGAGCTACCACAAGGTCATGCCGGCACTCGCCCGCCGCTACCGCGTGATCGCCGTCGACATCCGGGGCATGGGCGCCTCCGGCAAACCCGCGGGCGGCTACGACAAGAAGACGATGGCCCGCGACGTCTACGAACTGGTACGCACGCTCGGCCACGACCGGGTCAACATCGCCGGGCACGACATCGGGGCGATGGTCGCCTTCAGCTTCGCGGCCAACCACCCGGACGCGACCCGCAAACTCGCCCTGCTGGACGTGCTGCACCCCGACGAGAGCCTCTACCAGATTCCGATGCTGCAGCGGCCGGGCGGCGACACGCACATGTGGTGGTGGGCGTTCAACCAGGTCCAGGGCCTGCCGGAACAGCTGCTCGCCGACCGTTCGCGGTTCCTGATCGACTGGCACTACGGCATCGGACTCGTCGACCAGAACTCGGTCACCGACCGCGACAGGGCCGTCTACGCGCGCGTCTACGACAAGGCTGAGGCCATCCGGGCGGGCAACGGCTGGTACCAGGCCTGCCACCAGGACATCCAGGACATGAAGACCTACACCAAGGTGACCGCCCCCGTTCTCGGCCTGGTCGCCCCGGACACCCGCCCCTGGTTCGAGGGCACACTGCCGCAGGTGGCCACGGACGTGCGCGGCATCGTCACCGTGGACAAGGCGCTGCACTGGCTGTGCGAGGAAGACCCCGAACTCGTGTCCCGTTCACTGACCCACTTCTTCGCCTGACGGCCCTGGCCCCTTCTGCGTGGTACCAGCACGCCGGCGCCGCAGTGACAGTAGGCCCGGTCAGGCCGTAGCGGGCCACAGGCACGCTCGCCGCCCTGGTCGCTCAGTGGTCGACCGCCGCCCCCGCGCCCGCCGCACGGCGGGCCGCCGGATCGGCACCGAGCTCGATGCCCGGCTGGCCGGGCTGCGCCGCCTGGACGACAAGATCAGCTCCATGGGAGTGTATGACGCGGCCATGAGGACCTCCTGGGGGTTGTGGGCCTTCCCGCCCGCTGGCGCCGTGGTGGATGCTGGTGGGCGGGCTCACTCCTCACGGTCACCCCGCAGCGGCGCCGGTGGAATAGCTGCGGCGTTGCCTTCACGACTGGCGAGGCTGAAGATGGGGATCATGCGTGGGACTTCGGTGAGCTCCCGGCGGGCGGCGCTCATAGCTTCGGCTTGGTCGTTTGGCTGTTCGCCCCAGGTGTGATGCCAGTAGCCGTGCTCAACGTCCAAGAGGACCGCATCCACTGGCCCGTTGAGCCTATGCCGCAGTTCTTCGGGGTCACCATGGCGCCAGCCGGGCAAGGGTGTTGCGCTCTGGAACACTCCGGGCTCGTGCGGAGGGAAGCCGGTTTCGGCATGGCTGGTCAAGCGCCTGCCCAGCCGCTGCGCCGGCATCTCCACCCATCGCCAGGTCAGCGCGCACAGCCCGAGCAGCACCGCGTATACCGCCGCCAGCAGCGTCAGGCGTACTGCCACTGGTACGGTCGGCGGGTTTGGCAGAAAGTACTCCACGCCCTCCAGCAGCAGCGGGTGCAACAGATAGATCGAGTAGGAAACCAGGCCCAGCCAGGTCAGCCACGACGGCATCGTGCGGTGGCGCAGCGTCATTCCGGCGGCAAACGTCAGCCAGGCCGCTGCGATCGCCAGCTGCACTCCCAACTCGGCGCGCGCGAGCCACAACCCCGCCAGCGGTACCAGCGCCACCCAGGCGATGTGCCGATGACCGAATTGGCCTGTCTCGACCCGATATAGAGCGGTGCCGGCGAACATGGTCGCCAAGATGAACAGCCCCTGCCACGGTCCGGGGTAGCTCTGGTTGACCGCCAGCAGCAGGAGGGTCGTGCCCGCGATGGTCACGGCGCCTACCTGCTGTACCCACCTGCCGCCGCGCAGTACCGCGGCCAGCCCGGCAGCCAGCACGGCGGTCACGACGACCACGACCGTGAGCATGCGGCCCGCCCCGCCGGCCGACAGGAGTGTCACCGGCAGCAGCCCTGCGCCCAGCACAGCGGCCGCCGCGAACGCGAGCGCGGCTGCGGTGCTGCGCCGGTGCACACCTAGGGTGAACATCGCTGTCAGCAGCAGGTAGAAGGCCATCTCGTAGGACAGGGTCCACAGCACATTGGCCAGGTTCGGTACGTACATCAGGTTCTGCAGCATGCTGGCGTGCGCCAGGGCCAGTGCCACCGGCCGGCTGCCCCACCAGGTGTGCAAGCTGTCCCAGCCGACCGCCGCCAGCAGCAGCATGCCAGCCACGCACACGGTGAACAGGGGCCACAGCCGGAAGAACCGTGAGATCCAAAAGGCCCGCACGCTGCCCCGGCGCTCCAGCGACGCTGGCACGATGTAGCCGCTGACCACGAAGAACACCAATACGCCGTACCAGCCGGGATCGAAGACAGCCTTGATCGGCAGCCGCGCCTCTGGCCACAGCGGCGTGAGCGCATGCTCGAAAACCACCACCATCGCAGCCAGTCCACGCAGCGCGTCTAACCAGGCCAGACGGCCGGAATGCGGCGGAGCCGAGTCGATGGCAGTGAGGGGAACAGAAACCATCCGGACATCGTAGTAAGAAACATCACTTGCAACCCTGGCGTGCGGGGACTGACCTGCCCCGTCTCGTGACGCGGCTGGCCATGCTGGAGGGCGTGGTCAGCGAGCATGACTGGAGGAGACAGCGTCCTGAGCTGGTGGCACCTGTCTTCAGGTGTGCTTGGCTGTGCAAGGCTTGCGCTCGAATTACTCGATCACGTTCTCGATCATGTTGCGGCAGGCGCTCACCGCCCGCTGTCCGCTGATCAGCTGGGCTGGGTGAGCGGGACGCCCTCCAACTCCAGGGGGCGACTCATGTCGAGCTCGAAGCGCCCGTACAGGTTCTTATTTGGAACCCGAACAGAGCCGTCAGCCCGCGCCGGTCGGCCGGCATCAGCCGGTTTCGCCAGACCAGGTCGCGCAGCACGATCTGGATCAGGTGCGTGTTGAGGTAGGCGATGAGGTACGCAACGCCAGCGCGGAAACTTCAACGTTCTCGCGGTCGTCGCCGGTCAGGTCGCCAGCCTTGCAGTTAACAGGGAGAGCAGGTCCTTCTAGTCTAGCCCCACCTGACGGCGCACATCAGTCGGTTCGGGCTTATGTCACCGATGTGCTGCGGCTGCGTCCCGATGACTTCGACCCTGACCTGCCCGAGATCGACTTCACCACCCTGGCCGAGGCGGTGTAGCACTCCGTCTGGATCCCGTCCGCACCAGGATGGCGTCCAGATTGTCGGCGAACGAAAACCAGGCGTTGGCATGGCGGGTCGTAGGTATGTCTTGTGGCAGATGTGGCGGGAGATCGGCGTGCCTAGTCTCTGAGGTCATCTGCGGCGCTCGCCGCACCATCCTGTTGGAGGTTTCGATGACCTGGCCACGATCGGTCTTGCTTGCCTTGCCCCTCATGATGGCGGTGGGAGTGTACGCTCCAGCCGCATCCGCCTCGTCCAATGGGGCGCCGGCGCCGCCCCTGACCTGGTCCGCCTGCGAAGGGAAGATCTCGGCCGAGCTGCAGTGCGCCACGTTGACCGTACCCGTCGACTGGTCGAAGCCCGGCGGGAAGACGATCACCCTCACCGTGAGCAGGGCGCCGGCGACCGGTGCGGCCGCGGGCACGGTCTTGTTCAGCCCTGGAGGTCCCGGTGGCGCCGGCGTTCAGGCGTTGTCCCGGGCGCTGCCCCACTTCGCCGGTCTGCGTACCCGGATGGACGTCGTCACCTGGAACCCGCGTGGTGGAGTGAGCGGTGAGCACATCCCGCTGGAGTCTTGCGCGGCCGGTCCCGTGGTCGCCACTCCGGACAGCCGGAAGGAGTACGACCAGGCGCTCAGGGCGAACGCCGCCGGGATCGCTCCCTGCCGGGACGCCGTGCCCGAGTTGTTCGCCAACCTGGACTCTGCCGCCCAGGCTCGTGACATGGACGCCATCCGCGCCGCCCTGGGCGAAGAGAAGATCTCCTTCTTCGGAAACTCCTACGGCGGCGTGCTCGGGGCCTCCTACGCGCGACTGTTCCCGCAGCGGCTTCGCGCGATGGCGGTGGACAGCGTACCCGACCACGTGGACCCCCTCGCGACGTCGGAACGGCTGCAATACCAGGGCTTGGAGGCAGCGTTCAAGCGGTTCGTCCGTTGGTGCGCCGGCTCCTCCGACTGTGTGCTGCGCGGGACCGGCGTGGAGAAGACCTGGCAGGCCGTCGTGCGGCGGGCAGAGCGTCGTCCCCTGCCCGGTGCCGCGGCCGCTGGTGAGCGCCGATACGACGGTGACGACCTGAAGTTCCTGGCGTACGGCCTGGTCGACAGCACGGTGAAGTGGCCCGCGCTGGCCAAGGCCATCGCGGGCGCCGCCAAGGGCGACGCGTCCGGTTTCGACCCGCAAGGCCGCGGCATGCCGCCGCGGGTGACCGCTATGCTCGCGGTGAACTGCGCCGACGGATTCCGCTACGACGGCTACCACGCCTACCGTGCGGCGGTGCGACGCTCGGTCAAGGTGTCGCCGAACTTCTCCGGCCTGCGGGAGAACGCCGGGATCGCCTGCTCGCCGTGGGCGGCCAAGGCCGCCAACCCGCCGGCGCCGCTGCCGGCCCGCAAGCTCCCGCCGCTGCTCGGCGTCGGCCCGGTCTACGAGTACCCCTCTGTCCGCGCCATCACCGATCAGGTCCCCGGCTCGGTCACGGTCAAGTACGACGGCGTCGGCCACGGCCGGTACCTGAACGCCGGCGATCCCTGTGTGATCGGCCACGTGGACCGGTACCTGATCGACGGCAAGGTGCCCGCATCCGGCACCACGTGCCCCGCCTGGCCGGCGTGATACTGGTCGCGTGAGACGACCAGCGGCTTTCCGCCCTCTTTTGACCGGCGTCTGGCGACGTATGCCGCTCATGGGCCGCGACGCCCTGCTCGCCTGCGCCGTGGCGATCATCGCGCTGACAGTGTCGGCCCTGGACGAATGGTGGCGCGATCAGCCCGCCGGGATTACCGATGTGGGCGCGGCGGCGGCGTGGGCGGCGCCGATTCTGGCCGCCTGCGCGCCGCTGGCGCTGCGCAGGCGGCTACCGCTGACGGCAGTAGTCGCGTCCGCGATGGTGATGCTCGCGCTCGGCCTCGCGCTGGAGCGCGACGCCGGGATCTGGGTCCTGGGCCTGATCGTCGCCTCGGCGGCCTACCACCGCCACCGGCTGCGCTCGGCACTCCTGATCGGCTCGGTCGCCTGGGCGGTGGCGGCCGGCCTCGGGGGCATGTCCGTGCCGGACCTCGCTACCGTGTCCGTCCATGCGGCAGCCGGCGCGGCGCCGGTCGCCGTCGGGTACGCGCTGCGACTGCGGGCCGACCGCGCCGTGCAGGCCGCGCGGCTACAGCGTGCCCGGGAGGAGCAGGCACGCTCACAGGAGGCCGCGCGGATCGCCCGGGAGGTTCATGACGTCGTCGGGCATCACCTCAGCGCGATCAGGCTGCAGGCAGTCGGTGCCCGGCGGGCGCTGGCCGGTCATGACTGCGAGGCCGACCGCGCGCTGGCCGGGATCGCCGGTCTGTCGGCCGAGGCGCTGGCCGAGATTCGGGCACTGCTGGCGACCTTGGTGCGATCGGACCGCGAGGACCACGCGTACAGCGGAGGCCTCGCCGACTTGCCCGCGCTGGCGGAACGCAGTGGCGGGCCGGAGTTGGCCGTCGCCCTGGAGGTCGACCCTCGCCTTGACAGCACCAGCCACCCTGAGACGGCGGCCTGCGCCTACCGGATCGTGCAGGAGGCGTTGACCAATGTGGCACGGCACTCCACGGCCGCGCTGGCCTCGGTCACGGTCCGTGCGGTGAGCAACCGGGTCGTCGTCACCATCGACGACCCAGGCCCGCCCCGGCCGTCGGCCGGCGGCGAAGCTGCCGACGACGGTGTTCTGAGCGGTGGGCATCCCGGTGGGCCCACTGGTGCGCGGGGCCTGGCGGGCATGCGCGAGCGTGTGGCGGCGCTCGGAGGGCACTGCCACATCGGCCCGCACGGCAGGGCGGGCTGGCGGGTGCGCGTCAGCCTGCCCATACTCCCTCCGCATGCGCGTGACGGGCACAGATCGGCGGTGATGGCCGACGGCGCGGAACCCGGCCCTTCCACGATGTCCTCTGTGTACGGTCATCCGGCCCGGCGGGTGGTCCCGTGATCCGACTGCTGATCGCCGACGACCAGCATCTCGCCCGCGAGGGCCTGCGGCAGTTGCTCAGCCATGAGCCCGACATCGCCTTCCTCGGTGCCGCGCGTGACGGGGCCGAGCTGATCAGCATGGCGCGCGAGCACCAGCCGGACGTGATCCTCACTGACCTGCGGATGCCGGGCACGGACGGGATCACGGCGATCCGGCGGCTGACGGCGCGGGCGCCGGATAGGCCGATCATCGCGCTGACCACGTTCGACACCGACGAATACCTCTTCGGGGCACTCGAAGCGGGCGCGGTGGGCTTCCTGCTCAAGGACGGCGACCCCGACCTCTATCTGGCGGCGGTACGCGCGGCTCACCGCGGTCAGGGACTGATCGACCCGCAGGTCACCCGCAGGCTCGTGCGCCGCTTCGCCACCCCACCGGTGCGAGGCCACGCTGTGGAGCTGACGGTTCGGGAAACGGAGGTCCTCCGCCTGGTCGCGCTGGGCCGGTCCAACGCGGAGATCGCCGGGGAACTGCGCATCGCCGCCGGCACGGTCAAGATCCACGTGTCGCGTGTCCTGTCCAAGATCGGCGTTCGCACGCGTGTCCAAGCAGCGATCCATGCCTACCGCTCAGGATTGGTGTCCTCTGATGAGGAGAAGTGACAAGCCCGATCAGCGCTGTCGCCGGGTCTCTGCTGCCGCCCCGCCGGGTGTCCAACCCACGCCCGTAGCATCCAGAGGCTCGTTCGGCGGGGCGGAACGATATGGAACGTCAACATAGGGAGCGATGTGATGAGTCGAAGGCGCACGGCATGGCGGTGGCTGCTGGCCATAGTGGCAGGATTGGCCGTGGCCGTGGTGGCCGGTGTCGTGGTGGCCTTTCCGTCGGTCGCCGCCACGACCTGTCCCGGCTGCTATGGCATGAAACAGGTCAGGCCCGGCCTGTATCTGGAGCCCGGGCTGCCGCCGACGCGAGAGCGGCAGGTGGCCGAGGTGATCGATGCGGCCAACCGCCGGGTGGCGGACTTCTACGGCGGACGCGCGATCAGGGCGATCTGGCGGACCAACTCGGCGACGACGCTGGGGGCCGACTCCACCAGCTGCTTCCCGTCCCGCCACGAGAACCGCGGCGCCCGGCCGATACCGGTACGGCGGACCATCGTCGCCAGGTTGTAGTAGGTCGGTGCGGGTTCTCCGTCAGCAGCAGGTAGACCCGTTCGGTGTCACCGCCGTAGCCGACCAGGCCGGTGCACGGCTTGAATGGTCCAGACACAACAGTGGTCGATCCTGTACGTCGGTAGGGGTATCCGGCATCTACGCCTGGCCGATGATGACACGGCAAGGTGCGCAGAGGATGGTCGCGGCCAGGACTGCAGACACGGGGGCGTCATGGACATGATCAGCACCGCCAGCATCCCGCACAACGAGCGGCTGGCCTTCTGGCGCGAGGTGAGCTCGACGACCTGGGTGCCCTACGAGCTGCGCTGCGATCCACTCCTGGCGAGCCGCTTCCAGGCGCGGATCGACATCAGCGAGTTCGGCCCGGTGAAGGCGACGCTCATGACCGCGACGCCGCTCTCGGTCCAGCGCACCCCTACGCTCATCCGCCGGGCCGACCCGAACTGGTCAAGCTGACCGGCCCCGTACGCGGCCGCGCCATGCCTCGCTGCTGCGGTTTCACCGAGCTGCGCCCGCACTCCCATCAGCTGGCCGGTGATGAGACGTTCCCACACCGCTCGCCTACATAGTCAGCAAGAATTATGACTGTGGCAGTACGCACGCCGTGCCCGAGAAGTCGCCCTATTAAGCCGTGTCGGTGATCTTGGTTGTTCCCTCGATCGCGCTCCTGCCGGGGGCGCGATCGAGGGGACGGCAAGACCCCAGCCTCAGGCTTGTCGGTGCTGATGCTCTTCTCCGGTACCAGTACCTGTCAGACGGCGAGCTTGTGCTCGTCTCGTGCGCTGATCCTCAGCGAGCTGGCGCAGGATCTGCCGCCCCAGCGGAGTCGCCAGCTGCGCCCGGAATTGCTGGGCGGTTGTCGACCGCTGCGCGGTGCCGGCCACGCGTGCCGGCATCCACCAGCGCGTATGCCTGGACCATGGTGAGCAGGGCGTGACCGTCGAGGACCGTGCACCCGTGCGGGCACTTCAGCCCTTCGGTTGCGCTGAAGATGCGGCACACCGCGGGTCTGGCCAGGTAGGCCGAGCGGCCCTGTTCGGTGAGGGCCGGACCCCCATCAGCTTGGCGGCCTCCAGCCCTTTCGCCTCGACAAAATGGACGGAGCCGTTGAAGGTCACCTCGGCGAATCCGGCGCCCCCACTGAAAGTCGCCCTGTCAAACCGGGCATTACCGGTCAAGGCCGCCCTGGCGAACACGGCTGCGCTGGTAAAGGCCGCCTCGACGAACGCAGCAAGGCCAGTAAGGGTCGCCCAGCTGAACCGGGCGGGCCGGTGAACGTCGCGCACGCCGAGCACCTCTCCCATCTTCTCAACGCCTTGTTCGAGGTGGCACGCGCGTACGGCGTGACCGTCGACGTACAGGTGGTGCCGGCAGAGGCGGAGGGCAAGGCTTCGACCTTCCCGCCGGTGCCCGAGACCTGAACCGGGGCTCAGGAGCGAGGACAGCTGGAGCCTGCGTCTCGCTCACGAGTCGTATCTCTCGATGATCACCGCCGTGTTCGTCACGTGACGTCGCTGCGCTTTGTCCATCAACATGCAGCCGTGGCGTAATCCGGCGCTGCCGGTCCAGGAGCGGGGGGATGCACTCCTGGACGCGATGACCCTTGAGGAGAAGCTGGCCCAGTTGGGGGGTGTTCACGAATGGGGCTGGCCTGGGGCGCAATAAGGGATGAGAAGATCGCTTCCCGAGATCGAGGTGATCGTTTCCCAGCCGAGGGCGTCCACCGGTTGGACCTCCAGCCTCCACGATGACGCCACGCTGAACGTCGCAGAGCCCCGCCGGTCACATCAGTTGTCGGGCACAATCGTGCTGGGCAGCCTCGGGCTTGCGTCCGTCCAGCCGGATGTGGTCACAGCGGTCCACGAGGTCAGCGTTCCCGTACGGTCGAAGGATCGTTCTTGCACGGCCAGCAGCTGGCCTGAGGACTCCTCGATGATGATCTGCCTTGTCCCGTCGAGTTCGATGCCAGTTCCGACCCGGCCTAGGGGATCAGCGGTGGTCCCGATGTTCTTGACGCTTGAAAGACTCGCGAGCATGCGGTAGAGCGCGGCGCGTAGTTGAGGAGTCGTCGGCAGTTGGGAGAGCAGGCTGGTGGCCTGGGTGTACAGAAACTCCTCATTGGCCGGGTAGCCACCTTGCCGGGCCCATTTTTCGAGGACTTCCTTGAGCCGCACCGGATCCGCCGGCAAGGCCATGACTTGTTTTGTCGTGACGTGTACGGGTCCGACCTGGGGATAGGAAACTTCGGGATTGTGCTGGTCGTCGAGTCGGAGGGCGAACGGCGGTGGCGGCACCACGCCGCCGATGCTGGGAACGCCGGGCCCCTCGCAGGCGCCGAGCCTGTACGCACCCTGTTGGCGCCAGATCGCCTCATCGGCCTGGGCAAGCGGTTTGCCTGACTGAGCGGTGACCAGGAGCCAGCTCGGCTCCCGCTCCGACTTGCCCAACCAGACTTCATGAGCGCATGTCACCTGATAGCGGACCGTCTTGGGTGTCATGCCGATGGGTCCGCGTCCGTCCCCTCCCGTTGCCATGCTCTGGCCGACGCTGTGCCAGTAGCGGCCGGTCGCCGCGCTGGTGGTCTCGATCCGGTCCGCGGCGGCAAGAAGGAAGGAACGGGCGGATACGGGATGAGATGTTGAGGACCCAGTGCCCGTGCTCCGTACCAGTGCAACTGTCGCGACCGTGACGACCATGGCGACGGCGGCGATGCGAATGGCGGTCATGATGGTCGATCTCGGCCGTGACGGCCTACCAGCTGGTCTTGGCTGTGGCTCGTCGCCGGCCTTGCTCAGCAGGTCGGCGGCGGAAAGGCGGGATCCGCGATCCAACGAGGCCGGACGAGCCATGGCGAGTAGTCGCATCGCGTCGGGCTTGCGGCTCATCGAAGTTTCCTTCCGGGGATGATCACGGGCTTTGGAGACGGGGCGGTACCTGCGGTGTCGATCGCCGATTGCAGCCGACGGCGTGCGCGATGCAGCCGGACGAAGAAGGTGGCCTTCGTACAGCCCAGCACCTCGGCCGCTTCCGCGGCAGACAAGCCGTGCCACGTGGTGAGAGTCAAAATCTCTTTGTCGTCATCGGAAAGGGTGGCGAGCGCGCGGAGAATGGTGAGTCGTTCGGTGGCGTGTTCGCCCACGTCGGTGACGGCCTTCTCCATCCACGTTCGCAGGTCGGCCTCCAAAGATGCACGACGCGCGCCCTGCCGGAAGTTGTCACGCAGGATGTTCCGGGCGACGCGGAAGAGCCATGGCAACTGCGCATGGTCGGGGATGTCGTCGAGTCGTCGCCAGGCGACGAGGAAGGTCTCGCTGACCGCTTCCTCGGCGAGTTGATGTCCGGCTCGACTCACCGCATAGCCGTACACCCGCGCTTGGTAGGTGTTGTAGAGCGTGGTGAAGCGCTCGTGGGGATTGGGCAAGCCGGTTCCTTCGGTCGGGGAGGCACGTTGTCCATGGAGTATGTGGTCCGGACGAAGGCTTTCTTACATCTCAATTTCGCCTATTCTGCGAGCCGGGTGGTTCGATGCGGCCCGCGGAGGTGCACGACGCCTGCCGGGAGCAGCAGATCGCGCTCACC
Source organism: Nonomuraea sp. NPDC023979 (assembly GCF_040639085.1). Lineage (NCBI taxonomy): Bacteria > Bacillati > Actinomycetota > Actinomycetes > Streptosporangiales > Streptosporangiaceae > Nonomuraea > Nonomuraea sp. NPDC023979. Next base: position 65,053 of record NZ_JBEZZG010000047.1, read on the forward strand.
CGCACCGGACTTCGACCGTTCCACCATTGACGATGCGTGGCCTGAAGGATCTTTAAGCCCTGTAGTGTCCCGCGCGAGAAGATCTTCTCCGAGAAGATCTCGACCCGGATCAAGGTGCGCCCGCAATTCGAGGCCGCGCTCGCGCTGGCCCGGCAGATCAAGGCGCACGCCCCGCACTGCCGGGTCATCGTGACGGTGTATGAGATGAAACGGCTGGGCCGCGACGCCGCCGAGCTCACCGCCCTGGCCGACCACCTGACCGCGCACGGCCTGGTCCTGGAGATGCTCGCCGGACCGCTGGCCGGCATCTACGATCCGGCCGGGCCGGATGCTGTTCGCGTTCTTCGCCGCGATGGCCGAGACCGAACGCGAAGCCATCCGCGAGTCCACTCTGGAAGGACTCGATGCGGCAGCCCGCAAGGGCAACCACGGCGGCCGGCCCCCGGTCATCACCGACGACATGCTGCACACCGTGCTGCGCCGCAAGGCCGCCGGCGAACGTGTCGAAGACATCCGCAAGAATCTGATCATCGGCACCGGGAAACGCAAGGGCGAGAACCCATCCCTGGCCAGCATCTACCGGGCCCTCGCCGAGCACGAGAAGACACAGGCCTACCCCGAAGCCGTCGAGCAGGCACACGCCGACTTCGCCCTCCTGCAAGGCGACGACCTCCCACGGCCCCGCCCGGCCCGTATCCGACGCCCGGGCCAGGCGCTGACGGCGGAGGAGGCCGAACTTCGTCACCGCCTGCAGAACCAGCCTCACCCGGACGCGGAGCTGCGATAGCGCACACGATCAGGTCCCGCGCTGTCAGCTGATCAAAGCACGCAAGAGTCGCTCGCGCTGCTGCTCGTTCAGCGCGCCAACACGTTGTTTCTCCGCCACCCCGCAGATGGCCATCAACGCCGCGACCCGGGCCGGCCCATATCCGGGAACGGCCCGCAGGACCTGAACCAGCGCGTTGTATCGATCCCGTAGGCGTTCGACGAGCCACACGAGCGCGCTGAAGGCGGCCAGCACCACCAGGATCGCCGCGCCCAGGCCGGTGTCGGCAGCCGTCTCCATGCCCGCCCACACCAGCAGTGTGGACAGTGCCGCCCATGTCCGAATCTGTGAGCGTAGCCCCCAGCACAGAACGGTGATCCCCGGCGTGATGGCTTGACGAGCCAACCAGGTCACCCGGGAGTGGAAACTGGCGTAGATGATCTCCACGACGAACCGGATTACCTCGGTCCGGGTGGCGGTCATAGCCAATTCCTGCAGATGGGTGCGCCATTCCTCGTCGCTCTCAGGCTCCGCTGCGACGACGGAGGCCCAGCGAACGAGCCGTCCGGCTGCGGGCGGCGGTGGATCAGGTTCAGGCTCAGAGATGGAGAATTGGACGTCCATGGAGTCCCTGAGGTACCGCTCTATCAGGCCCGGGTTAGCGAGGATGAAGAACTCAAGCGCAGGCGGCAGATCGTGGAGCTCGTACTCCCCAGGTGGAAACGATGTCGGCCTTCCTATCGGGCCGGTGCCCGGGATGATGGCCGTCAATGTCTTGGGTGGCCTGAGCCAGTGAGCCATTTCCATCCTGAAGCGCCAGGTCACAAGCATGTTGCAGGCTCTCGATCTTGACCTACAAGCAGAGAAGCCCCTGGTAGATGCGTTGTC
>NZ_JBEZZG010000048.1:0-65635 GCF_040639085.1 Nonomuraea sp. NPDC023979
CCCGGCCTCGCACGCCAGACCCGGCAGCGGCGCGGGCCTGGCGGGATCGGTCGTGTCCCACAGCAGCACCGCGTCGCCGGCGCCCGCCGCCAGCGTGCGTCCGTCGGGGCTCAGCGCCGCCGAGACCGCGTCGGCGGTGAGGGCGGCCAGCGGGCGCGGGTGGCGCGGGTCGCGGGTGTCGGTGAGCCTGATCGTGCCGTCGGCGCCCGCCGTGGCGGCCAGCCGCCCGTCGCCGCTGAGCGTCACCGCCGTCACCGCGTCGCCGTGCCCGGTCAGCCGGGTCGCGTACGGGGTGCCGAACGCGCTGAGCAGGCTGCCGCGGGTCACCTCGTTCGCCGACAGCCGGTAGGCGGCCAGGCTGAGCTGCGCGGCCAGCGCCGGATCGGTGGCGCGCAGCGCCGCCGCCCGCTCGGCGACCCGCTGGGAGGTGGCGGTGTTGCGCTCGCGGGCCGCCTGCCGCTGGGCCGCGACGGCGACGGCGCTCGCGGCCACGGCCAGCACCAGCAGCGCGCTGAGCAGCACCACCAGCCGGCGCAGCCGCCGGACGCCGCGCCGGGCCGCCTCCTCCTGCGCCGCCTCGGCCGCCCGGCTCGCGGCCAGGAACTCGCGTTCGAGCGCGCTCAGCCTGCCGCCGGCCTCGGCCGCCGCCTCCAGCCGGACGCCCCGGTAGAGGGCGCTCGGGTCGCGGTCCAGCTCCCGCCAGGTCTGCGCGGCCTCGGTGAGCCGCCGGTGGGCGCGCAGCGCGTCGCGGTCCTCGGTCAGCCAGCCGTGCAGGCGCGGCCAGGAGCGGATCAGCGCCTCATGGGTGAGCTCGACGGCGCCGTCGTCCACGGTGATCAGCCGCTGCGCCGCCAGGCGGCCGAGCACCACCTCGGTGCCGGGGTCGCCCGCGTCGAGCTCGGCCAGGGTGACGCGCCGCCGGGTGTCCTCGGTGCCCTCGCCGAGCGCGGTGAGCCGCAGGAACAGGTCCCTGGCCAGCTCCTGCCCGGCCGGTCCGAGCCGGCCGTAGACGCGTTCGGCGGTGTGGGCGAGCGCGCCGTCGATCCCGCCCGCCGCCTGGAAGCCGGTCAGCGTGAGCGTGTTGCCGCGCCGTCGCCGCCACGTCTCCAGCAGCGCGTGCGACAGCAGCGGCAGCACGCCGACCCGGCCCCCGGCCTGCGCCACGAGCTCGACCAGCAGCGCCTGCTCGACCACGCAGCCGGCGCGCGTGGCGGGCGTGGTGATGGCCCGCCGCAGCTCGCCGGGCGTCATCGGGCCGAGCACGAGCGGGCGGTCCAGCTCGCCGCGCAGGGCCGGATGCCCGGCACAGTGGGCGTGGAAGTCCGAGCGGACGCCCAGCACCACCCGGCACCGCGAGTTGCCCGCCCGCGCCGCCGTGACCAGCGCCTCGGCGAACCGGGCCCGCTCGGTCTCGTCGCGGCACAGGGTGAAGACCTCCTCGAACTGGTCGACGACGACCAGCAGGTCGCCCGGCGGGTCCCCGGCCGCCTGGCACGCGAACAGGTGCAGGGCGCGCGGCCCGGCGGCCAGGTCGGCGCGGATGCGCGCCGGGGACGCGCCCGTCAGGCGGGCGAGCTGGACGGCGCACTCCTCCAGCGGGTGCGCGCCGGGCGTGATGATCATCGACCGGTGCGGCCAGCGCGCGAGCAGCCCGGCGCGCAGCAGCGACGACTTGCCCGCGCCCGAGGCGCCGAACACCGCGACGAGCCGATCGGCCTCCAGCCGCCTGGTCAGCTCGTCGGCGAACCGCTCCCGGCCGAAGAACAGATCGGCGTCCTCCTCCCGGAACGCCGACAGCCCCGCATAGGGCGCCCGCAGGTCCGGCTCGGGATCCTCGGCGGAGGCCAGCTCGGCCGCCGTGGCGTGCCAGCGCTTCTCCCACTCTGCGGCGTCGCCGCCGCACGCCGTCACGTAGGCCAGGGTCACCGCCAGGCTCGGCAGCCGCTGCCCGCTCGCCGCCCCCGACAGCGTCGCCAGCGAGTAATGGGCCCGCTTGGCCAGCTCCCGGTAGGTCGGCCCGCCCGCGCGCCGGCGCAGCTCACGCAGGTCCGCCGCGAACCTCACCAGCGCGTCGTCGCCGGGCGGCAGCGGGAGCTCACCTCGTGGCACGCCCACCCCCGTAGAGCCGGTCAAACCATTCTGCATCAGGGCCCTTTGTTCGTCATGTGTTTGTTCGGCGCCCGCCACCGACACCGAACAGGCCCCGCCGCGATAGGACCGGAGCGAACGGCCACGGCGACACGGGGAAACGGGGGTTCGGGGCCATGAGAGGCGTGCTCATCGCCTGTTGCGCGGTCATGGCGGCCGCCGCGACCGGATGCTCGGGCGGGGCGGCGGCGCAACCGCCCGCGCCGGCGCTGACCTGGCGGCAGGAGCTGCGGATCGCCGACGCCCAGCAGCGGCTGATCCGGCAGTGCATGAACCGGCACGGCTTCGGCTACTGGGAGGACCGGGAGCTGACGCTCCAGGAGAGCCGCCCGGTGCGCTACGTCCAGGACGACGTGGCCTGGGCGCGTGCCTACGGGTACGGCAGCCGGATCGGCGGCAAGGACGGGGACGACCCCAACGCCGCCTACCGGCGCGGCCTGCCGGAGGCCCGGCGCGCCGCGTTCGACGCCGCGCTCGACGGGGGCCGCGGCGCCCGCCTGCTCACCGCGCGGCTGCCGGGCGGCGGCGAGATCCGCAAACGCCTCGGCGGCTGCGGGGAGGAGGCCGGCCGCGAGCTGTACGGCGACCCCGCCGAGTGGTTCCGCGTCAGCAAGGTCGCCATGAGCCTGGGCGCGCTCTACGGCGACGACCTCATGCGGGACGCCCGGCTCACCGCGGCGATACGGGCCTGGTCCCGGTGCATGAAGGCCGCGGGACACCCGTACGCCGACCCCCAGCAGGCCCGGGACGCCGTCCTGGGCCGTGGTCCCAGCGGCTTCGCGGCCGAGCGCGAGACCGCCGTCGCGGACGCGACCTGCGCCCGCGCGACCTCCCTGCGCGCCGTGGCCACGGCCCGGGAGGAGCACTACCGCGACCGCCTGCGCGACCGGTTCGGCGCCGACCTCGACGCCTACCGCAGGCTCGGCCTGCGGGCCTACGAGCGGGCGGTGCGCATCGTCCCGGAACGCCGCTGACCTTCACCGTCCACGCACCACCCACCCAACGAGAGGAAAGCACCATGCGCAAGATCACCATCTCGGCGATGCTCCTCGGCCTCGCCTGCCTCGGCGTCACCGTGCCCGCCACCGCCGCGCAGGCGGCGGGCGGCTGCGACGACGACTGGGGGCCGCGCAACGGCTACATGTACGCCTGGCAGGACCTCAACTGCGAGGGCACCCGGCTGATCGCCACCGCGGGCAACAGCTCGTACTGGGGCGCCGGGGCCACCGACAAGGCCTCGTCCGTGATGAACCGGGGCTTCACCGGCGGGCGTGACGCGGTCAAGTTCTACCAGGACATCAACCACGGCGGCGGCCACACCTGCCTGCTGGCGGGCGAGCTGTACGCCGACAACCTGACCGACAACCGGTTCAGCAACGGCGTCATCGTGAACGACAGGATCACCTCGCACAAGTGGGTGACTCCGGGCGAGTGCACGACGATCCTCACCTGACGCGGCCGGTGCGACGCGGGCGGTCCGGAGCGTCCCGGGCCGCCCGTCCGGCGTACGGGCGGGCCACGGGTGACAGATCGCGATCGGCGGTATGAGATGAGACGCAGCGCTGATCGACGAAGGAGTGCCCGACATGGACGTGACCGAGGCTTACAGGGCGAGCCGGGACCTGTTGCTGTCGCTGCGCGGTGAGCACGAGCGGGCGGTGGCCGAGTTCCGCTGGCCGGAGCTGGGCGACCGCTTCAACTGGGCGGTCGACTGGTTCGACGCCGTCGCCCGGGGCAACGACCGGCCGGCCCTGGTCATCGTGGAGGAGGACGGCACCGTCACCGAGCGCGGCTATGAGGAGATGTCCCGCGCCTCCGACCGGCTGGCGTCGTGGCTGGCGGCCCGCGGGGTGTCCAAGGGCGACCCGGTCATGCTCATGCTGGGCAACCAGGTCGAGCTGTGGGAGTCGATGCTGGCGGTGATGAAGCTGGGCGCGGTCATCCTGCCCGCCACCACCGCGCTCACCACCGCCGACCTGGCCGACCGGATCGAGCGCAGCGGCGCCCGGCACGTCGTCTGCAACGCCGCCGACACCGGCCGCTTCGCCGGCGTGCCCGGCGGCTACACGCGCATCAGCGTCGGACCGGCCGACGGCTGGGCCGACCTCAGGCAGGCCGCCGCGCTCACGTGGGAGCCGATCCCGCACCCCGGCACCGCGACCGGCGACCCGGTGCTGCTCTACTTCACCTCCGGCACGACGTCGCGGCCGAAGCTGGTCGAGCACACGCAGGTGTCGTACCCGGTCGGGCACCTGTCCACCCTGTACTTCATCGGCGTGCGGCCCGGCGACGTGCACCTCAACATCTCGGCCCCGGGATGGGCGAAACACGCCTGGTCGTGCTTCTTCGCGCCGTGGATCGCCGAGGCGACGATCTTCGTCTACAACTACGGCCGCTTCGACGCGGCGGCGCTTCTCGCCCAGCTGCGCGAGCGCGGCGTCAACACCTTCTGCGCCCCGCCGACCGTGTGGCGCATGCTCATCAACGCCGACCTGGGGGAGCGGCCCCCCGGCCTGCGCGAGGTCATCGGCGCGGGCGAGCCGCTCAACCCGGAGGTCATCGAGCAGGTGCGCCGGGCCTGGGGGCTGACCATCCGCGACGGCTTCGGCCAGACCGAGACCACCGCCCAGGTCGGCAACACCCCCGGCTCGCCGGTGAAGCCCGGCTCGATGGGCCGCCCGCTGCCCGGCGTCCCCGTGGTGCTGGTCGACCCCGTCACCGGCCGGCCGCTGAACGGGCCGGGCGAGGGCGAGATCTGCCTCGACCTGGCGCGCGGGCCCGTCCCGCTCATGCGCGGCTACCAGGGCGACCCCGGCCGCACCGCCGAGGCGATGGCCGGCGGCCACTACCACACCGGTGACGTGGCGACCGTGGACGAGGACGGCTACATCTTCTACGTGGGCCGCACCGACGACGTGTTCAAGGCCAGCGACTACAAGATCAGCCCGTTCGAGCTGGAGTCGGTGCTCATCGAGCATCCCGCGGTGGCCGAGAGCGCCGTCGTCCCGGCCCCCGACCCGGTCCGCACGGCCGTGCCCAAGGCGTACGTCACGCTCGCCCCGGGCTACGAGCCGACCAGGGAGACCGCGTACTCGATCCTCAAGCACGCCCGCGACCACCTGAACCCGTTCCAGCGCGTCCGGCGCCTGGAGTTCGCCGAGCTGCCCAAGACGGTCTCCGGGAAGATCCGCCGCGTCGAGCTGCGGACCCGCGAGGCCGAGCTGCCCGGCGGCGCCGCCACGGAGTGGCGTGACGACCAGTTCCCCGAACTGAAGGGCTGAGCACGACCTGAGGTGTGCAACACCGGCCCGGTCGGGTCCGATGGGTAAGAGGCGGGGGTGGTGGGCGCTCTCGCGACGGTACGGTCCTGTCGGGTCAGCCGCATGGCGGGGGACGGGTGGAAGAGACACGTGGCGTTCGCCGGTCGCGCTCCTGGACGGCCGGTCCCTCGTCGCCGTTGTGGACGGGCGGCATCGGGCTGACGGCCGGGCTGCTCGGCGTCTCCGTGGCGGTGCAGTCGAGCCTGGCGGGGAGCGGGCGGGAACTGGCCGGGTCGGTGACCTTGCTGGTGCTGCTGGCCGTGCACGCCAGGTTCGTGCTCGGGCTGCTGACCGGCGGCAGCCCGGGGTGGTGGGCGGCCGGGCTGCAGTCGTGGCTGACCTACCTGCCGCTGCCGCTGTTCGGGGCGGCGTGGACGCCCGTGTGCGGGCTGCTCGCCGGGGCGCTGCTGCTGGCCGCCGACCGGATCCGCTCGTTCGTGCTGGTCGCGCTGGCGCTGGTCACCGGCCCGCTGCTGCTGGCCGCGCCCGACCAGGCGTCGGTGGACCTCGGGTGGGCGGTCTCCGCGCCGGTGGTCGGGCTGGCCGAGTTCGCGGTCGTGAGCCTGGCCGTGCGGGCGCACCGCCTGTCGGAGGCGCGCACCGAGATGATCGGCAAGGCCGTGTCGTTCGAGCGCCGCCGCTTCACCCGCGACCTGCACGACCTGGTCGGCCACCGGCTCACCGTCCTGGTGCTGAAGGTGCAGCTCATCCAGCGGCTGCTGCGCGACGACCTGGACAAGTGCGAGAACGAGGTGCACGAGACGCTCGCGCTGGCGCGCGGGCTGGCCGCCGACGTCCGCGCGGTCGCCCACGGCGTGCGGCGCTCGTCGCTGGAGCGGGAGCTGAGCTCGGCCCGCGCGCTGCTGGAGTCGGTCGGGGTGCGCTGCCAGGTCAAGGTGTCGTGCCGTGAGCTGCCGTGGGAGGTCGCCGAGGCGCTCACCCACGCGCTGCGCGAGGGCGTGACGAACGTGCTGCGCCACGCCACCGCCCGCGAGTGCGTCGTGCACCTGCTGGAACGTGACGGCCTGGTGCGCCTGTCGATCCGCAACGACGGCGTCGGCCCGCCGCGCAAGCCGGGAGACGCCGGCCAGGGGCTGCTCAACCTGGCCGAACGCGTGTCGGTGCTCGGCGGCTGGCTGGAGGCCACGGCCCTGCGCAGCGGCGAATTCACATTCACCGTATTTCTCCCACGCGCCTTATAGTGAAAAATTCACAAATGCGAATTAAATTGCCACACATCAGTCATGTTATGTGTTACTAGACGCAATCCGGGCTTGGCGGGCAATCTCTAACGCATGGATCAGTATGAGCTGTACTGCCTGGCCGACAGATTGTTCTACGACAATCTCGACCACAGCGCAGCCGATGGCGCGGAATTCCCCCGCCGGCCCGTGCCGGAGGGCTGGTTTCATGACACGACCGACACCTGGTGCTATTACGCCCCCACCGGTGAGCCGCCCCTGCCCGCCCAGGGCTGGAAGATCCACGTGTCCGCCCGCGCCGACGACGCCGAGCGCGCCATAGCCGCCGTCTGGGACTACTGCGTCCCGCGCGGCATCGCGTTCAAGTTCCTGCGCGGTGCGCCCGTCCTGATCATGCTGAACTCCAAGGCCGCCTCCCGCGCCTCCAGCGGCAAACTCGTCACGATCTACCCGCGCGACGAGGGCCAGCTCGAACTCGTCCTGAAAGAGCTCGACGAGCTGCTGCGCGGGGTGCGGGGCCCGTACATCCTCAGCGACCTGCGCTACGGCGACGGCCCGCTGTACGTGCGCTACGGCGGGTTCGCCGAGCGGCACTGCCTGTCCGGCTCCGGCGAGCGCGTGCTCGCCGTCGAGGACGGCGGCGGCAAGCTCGTGCCCGACGTGCGCGGCGCCACCTTCACGGTGCCCCCCTGGACGACGCTGCCCGGCTTCCTCGAACCCCACCTGGCCGCGCGCAACGCCGTCACCACGAGCGGGCTCCCGTACACGATCGAGAGCGTCCTGCACTTCTCCAACGGCGGCGGCGTCTACCTGGCCCGCGACACGGGCACCGGGGAGCGGGTCGTCCTCAAGGAGGCCAGGCCGCACGCCGGGCTGGACGCCGCCGGCCGCGACGCCGTCGCCCGCCTGGAGCACGAACGCGACATCCTGGAACGCCTCGACGGGCTCAGCGCCGCGCCCGGCCTGCGCGGCTACTTCACGCTCGGCGAGCACCACTTCCTCGTGCAGGAGTTCGTCGACGGGACGCCGCTGCAACGCCGGCTCGTCCACCGCTACCCGCTCACCCGCGCCACCTGCACCGACGCCGACCTCGCCGACTACACGCGCTGGGCGCTCGACACCCTCGACCAGGTCGAGGCGGCCGTGGACGAGCTGCACGGGCGCGGCGTGGTCTTCGGCGACCTGCACCCGGACAACATCCTGCTCACCGACGACGGCCGGGTCGTGCTCATCGACTACGAGGTGGCCACCCTCACCGGCGACGGCGCCCGCGCCGCGCTCGCCCACCCTGCCTTCGCCGCGCCCCCCGACCGGCAGGGCGCCGACGTCGACAGGTACGCGCTCGCCTGCCTGCGGCTCGGCCTGTTCGCCCCCCAGTGCACGATCATGCTGCCGCTGCACCGGCCCAAGGTCGCCCACCTCGGCGAGCTCGTCACCGAGACCTTCCCCGTGCCCCGCGAGAGCGTGACCCGCGCCGTCGCCACGATCCTCGGCGGCGAAACCGAGACCCCGCCCCCGCCGCTGCCCGGCGTCACCCCCTGGCCGCACCTGCGCGACGCCATGGTCAAGGCCATCCGCGCCAGCGCCACCCCCGGACGCGACGACCGGCTCTTCCCCGGCGACGTGGCCCAGTTCAAGCCCGGCGGCGGCCTCAACCTCGCCACCGGCGCCGCCGGAGTCCTGTACGCGCTGGAGGCCACCGGCGCCGGCCGCTTCCCCGAATACGAGGAGTGGCTGCTCGCCCGCGCCCTGCGGCCCGCCCCAGGCTCCGGCCTCGGCCTCTACGACGGCCTGCACGGCATCGCGTACGTCCTGGACCGGCTCGGCCACCGCCAGACCGCGCTCGACACCATCGGCATCAGCCTGCGCGAGCACTGGGAAGGCCTCGAACCGGCGCTGCACTCCGGACTGTCCGGCCTCGGCCTCACCTTCTTCCACCTCGGCTTTCCCGACGAGGCCCGCCGCGCCGTCGAACTGTGCGCCGACCGGCTCGGCGGCCCCGACGACGTGCCCGAGCTCAGCGGCGGCGACAACCCGCGCGCCGGCCTCATGTACGGCTCGTCCGGGCCCGCCCTGCTCTTCCTCCACGCCTACGAGCGCACCGGCGACACCGCGCTGCTCGACCTGGCCGCCACCGCGCTCCGCCAGGACCTGCGCCGCTGCCGCCGCGCCGAGGACGGCTCCCTCCAGGTGAACCAGGGCTGGCGGCTGCTGCCCTACCTCGACGAGGGATCCGTCGGCATCGCCCTCGTCCTCGCCCGCTACCTCACCCACCGCCCCGGCGACGAGCTCGCCGGCGAGCTGGACGCGCTGCGCCTCGTCGCACGCTCCGGCTTCTTCGTCCAGTCCGGGCTGTTCACCGGCCGCGCCGGCATCGTTGCCGCGCTCGCCGGAGACCCCCTGGCCGACGCGCACGTCAAGGCCCTGAGCTGGCACGCCCTGCCCCACGCGGGCGGGCTCGCCTTCCCCGGCGACCAGCTCCTGCGCCTGTCCATGGATTTCGCGACCGGAACGGCCGGCGTCCTGTTCGCCCTCGGCACCGTGCACGGCACGGGGCACGCGGAGCGGACCGTCCGACTGCCGTTCCTTGAGGCCGCACCCGAGCGGCCTGTCCCCGACGAGCCTCGGAAGGAGGTGTCTTCACATGGTTCTTCTCGACCTGCAGGGTCTTGAGGCTCCCGCGGCCAGCGACGTGGCCAGCGGCGGCAGCACGCTCACGGTTCTCACGTGTCACTCCGGCAAGCCCAGCAACCTGAGTGTCGCCATCTGCCACTAGATCCTGTGGCACGGGTCCCCGCACCGCAGGTGCCGGCGCGGGGACCCGCTCACCTTCATGCCCCCCGAGGAGACGACGGATGCAGGCCGCAGACCGGCTCGTGCTCGACACGGTACGGCGCGGCGGGCCCTGGCCCGCGATCCTCGCCGTCACCGCGATCAGCGGCGCCGCCGCCGAACTCGCCCTGCCCTACCTCGTGGGCCGCACCGTCGACGCCTTCACCGCCGCCGCCCCCCAGCAGACGTTCTGGCTCGCGCTCAGCGCCGCCGTCGTCGCCGCCGTCATGCTCTGCGAGAGCCTCGGCGTCTGGGCCCGCGGCGCCAGCGCCGCCCACGCCGCCGCCGGACTCCGCCTGCGCCTCCTGCGCCACGTCCTCGCCGCCGGCCTGCCCGTGACCCGCCGCTACCCCGGCGGCGAGCTCGTCACCCGCACCGGGCTCAACACCGAGGAAGTCGGCCGCGCCCCCGAAGCCGTCACCGGCGCCCTCGCCCCGCTCGTCCCCACCGTGGGCGCACTCGTCGCCCTCGTCCTCATCGACCCGCGGCTCGCCGCCGCCCTCGCCGCCGGCGTGATCGCCATCCTGCTCGTCCTGCGCGCCTTCCTGCGCACCACCACCGCCGTCGCCGGCGGCTACCAGGAGGTCCAGGGCGAGATCGCCGCCCGCCTCGTCGACGCGCTCGGCGGCGCCCGCACCATCACCGCCGCCGGCACCGCCGACCGCGAGGCCCGCCGCGTCCTCGGCCCCCTGCCCCGCCTGCGCGCCCGCGGCCTCGGACTGTGGCGCGCCAACGCCACCGCCGGCGTCCAGGCGGGCCTGGTCGTGCCCGTCGTCGAGATCGCCGTCCTCGCCGCCGGCGGGCTCCTGCTCGCCGCCGGCGACCTCACGATCGGCGAACTCTACGCCGCCGCCCGCTACGCCGTCCTCGGCGCCGCCCTCAGCGGCGCCCTCGGCTACCTCGGCGGCCTCGCCCGCGCCCGCTCCGCCGCCGCCCGCGTCGCCGAGCTCTTCACCCTCCCCACCCCCCACTACGGCACCCACCCCTTACCGCCGTACCCTCCCAAGCCTTCCGGGACGGCCGGCGGGGCCGCCTCCGGCCGCACCCCCGGCACCCTTGAGTTCCGGTCCGTCACCGCCGCCGGGCTCGCCGTCCCCGAGCTGGTCATCCCCGGCGGCACCGTCACCGCCGTCGTCGGCCGCTCCGGATCAGGCAAGTCCCTGCTCGCCGCCCTCGCCGCCCGCCTCGCCGACCCGTCCGGCGGCGCCGTTCTCCTCGACGGCGTCCCTCTCACCGAGCTGCCCCGCCGCACCCTGCGCCGGGCCATCGGGTACGCCGTCGAACGCCCGGTCCTGACCGGCGACACCATCGCCGACGCCCTCACCCCGTACCCCGGCCCCTCCGGCGACGGACTGCCCGAGCACGTCACCGAGGCGGCACGCGCCGCCTGCGCGGACTCCTTCGTACGGCGGCTGCCGGACGGCTACGACACCCCGCTCGCCGACGCCCCCATGTCCGGCGGCGAACGCCAGCGCCTCGGCCTCGCCCGCGCGTTCGCCCGCGGCGAGCGGCTCCTCGTGCTGGACGACGCCACCTCCAGCCTCGACACCGTCACCGAACGCCAGGTCGCCCGCGCCCTCACCGAGGACCCGCGCGGCCGCACCCGCCTCATCGTCGCCCACCGCCTCGCCACGGCCGCCCGCGCCGACCAGGTCATCTGGCTCGACAACGGCGCCGTCCGCGCCACCGGCCCCCACCACGACCTCTGGCAGGACCCCGCCTACCGGGCCATCTTCCAGTCCACCCCCCACCCCACGGACACCCCCGCCGCCTCGGGCAAGGACCACCCCCCAACCCTTCCCCGCGCGGGGACCCCTTCGGCCCCCGCTCCCCGCCGGGACGGCCACCTTCCGGGTGGCGCGCCCGTCACGGGGGAGGACCGGGCGGCGCCCGCTCCCCGCCAGGGTGAGGGCTTCGCGGGCGCCCCTTCGGCCCCCGCTCCCCGCCGGGACGGCCGCCTTGCGGGCGATGCCCTCACCTCGGGGGAGGGCCGGGGGGCGGCTGTTCCCCATCAGGGGCAGGGTGGGCTGGCGCCTCGGCAAAGCGGGGGGTTCGGGTTCGGTGGTGGGCGGTGAGGGGGGTGGTGTGGGGGGCGCTGCGGCGGGAGCCGCGGCTGCTGGTGAGGATCGGCGTGTGGTCGCTGCTGGAGGCGGCCCCGGCGGTGCTCATCGGGCATGCCGTCGCGCGCGCCATCGAGGACGGGTTCGCCGCCGGAAGCCCCGGGACGGGCCTGGTGTGGCTGGCCGCGCTGGGCGCCGCGTGGGCGCTGGCGGCCGTGGCCGCGCGCCAGGTGGTGCTCGCCGTCGCCGGGATCGCCGAGCCGTTCCGCGACGACCTGCTCACCCGGGTCGTCGAGGACGCCGTGCACGCCCGCGAGCCCCGCGACAGCGCGGCCGTCGCGCGGGCCGGGCTGCAGGTGGAGCTGGCCAGGGACGCGTTCGCCGCCGTCGTCACCACCGTGCGCGGGTTCGCGTTCACGGTGGCGGGGGTGGTGATCGGCCTGTCGACGCTGGTGCCGGGCGCGCTCGTGCTCGTGCTGCCCGCGTTCGTGGCGGGGCTGGTGCTGTTCCTGGCGTCGCTGCCGGCGCTCGCCCGGCGGCAGCGCGCGTTCCTGGTGGCCGACGAGGAGCTGTCCGACGCGATGACCGGCCTGGCGGGCGGCCTGCGCGACATCGTGGCCTGCGGGGACGAGGACCGCGCCGACGCCCGTCTGTCCGCGCGCGTCGCCCGGCAGGCCGCCGCGGCCCGGTCGCTGGCCAGGATGACGGCGGTGCGCACCGCCGCGCTCGCCGTCGGCGGCTGGCTGCCGGTGGTGCTCGTGCTCGCCGGGACGCCCCGGCTGCTGGCGGGCGGCGCGGGCGCGGGCGTCATCGTCGGCACGCTCGCGTACGTCACCCAGTCCCTCGCCCCGGCCCTGAACGGCCTCATCCAGGGGCTGGGCGTCAGCGGCGTACGGCTCGCGGCGACGCTGGCGCGCATCACCGCGGCGGCCCCGGCCCGCCCGCCCGTCTCGGCCCGCCTCACGCCGCCGGGCGCCGAGGTGCGGCTGCGCGGGGTCTCGTTCGCGTACGGGCCCCACTCCGAGCCCGTCGTCGACCGTCTGGACCTGCGCATCCCGGAGGGCGACCACCTGGCCGTCGTCGGGCCGAGCGGCGCGGGCAAGTCCACGCTGGCGGCGCTCGTCGCCGGAACCCTACGGCCCGGCGCCGGCGAGGTCCTCGTCGGCGGCATCCCCGCCCCGGACGTCCACCCGGCGGCCCGCGTCCTCATCCCGCAGGAGGCGTACGTCTTCCGCGGCACCCTCCGCGACAACCTCACCTACCTCCGCGAACACCCCACCGAAGAGGCGGAGACCCCGGTGGGCGCTGCTGGGGAAGTGCGGGGGGCCGGTTCCGGCGGGGGCCACGAGGTGGACGCGGTGCTGGACCGGGCGGTGGCGGAGCTGGGGGCCAGGGAGCTGGTGGAGGCGGTGGGCGGCTACGGGGCGGTGGTGGATCCGGGGGCGCTGCCGGCGGGGCAGCGGCAGCTCGTGGCGCTGGTCCGGGCGTACGTGGCGCCGGCGCGGCTGGTGATCCTGGACGAGGCGACGTGCCATCTGGACCCGGCGGCCGAGGCGCGGGTGGAGCGGGCGTTCGTGCGGCGGGGCGGGACGCTGGTGGTGGTCGCGCACCGGCTCACGTCGGCGTTGCGGGCCCGGCGGATCCTGCTGCTGGACGGCGGGCGGGCGATCGTGGGCGGGCACGACGAGCTGGTGGCCGCCTCACCGTTGTATGCCGATCTGGCCGGACATTGGGAACCGGAGACCGTGTCATGACAAAAATCGTGAAATATCCAGAAGCGTCCTACTTGCCCCTCGTCGAGAACCTGCACGGCCACGAGGTGCGCGACCCGTACCGCTGGCTGGAGGACCCCGCCAGCCCCGACACCCGCGCCTGGCTGGCCGGGCAGGACGCGCTGTGGCGTGAGGCCCGGCCGCCGCTGCGCGAGCGCTTCCTGGCCCGGCTGACCGAGCTGAGCGGCGTCGGCCTGGTCACCGCCCCGGTGTGGCGCGGCGAGCGGCGCTTCCACCTGCGGCAGGACGCCGGGCAGGAGCACCCGGTGCTGTACTGCGACGACCGGCCGGTGCTCGACCCGATGGAGCTCGACCCGAGCGGCCTGACGACGCTCGACGACTGGCAGCCGGGCCCGGCGGGGCGCCTGCTGGCGTACCAGCTCTCGCGCAGCGGGGACGAGCGCGCGGACCTGTACGTGGGCGACGTCGCCACGGGCGAGCGGGTCGACGGCCCGATCGGCGGCTGCCGCTACTCGCCGGTGGCCTGGCTGCCCGGCGGCGACGCCTTCTACTACGTACGCTTCCACCAGGGCGTCTACCTGCACCGGATCGGCGAGGCTGAGGACGTGCCGGTGTTCGAGCGCGGCCCGGTCTCCTACGGGCTGACGATCAGCCCGGACGGCCGCTGGCTGCTGATCTCGGCGGGCGCCTCGTACCACGACGTCTGGCTGGCCGACCTGGCGCGCGGCGGGGAGCCGCGCGCGGTGCAGGAGGGCGTGCGGGCGCGCACGGCCGCGGGGGTGGGCCCCGACGGGCGGCTGTACCTGCTGACGGACCGGGACGCGCCGCGCCGCAGGCTGTGCGTGGCCGATCCGGAGGCTCCTGAGCGGTGGCGCGAGCTGGTCGCGGAGGATCCCGAGGCGGTGCTCGGCTCGTTCACCGTCCTTCAGGGCGGCAGGCTGCTGCTGTCGGCGACCCGGCACGCCGTGGGCGAGATCGGCGTGCACGACGCGGAGACGGGGGAGCGGCTGGGCGAGGTGCCGCTACCGGGGCTCGGCTCGATCGGCCCGCTGACGTCACGGCCCGGCGGGGGGCACGAGGCGTGGTTCAGCTACACCGACGCGGTCACGCCGCCGCAGGTGTGGCGCTACGACGCGCGCCGGGACGAGGCCACGCTGTGGGCCACCCCGCCGGGGCACGTGCCGGCGCCGGACGTGGAGAGCCGGCGCCTGGAGTACACCTCGGCCGACGGCACCCGGGTGCGGATGCTCGTCGTGGCCCGCCCGTCCGGCGGCGGCCCCCGGCCGGCGATCCTGACCGGCTACGGCGGCTTCGGCATCCCCCTGCTGCCCGGCTACGCCAGCGACTCGCTCGCCTGGGTGGAGGCCGGCGGCGTGCTGGCCGTCGCCGGGCTGCGCGGCGGCGGCGAGGAGGGCGAGGCGTGGCACCGCGACGGCATGCTGGAGCGCAAGCAGAACGTGTTCGACGACTTCACGGCGGCGGCCGAGAAGCTCGTCGCCGACGGCTGGACCACCCCGGACCGGCTGGCCGTCTGGGGCGAGTCGAACGGCGGCCTGCTCGTCGGCGCGGCCGTCACCCAGCGGCCGGACCTGTTCGCGGCGGCGGTGTGCTCGGCCGGGCTGCTCGACATGGTCCGCTATTACCGCAGCGGCCTCGGCCCGTCGTGGGTCGGCGAGTACGGCGACCCCGACGACCCCGAGCAGCTCGCGTGGCTGCTGGCCTACTCGCCCTACCACCGGGTCCGCGACGGGGTGGACTACCCGGCGACGCTCTTCACGGTCTCGGCGGCCGACACACGGGTGGACCCGATGCACGCGCGCAAGATGTGCGCGGCGATGCAGCGCGCCACCGGCGGCGACCGGCCGATCCTGCTGCGCCACGAGCCGGACGTGGGCCACGGCGCGCGGGCCGTCAGCAGGTCCATCGCGCTCGCGGCCGACGCGCTGGCCTTCCTGGCGGAGCACACCCGCTCAGATCCACCCGGCTTCGCGGGCGATGCGGATGGCGTCGATGCGGCTGCGCGCGCCCAGCTTGGACGTGCTCCGGTGCAGGTAGTTGCGGACGGTGCCCTCGGCCAGGAACAGTGACGCGGCGATCTCCGGCACCGAGGCGCCCTCGGCCGCTGCGCCGATCACGTCCAGCTCCCGCTGGGTGAGCGGCGCGTCGGATGGGCTCATCGCGGCGATCGCCAGCTCGGAGTCGATCACCCGCTCGCCGGCGGCCACCCGCCGGATCGCGTCGCCGAGCCGGCCGGGCGGCGCGTCCTTGGCCATGAAGCCGCGCACGTGCACGTCCAGCCCGCGCTTCAGCAGGCCGGGCGTGCCCACCCCGGTCAGGATCAGCACCCCGACCTCCGGTAACTCGCGGTGCAGCTCGGCCGCGGCCGACAGCCCGTCCTGGCCGGGCAGCGCGATGTCGAGCACCGCGACGTCGGGCTTGCAGGAGAGCGCCGTGGAGAGGATCCGGTCACCCCGGTCCACCTCCGCGACGATCTCGATGTCCTCCTCGTAGGCGAGCAGGGCGACGAGCGCCCCCCTGACGAGATGCATGTCCTCGGCCAGCAAGGTTCGGATCATCGCGTTCCTCGTGGTCAGGCGGGCAGTCACACAGGGCGTCTCATCCTTACCCAAACGCGCCCCGCTGAAAAGCGGCCATGTCAGATAGGGAATCCGGGTGTGATCATGGTGACGCCGGGGACGGAGCCGATCGAGGCCAGCGCCTTGCCGGCGTCGGCCAGGCCGATCGTCCGGGTGACGAGCTGGTCGGGCTGCAGCAGCCCGGCCCTGATCATCTCCAGCATCGGCGGGTAGGCGTGCGCGGCCATCCCGTGGCTGCCCAGCAGGCTCAGCTCCTGGGAGATGACCCGGTCCATCGGCACCGGGGTGGGCCCGCCGGGCAGCAGCCCGACCTGTACGTGACGGCCGCGCCGGCGCAGGCTCTCGACCGAGGCGGCGCACGTCTGCGGGCTGCCGAGCGCGTCCAGCGACACGTGCGCGCCGCCCCTGGTCAGCTCCCTGACCTGGGCGGCGGCGTCGCCCGCCGAGCCGTCGACGAAGTGGGTGGCGCCCGCCTGCTCGGCCAGGTGGAGCGCGTCGGTGCTGATGTCGACGGCCACCACCCGCGCTCCCGCCGCCGTGGCGATCATGATGGCGGACAGCCCCACGCCGCCGCAGCCGTGCACCGCCACCCACTCGCCCGGCCGCACCCGCCCCACCTGGGCCACGGCCCGGAACGACGTGGCGAACCGGCAGCCGAGCCCGGCGGCGGTGACCGCGGCCATCTCCTCCGGGATCGCGATCAGGTTGACGTCGGCATGGTCGACGGCCACGAGCTCGGCGTAGGAGCCCCAGTGGGTGAAGCCCGGCTGCGTCTGCCGTTCGCACACCTGCTGGTCGCCGGTGGCGCAGGCCGTACAGGATCCGCAGGCGCACACGAACGGGACCGTCACCCGGGCGCCGGGACGCCAGCCGCGCACCTCGGCGCCGACGGCCTCCACCACACCCGCCAGCTCGTGGCCGGGGACGTGGGGCAGGACCCGGATGTCCGGGTCGTGCCCCTGCCAGCCGTGCCAGTCGCTGCGGCACAGACCGGTCGCCTCGACCCTGATCACCGCCCCGTGCGGGGCGGGGGCGGGGTCGGGCAGCTCGCGCACGTCGAGCTCTCCACCGAAGACGTCAAAGGCAACCGCTCGCATCTCATGAGCTTAGGGTCAACTGCCGCGGCTCGCGCAAGGGCAGGTGGGAGCGGTGCCCGGCCCCCTTACGGCCACAGGTGGACGGGCAGGCCCGACAGTGCCAGCTCGCGGTAGCGGCGCACCAGCCGCTCCCGGTCGCCGCCGAACGCCTTCAGCGTCTCCCGCTGCCAGGCCGCGCCGGTGCGGCGCAGCCGCGTCCGCTGCTCGATGATCTCGAACGCGTCCTCCACGTCCCTGGCCGCGACTCCGGCGCCCAGCAGTGCCGCCCGCGCCTCCGGCAGCAGGCTGAGCACCAGGTCGGCGGCCTCGAACTCGCCGTCCCTGCCGGGCCACGACAGCTTGGCGTCCAGCCCGTGCATGGCCGCCCGGTAGAAGTTCTGGTACGCCTGCGCGAACCGGTAACCGGTCAGGTCGCGCTCGGCCTGCGCCAGCGTCAGCCCGAGCAGGAACGCCGTGTTGGCCGCCATGTCCGCGCACGACGGCCCGGCCGGCAGGGCCCGCATCTCGATGCGCAGGTGGCCGCCGTCGGCCGGGTCGTAGACGGGCCGGTTCCACTGCCAGATCGTGCCCTGGTGCAGCCGGAGCTGCGGCACCTCGGCCGGATCGCCCGCCGCCGTCAGATCGGGCACCACCGGGTCGTAGTCGCGCACGTACCGCTCGAACACCTCGTAGGCGCCCTCCTTCACCCAGTCGGAGCCGAACGTGACCCGCCCGTCCTTGCGGTACAGCCGCTCCACGTCGCGGTCGTCGGCCGCCTCCTCGAACAGCGCGATCCGCGTCTCCTCCCACAGCGTCCGGCCCAGGAACAGCGGCGAGTTGCCGCACACCGCCAGCACCGGGCCGATGGCGAGCTGCGCGGCGTTGAACAGCCGGGCGAACCGGCCGGGCGGCGTGCGCAGGTGCACCTGCCAGGAGGTGTTGGCGCTCTCCAGGATCACGTTCTCCACCGACAGCTCCAGGTCGTCGATCTTGACCAGGAACGGTTCCAGCCGCAGCCGCCGGATGCCCCGGCTCAACGCCTCGTACCGGTTCTCGTCACTGATCGCGTCCGGCGTGAAGTCGTCGGCGTCGAGCGTGGGCAGGATGCCGATCGGCAGCGCCCCGCCCCCGTCGACGGCCGCGTCCACCTTGCGCAACGTCTCCTGGATCTCCGCGCCGAGCCGCTCGAACGGCTGCCCGGCCAGCGGCAGCGGCGTCAGGTTCACCTCCAGGTTGAACCGGCCCAGCTCCAGCACCACGCGCGGGTCGTCGAGCGTCGCCCGGACCTCGCTGTTGCGCGGCAGCGGCCGGCCCGCCTCGTCGACGAGGAACAACTCCAGCTCGGCGCCGATCGTGACCGGGCCCTCGCCGAACCCCGGCCGCTCCAGCAGCCCGCGCAGCACGCCAAGCTGCTCCTCCAGCCGTTCGCCGAACAGCCGGAACTCTTCCTCGGAAAAACGCGCCTTGTGCAGATCCCGTCCCATCACCCCCCTCTGTCCTGGGGGAGCGGGTTGACACCTCCCACGGCGGCGGACCCCGCGGGGGACCGGATCGCCGATACCCCCCTGAAAGCCCCGCCACATCAGCCAGACTGGGAACATGCTTCCCACGGACGAGACGCCCTTCACGTTGCGCCGGGCGACCGGCTCGCTGGCCGAGGGGGCGGCCAGGCTGGCCGGCGAGATCGGCGCCGCCTCGGTGGAGGCGGTGCTGGAGGCCGCCAACCGCGACGCGGTCCGCCGGGGCGCCCGCGCGGCGCTCGGCGCGATGAGCCCGCGCCCCGCCGAGTGGTACGCCTTCGACGCCGGCGACCAGGACACCCTCGACTGGTACCCGCAGGGCCTGACCAGCGGCGACGACTCGGGCTCGATCGGCGTGCCGGTGTTCGTGGCGACCTGGTACTACAAGCCGGAGCGGGGGGAGCGGGGCATCAGGGCCACGTTCTTCAGCCCGCGCACGCTGAAATACCGGCACGCGCTGCTCGTGGAGGCCAAACCCGACGGCGCCTACGCGCCGATCGACATCCACGCGGGCGGCGTCACCTGCCACGGCGACCTGCTGTACGTGGCCGACACCACCAGAGGGCTGCGCGTCTTCGACCTCAACCACGTGCTCGACCTGCGCACCGTCCAGGACGACCTGGGCGACGGCAACCGGGTGGGCCGCCACGGCGGCCGGCTGCACGCCTTCGGCTACCGCTACGTGATCCCGCAGAGCGACTTCTGGCGGGTGGCCGACAAGGGCGC
Organism: Nonomuraea sp. NPDC023979; assembly: GCF_040639085.1. Taxonomy (NCBI): domain Bacteria; kingdom Bacillati; phylum Actinomycetota; class Actinomycetes; order Streptosporangiales; family Streptosporangiaceae; genus Nonomuraea; species Nonomuraea sp. NPDC023979. Next base: position 19,215 of record NZ_JBEZZG010000048.1, read on the forward strand.
GGTCTTCTCCTTCGCCGCCGTCGACCGGACCTCGGGCACGCTCATCTCCGGCGAGTACGACAACGGCCCGGGCGGCCGGGTCGCCCGCTGGGACCTGCCGCTGGACGGCACGCCCAAGGACGCCCACCTGCTGGGCCACGAGAAGATCCAGGGCGCGCTCTCGCAGGGCGACACCTGGTATCTCAGCCAGTCGCGCGGCAGCTCCGGCAACGGCAGGCTGCTCGTGGACCGCGGCGGTGAGGTGACCGCCAGGCCGTACCCGGTCGGCCCGGAGGACCTGACCGTGCACGACGGCAAGCTGTGGAGCCTCACCGAGTTCCGCGGCAAGCGGGTGATCTTCGGGGTCAGTCTGTGAGGTGCCGTTCGAGCAGCCGCCGGTAGCGGCGGTCGAAGGCGTCGTAACGCTCGCGCAGCTCGCCGCCCGGCCACCCGGGCGGCAGCAGCTCCGGCGGCAGCAGCGGGTCGGCGAGCAGATGGCGCAGCACCGCCGCCGACACCAGGAACCCCTCGGCCAGCCCCTCGGCGCGGCCGAGCGCCCCCTCCAGCCTGCGGGCCTCGGCCGCCCACCCCTCCAGGTCCCACAGCAGCGGGGTCGGGTCGCCGTGCGGGCGGCCGTCGATCAGCGTGCACTGCGCGGTCACGCTGCCGGGCCAGTCGCGCAGCAGGTTGGCGGGCCGCATCCAGGTGCCCTCGCGCAGCTCGGCCAGGCGCAGCGCGGTCATCGTGTGGCGGAAGGCCGCCCGGTCGGCCGGCGCCCGCCGCTCGGCGGTCACCACGGCGATCTCCCACGTGCCGTCCCACGGCCGGGTGTGCGGGGCGCGGCTCTCGTCCTGCCGGGCCTGGCGCTCCACCAGCCGCTCCGACAGCGTGTAGAGGCCGCCCTCCTGGGTCAGGTCGCCCGCGCCGACCATGCGTGACAGCGCCACCCGCACCGTGCCCTCGGCGATGCCGAACAGCGCGCCGATGCGCACCAGCCGGCGCGCGGGCAGGCTCGGCGGATGGCTGCCGAGCAACGCGCTCAGCACCGCCGACCGGGCACTCAGTCCATTACGCTCTTCCATCGCGTGTCGAGTATATGTAACACTCCGGAGTATGCGCCGCTATCTCACCGAACCGTTCGACGGCAGCGACCGTTACGCCACCGAGCGCTACCAGGGCGCGGCCGGGCGCAACTGGTGGCGCTGCGACCCGGCGCTGCGCCTGCTCATGCGGCGCCACCTGGGCGACGGCTACGCCTGGGCCGAGCCGCACCTCGACCGGCTCGGCGCGCTCATGGGCGGCCTGATCGCCGAGTGCGCCGAGGAGACCGACCGCAACCCGCCGCGCCTGGAGAAGTACGACGCATGGGGGCGCGACATCAGCGAGGTCGTCATGCCGCCCTCCTTCCACACGGCCCGGCGCGCCCTCCTGGCCGACAACTTCACCTCCCCGGCCTTCGCCGAGCAGGCCCGCGCCCACGGCGCCGACCCCGCCGCGCTCGCCGCCGCCTGGACCTACCTGCTCGACCAGGCCGACATCGGCATGGGCTGCGCGCTCGGCACCGGCGGCGACATGGTCGTCTCCCTCGCCGAACGCCACGCCCCCGACGACGTCAAGGAACGCGTCCGGCGGATCTTCGCCGACGGCCACTACTCGGGCGAGGCCGCCCAGATGTTCACCGAGCGGACCGGCGGCTCCGACCTGGCCGCCCTGGAGGCCACCGCCGTCCCCGACGGCGACGCCTGGCTGCTCACCGGCCTCAAATGGTTCGCCTCCAACGCCAACGGCTCGGCGTTCGTCGTGCTGGCCCGCCACGCGGACACCGTCGCGCCCTTCCTCGTCCTGTGGGAGCGCCGCGACGGCAGCCGCAACGGCGTGCGCATCCGCCGCCTCAAGGACAAGCTCGGCACCCGCTCCGTCGCCTCCGCCGAGGTCGAGTTCACCGGCGCGGAGGCGTTCCTGCTGGCCGGGCCCGGCTCCGGCTCCGGGCTCGGCACCATGATGAAGCTCACCAACGCCTCCCGGCTCGGCGTCGCCATGATGGGCGCCGGACTCGCCAGGCGCGCCCTCGTCGAGGCGCTCTGCTACACCAGCGCCCGCGAGGCCTTCGGCCGCCCGCTCATCGACCAGCCGCTCATGCGCCGCAAGCTCGCCGAGCTCATCGTCGAGACCGAGGCCGCCCAGGCGCTCGTCTTCGACGGCCACGTCGGCCCCCGCCTGCGCCTCGCCCCCGCGCTCATCAAGCTCCGCGCCGCCCGCCTCGGCCTCACCGCCGCGAGCGACGCCGTCGAGGCGCACGGCGGCAACGGCTACATCGAGCAGTGGCCCGTCGCCAGGCTGCTGCGCGACGCCCAGGTCAACCCCATCTGGGAGGGCGGCGACAACATCCTCTGCCTCGACGTGCGCCGCGCGATGCTGCGCGAGAACGCTCACGAGCCGTTCCTCGACCGCCTGGAGGCCGCCCTCCAGTCGCCGCCCTCAGGCGACTGGTCGCTCGTACGGGGGCGCGTCGAGTACCTGCGCAAGGCGATCATCGCCTGGTCCGCGCTCGACCCCGCGGTGGCGGAGGCCCGGCTGTATCCCCTGGCCCAGTTGATGGCCGACGTGTACGCCGCCGCGCTGCTGGTCGAGCAGGCGGGATGGGAGGAACGCGCGGGGCACGGGACGCGCAAGGCGCTGGTGGCCCGGCTCTACGCCGACGCCCACCTGGCCGACCACGGGCCGCTGCGCGGGCTCGACCGGACGGCGGCGGACGACCTGGAGCACTTCGACGATCTGGTCGCCGGCACGTTCACCGCCTGACCCCGCGCCAGGGCCTGGGATCACCGGGGGCGGCGGCCCTTCTTCTGCTGCGTCGTCTTCTGCTGTGTCGTCTTCTTGTGGGCGGCCTTGCCCCGGGCCGGCTGCCGGGCTTCCGGCTTCTTCTTCGGCTTGCCCGCCGGCTCGGCCGGGGCGCGGCCCCGCGAGCTGTTGGCCGTCCGCCCCCGGACGATCCCGATGAAGTCCTCCACCAGGTCCGTCGTCGCCTCCGTGAGCCAGGCCAGCCCCACCTGCGACTGCGGCGCGTCGGTCACGGGCCGGTAGGTGAGGTCACGCCGATGGTGCAGCCGCGCCAGCGACTGCGGCACCAGCAGCAGCCCCGCCCCCGACGCCACGAGCTGGACCGCGTCCGCCGTCGTGGCCGGACGCTCGAACGCGGGCACCCCCGGCCGCACCGTCCACTCCAGCGCGTCGTCCAGCGGATGGAACACGTCCTCGTCGGCCAGATCGGCGACGGTCACCTCGTCGGCCGCCGTCACCGCGTGGTCCTTCGGCACCACGACCACCGTGGTCTCCACGTACAGCGGAATCACGCTGAGCCCGTCACGCTCGACCGGCAGCCGCACGAACCCCGCGTCGGCGCCGCCGTCACGCAGCAGCGGCACCACCTCGGCCGCGGGCGTCGCGACCAGCGTGAGCGGCACGCCGGGCACCCGCTCGGCCCAGACGCCGGCCCATTTCGCGGGCGTCACCCCGGGCGAGTACGCCAGCCGGAACGTCTCCTCTTGAGTCACCCCCACAGGGTACCGATGTCAAAGGAACCGCCCCGTACTGACTACCCTTGACCCCATGACCTCGCCCAAGCCCAAGACGCCCCAGACGATGAAGCCCGCGACCGCGGCCAAGAAGCTGGGCATCCTCCTCTCGGCCACCCCCGCCGAGTTCCAGGAGGGCGTCGTCTCCCGGAGCGAGCTCAACGCGATGCAGTCCTCCCCGCCCGCGTGGCTCGCCGACCTGCGCCGCAACGGCCCCCACCCCAAGCAGGTCGTCGCCGCCAAGCTCGGCGTGTCCGTCTCCGGCCTGATCAGGGGCGGCATCACCGACCCGCTCACCACGGCCGAGATCGACGCCCTGAAGGCGGAGAACCCGGCGTGGCTGGAGCACGAGCGCTCCGTCCAGGCCGAGGTCCGCAAGGAAGCCCAGCGCCTCAAGCAGGCCTGACCCGCCCGCCGCCCGGCGCGGTAGGTTGACGGGATGCGTCCGGCAACCGAGCTGCGGCAGCGCTGGCTGGAGACCGTCCCGTCGATGATGAAGCGGGCCGGCATGTACGCCTCGGACGGCCCCCAGATGGAGACCGTCGCCAGGATGTTCCTGGAGAACCTCTGCTTCCTCGATGAGCGCGACGAGGACTTCGCCGCCATCCGCCAGACGCTCGGCGACCGCTACGGCGCGTGCGGCGTGCCCGGGGCGTTCGCCCAGGTGTTCGGCTCCGGCAGCAGGTGCGTGGAAGAGGTCGCGTCGGTGTACGCCGAGCAGTTCCACCGCCTGGGCTACCTGGAGGTCGGCGGGACGCTCGGTGAGAGCGAGTGGGCCGCGCTGATCGACGAGGCGCGGACCTGGTCCGGGCAGCGGGACGTACGCCGTGACGAGGTCGAAGCGGCCTTCGGCCCGCCCGGTCTCGTCGTCGGCCTGCGCGTCCTCTGCTACGTCTCCACGGCGGGGGAGTGGGCGTTCTTCGACTGCTGGGAGGAGACCGTCAGGCGGTACGCGCCGGGGAAGGGCTGCTGTGAGCCCGTCCCCGGCGACGGGCCGCTGGTCCGGTCGGTTCGGGTGCCCGCGCCGGATTTCCGGAGCGGCCTGGTGCTGACGCTCTTCGGCTCGTGGGCGCACCGGTCGGCATGAGCGGGGGCGATGACGCCTGAGTGGGGCGGGTGCGCGGGCTGGTGCTGGGGCTGGCGCTGGGTGACAGCGTCGGCCGCGGGGCCGTTCCGCCTGCCGGGCCGCTCCTGGCCGGGGTCAGCACGCAGCTCGCCGCCTTCACGATCGAGGGCGTCATCCGCGCCTGGGTCCGGGGCGAGCACAGGGGCATCTGCCATCCGCCGTCGGTGATCTGGCACGCGTACTGCCGATGGGCCGCCCTGCAGGGCATCGAGACGCACGAGCGGCACCGGCGCTGGGCGGCGGGCACGGCGCGCTGGCCGGACGGCCGGCTCGCCGGCGTGCCGGAGCTGCGGGAGCGGCGCGGCTCGGCGCCCGCCATCGTACGGGCGCTGAACCGGCCCGAGCAGGGCGGCATCGAGCGGCCGTCCACTCAGAGCCGGGGCTGCCATGCTCTCACCCGTTCCCTCCCGCTGGCCGTACTGTCCGGAAATGTCGCCCCCGACGCGCTGGCCGAGCTCGCCCAGGACGTGGCCGCGCTGACCCACGGCGACCCGCTGGCGTACCGGACGACGGCGGCGGCGGCGATCCTGACAGGCCGCTGCCTGACCGCGGGCTCCCTCGCGGACGCGGTGGCGTCCGGGCTCCGACTGCCCCGGCTGCCGGAGGTGTCGGAGATCCTGGACGAGGCCCGTACGGTGTGCGCGGCGGCCCGGCAGGCGCCCCGGGACCGGGCGCGGCTGGCGGTAATCGCGCCCGACGCCACCGCGCGGTCGGCGCTGTCCGGCGGCCTGTACGTCGCGGCGTCATGGCCCGGTCCTGGCGAGGCGGTGGACCCGGCGGACGCGGTGGACGCGCTGGCGTTCGCGGCGACGGCGCCCGACGGGCAGTCCGTCGCCGCCGTCACCGGCGCGCTGCTCGGGGCGCTGCACGGCGCCGGCGTGTGGCCGGACGGGCTGCTCGGCAGGCTGGAGCTGGGGGCCATCATGGACACGCTCGCCCGGGACCTGGTGGCCCAGCTGACCGAGAGCCCGTCCGGAGGCGCGTACGGGCGGCCGAAGGATCCCACCTGGCTGACCCGCTACCCCGGTTGGTGACGCCCGCCCGTTGCCCGGCCCGGCATTTCGGATCATCATCAAGGCGGGATCGACCGGCCGAGCGAGGGGACGCCCCGCTGAATGATCGACGACATCGTCACGCGGGCCTGCGGCAGCGGCCTCCGGGCCCGGGCGGCCCGCCGGTGGATCTCCTGGCAGGTCCGGCGCGGCAACCGGACCGCGATCCGGGCGCTGTGGCGGGGCTGGCGCCGGCGCGGTGACCCGATCCTGTGGGGACTGCTGGAACGCACCGGCCGGCTGGGCGCCACCGACGCCCTCACCGGGGACGAACTGGTCCAGGCGGTGTTCGCCCGCCTCGACGGGGTGCGCGCCATCGCGTTGCGGACCGTCGTCGCGCGGGGGCGTCCGGCGGAGATCGACAGGGTGTACCGGGAGAGCTGGAGCCGTCCGGACGAGGAGGCCGCCGAGTGGCTGCGCGAGCTGACCGATCACGGCCTGCTCCCCGCCGACCCCGCGCTGCGCGCCCGCGTCCTGCTGGCCGTGGGGGACCGCGACGGCTACCTGGACCTCGACCCCGACGGCACCCACCTCACCCAGGACCCCGGCACCGACGGAAAGGTGCTCCGGGTCGCCCGCCACCTGAGGGCGCTGGAGCTTGAGGAGTGGTTCCTGCGCCGTCTCGCCGAGCGCGACGACGCGTACCTGTGCAGCTTCCTCTCCTGGACCACGCCGCACGAGGTTCTCCCCGCGGTGCCGCCCGATGTCGTCCAGGCGGCCCTGCGCAGCCGGGTCCCCGGCACCGTGGCCCTGGCCGAGCGGCGCTGCCGCAACGCGGGCGGGGAGGAGCTCACGGCACTGTGGGCCCAGGCGCTGTCCAGCGGCCGGACCTGGCCCGAACTTCTCGGCAACCCCCATGACCTCGATCCCGAGGCGAGCGCCTACGGCTGGCGGCTGTGGCTGACCGACCCCGGCGACGCCCTGCTCGACCACCTCCAGGCACGAGGCACCCCGCTCACCGAGCACACGCTGGACGCGATCGTCGACCCGGCCGCGCACGAACTGCTGGCGTTCGCCCTGCTCTCACCCCGGCTGCCGAGGCCGCTGCGCACCCGGATCGAGCGCATGCCCGCCCTGCGCGGTCACGCCTTCCTCAACCTGCTGTCCGGCCGGCTCAACCGCCTGGACGTCGAGAAGCTGGCCGCCTGCTACCGCCACGAACCCCTGCGCGAACCCCTGCGCCGGGCATTACGCCCGCTGCGCGGCCTCGACCTGCCGGCGATCATCGGCCACGAGCGCGAGGAGGACCGGCTCTTCGTCGCCCAGACCCTGGCCGCGTGGCGCGACTGGCCCCGGCTGCGCGACTACCTGCTCGCCCTGCCCCTCCTCGACGTGCTGACCCTGGCTCCCCACCTGGCCTCCCACACTGCCTCTGAGCTGGGCGCGCTCGCCCCCGTCCTGACCCTCGACCGTACGTTGGCGCGCTACGCCCGGGTGACCCGTTCGCCCCGGATCAAGCCGATCCTGCGCCTCCCGCTCGCCGAGATGACCGGCGACGACCTGGCCGTGCTGCGCTGGATCCAGCGCAGCGCCCGCGACAACCCCAGACTCTGCGCACTCGCCCACACGGTCGAACGCTGCCTGATCGCGGCAGCACCGCCCGACTGACTGAACCCGGGGGGCAGCCCGATGCGTACAACCTGGCGTCCGCGCGTCGCGAAGCCGGGAAAGTCCATGCTGTTACGTTATGCGTCCCCCGTGAGGAGCCCTGCGCCAGGGGATAATCCGGCTGTTCTCGACCGTGCCGGAGACCCGAGATGACGACCCCGTCGCCGAATCCCCAGCCGTCACCCGAGCGCCCGCCGGACCGTCCCCCGGCCCGCGCCGACACGACCCCGGCACAGCCCTCCCGCACCCCACCGGCCATCACCCAGCCCCCCGACTGGGGCTACTCCGGGATCGACCCGGCGCTGATGCACGACTTCGAACGCGACCTCGGCCAAGCCGAAACCACCCTCACCCGCCACGAACCCCGCATCCGCCGCACCCTCGAAGACCTCGGCCTGGACACCTCCCGCCTGACCGCGCTGCGCGAACTCGGCCACTGGATCGCCGCCAAACGCCCGGAACTGCGTCAGCGCAACGAGGCCATCCAGGCGGTGAAAGCCGACTGGGGTCCGGCAGTCGGCGGCGGGATGACACCGTTCGACGAAAGCCTGTACACCGCCGCCTCCGGAAAGGCCGACGTGTACGCTGCCGCGCTCGAACTCGGCAAGCTCGGCCGTAACGACGAACTGGACGAGAAGACCGTCGCCGGCCTGGAGAAACGCGCGGGCGACGCCGGATTCGCCACGTCACTGCTGTACGCGCTCGGCACGGAGAAGTTCCGTCACCTCATGGCGGCGCTGATCTATCACAAGGACGAGCGCAAACAGCGCCTCCAGTCCGCCCTGGGCAAGGCACTCGGCACGGCCGGCCCGAGAATGAGCGAATCCTGGCGCAAGGAAATGCTCGGCGGCCTGCGCGTCCCGGTGGACCAGCACGCACTCGCCGAACTCCTTCCGCACGGCACATTCGACCGCGACTTCCTGGTGGCCGTGGCCAGAACGCTGGAGGGACTCGACCGGAAAACCTGGAACGACCCCGTGGCGAGCGGCAGTCCGCACGATCCGATGATCGGCGTCATGAAGGCGCTCGCCAACCACCCCAAGGCGGCTCAGGACTTCTTCGCGGGCGATCCGGAGGTGATGAAGCGCTACGTCACCGAACGGCCGATGTACGACGACGGAAAGGCATTCGGGCAGGCCCTGGAAGCGGCCACCATGACCTACCGAGACCGCGACGGCACGCCACAACAGCCCTCGCCGGGCTACATCTCCGCCAAGCTCGCCTCGGACTTCATCCACTGGGAGGCCAAGCGCATTCTCGCGGGAACCGAAGGCCCCTCCTTCGCCACCACCGGAACCACGGCGCGCATCATCAGCGCGTACATCAACGACGTCAATCGCATTGCTGAAGTTCCGATGTCCGGCGGCCAGTCCGGCGTTTACGGCGGCCTTCGCGACCATCTGCTGCCGAGTGACCAGTTGTGGGGTGCGCAGTTCGACAGGAATGCCCTGCACAAGATCATGGAGAGCCTGTTCACGCATGATGCGAAGGCGCTGGCGACCATTACCGCGGCTCAAACCGCATGGTCGAGAAGCGTGATCGACTATGGGACCGCGCAGGTAGCTGCCGGACACAGTATTCAGCCGCTCCTGGCCAACATCCGGGAGACCGGAGCTGGATTCGGACTGATAGTCGACGCCAGTGGCCTTGCCAAGATCCAGCAGGGGGTCAAACTGGACGAAGAGCAGGAGCGCAGTGTGAAGATATTCATGGCGGCGGTCAACACGGGGCTCGGCATACCGCAAACCGCTGCTTGGGCGATTACCGCAACCACTCTGGGATCATGGACGAGCCTGATCGAGGACGCTGCGAAGACCGACGTGAACAAGGCTCGTGCCACCTACGAGGCGAACATCGGCGATGGAGAGGCGCTCTATCTCCATGATCAGCTGATTGCCGACGCGATGCTCAGGCACGGATTGTTCGGCAAGAGCGACCCGGCCGCGTCCACACACCCATGGGGCTCCCTGCAAGAACTCGGGAAAGGCGAGGACCCCCGCAAGTCCCCGCACAATTTCCTGAAGGAGGACGGCAATTCTCTGATGACGCAGCAGGAGATGGCCCCGTACAAGGGAGACACCCAACCTCGACTCGATGCCTATCACAGATGGCTCTACGACGGCCTGGCGGGGGACGCATGGAAGGTGGCTCGCGACGAGTCGCGCTCAGGCTTCGGGGAAGGCAGGCCGGAGTACAAATGATGAGGAAAGCCTTTCGCAGCGGGCTCGTCGTGGTTCTGGGAGCGGTTGCTCTACTCGTCTCCTGCCGGCAGCAAGAGAGCCCGCCGCCGGTGAACAAGGCGCCGCTCCCATCGGTCGCCGCCCCACCCTACGTGTGTGAATTCGTTCCGCTTGACGCCATCCGTCTGATGACAGGCATACAGAATCCGATCATCGAGGGTCGCTTCAATATGGCAGTGGGGAAAATGGTGGACGGGCTGGAATACGGCACGGGCTCATGTCGCGCCTACCAGCCGAGCGGGAACAAGTCGAAGGTGCTGCAGATCATCCTCTCGCCTGCCGGCGGGGAGCGTGAAGTTGACTGGGAAATCAGCCAGGGTGCCCGGCGACTGCCGGAGATCGTTTCTGGAGCGGTCGGCTATTACAGTCAGAACGGCAGTGCCGGCAACACGCAGGCAGCCGCGATGCTGGTGCACGGCTACGACCGGGTCATCGTGGAGCTGATCCACGGCGTCAAAGGCCGGGACAACGCCGCCGACGTGGTCGCGATGATGAAACTCATCGCCCCGAAACTGATCCTCGACGCGACCCCCACTCCCGAGCAGGCCAAGGACTGACCGATGGCCGCCATGGTGCGCAACCCGCTGCACGAGGCGCTCCAGCAGGCCGTCCGCACGATCGGCCCGATGCTCGAACAGATCGACGCGGACGTCGACCGTCCCACCCGGATGTTCCGCACGGGCAAGGTGTGGACCGGGCCGGCCGCCAAGCAGTTCGACGCCCAGCTCGCCCAGTTCAGCTCCCGGGCCCGCAGCTCAGGGCAGGCCATCATGGACGAACTGCGCCAGGTCCTGAGCCGGACGCCCACCGAGGTGACCGAGGAGGAGGCCGCCTCGATCAAGCGAAAGTACCGCCTCGGATGACGCCGGTGATGGAAGGTGACCCGGACTGCTTCGGCTCAGTGCATAAACCTGATTTCAGGACTTCCCAAAGAAGCGCCCGCAAAATGTGTGAATGTCATCCCCCTTATAGGGACGGCCATAGCAATAGCGTCGGGCTCACAGTATTTCGCTTCATCCTCACCGTGCCGACGGCTACCATGTCCTCGACCCCGTTATCTCCCGAGATCGGGCGGCAATGGCGACGAAGGAAGAGATCGAAGCCGCTCGACGGCACATCGAGCGACTACGCGAAGAGCATGCCAATGACCTGATCGCGCTGGTTCGCCTGGTCGACGGCGGCGCGCTCAAAGGCGAAGCCGGGGACCGGCTCATCACCGACCTGCGCGGCTGGGACCGGGCGTTCAAGGACCTTTTCGCCAAGGCTCTGGCGTTGCTCGACTCCGTCCAGCCGTCCGATCCGACCAGGGGAGCGCCTGCCAGATGAGTCCCATGGTCGGCATCAACCCCACGTTGATGACCCAGCTCATCAACGGCATGAAGCGGGCCGGCGACACCCTGCCAGACGTCGGCCGCCAGGTAGAACGCGCCCTGACCTCCCTGGACATCCCCTTGTGGGGACCGGGCCCCCTGCAGGCCATCGGCCGTCAGCTGAGCGACCAGATCCCCTCGCTCCAGGGCCGCCTCGACCTGATCCTCGCCGAGCCGGACCGGAAGTCCGGCAAGGGCGGCGTCCTCTGGGCCAACGAATCGGCCTGGCTGTCCAAGTCGCCCGCCGAGGGCGCGGCCTCGGCCAAGACCCTGGCCACGAAGCTTCGTGACCAGATCAAGAGCCACTCCCTCGACGCCAAGACGGTGGCGGAGCTCGAACGGCACAAGAACGATCCGTACTTCGCCGTGGCCTTCGCCAAGGAGATCCCGCCCCGCGAGCTCAAAGCCCTGATCAACAGGGCGTACGGGGCAGAACTCCCGCCCTCGGGACGCCCCTCCCAGCGCGACGTCGCGACCCAGGACAGGCTCGCCACCATGCTCAGCAAGATCCTGGGCACGGCCTCACGCGGGGTCGGCCAGATGAAGCTCCCCGACAACTACGCCGACCAACTGGTCGACGGCATCGAAAGCCCTCAGGACGCGTTCGCCGTCAAAAGACTGCTCCAGGACGGCGAATTCGACCACGGATTCCTGCTCTCGGTGGTCCAGAAACTGTACGACAAGGACGTGGCCCACCCGCCTGACCCAAGCCTTCCGCGAGATGTCTGGACCATGCCGGGCCCCAAGGACATCTCACCCGGCGACCTCAGCCCCATGGGCACCGCCCTGGTGGCGCTGGCACACCATCCCGCCGTCGCCCAGGACTTCTTCACCGACCCGCAGCGCAGACCGCTGGCGTACCTGATGCGGAAACACCACTGGGACGGCGACGCGAACGCGGAACTCGGCTGGGCCATCCAGTCGGCCAGCACCGAGTTCCGCGATCACGACCTGCCTCCCGGCAGCTCGCGCGGCTACAAGTCCGCGCTCATCGCCTCCTGGGCGGTCCACTTCTGGAAGGACCCCAAGGTCCAGGCGAACCTGCCCGACACCCGCACCCACCTCGGCAACGTCCTGGCCCAGTACATCGGTGACGTACACCGCGACACACAGTCCTTCACCACCAAGATGCCCGGCGTGGTGACGGACCAGGATGCGGACAAGAACCTGCAGGGCACCGGGCCGTACGGAGCCAAATTCACTGCGACGGAGCTCAAACAGGCGACGACGTGGGCGTTCGCCGACGAGGGCGCTTTTCAGGCCGTGACCGCCGCACACGGCTTGTACGCCGCCAAAATGCTGGACGAACTGGCTGCCAAGACCGCGAAGGAGGTCGAGGCCGACTTCACGAAATGGCGGCAGCAGCACCCGGAAGCCACACAGCAACAACTCGACGCAGCGCGTCAGGACATACTCGAAGAGCGCATGAGCCGTAGCGGGGGCGAGGAGTTCGCCCGGGCGGCACGCGGGCTCAGCATGACCACCTGGGTGATCACCGATGCGGCCAACATCTCCAAGATCGGCGCAGCGAAGGAGAGCGATGCCCGCGTCGCGGCCTTCAAGGAAATGACGGAGAAGGTCGTGGGGCTGGCTCCGGGGCCGCAAGGGAAGTTCGTCGGACTTCTGGTGGACGAGGCCAAGAGTGCGATCTTCGGAAACATCAAGTCCAACAACGAGGACCGGGCCCGCCAGGACGCGGACAGCGCCATGGGAGCGGCCGAGCACATGTTCACCGACCTCACGGCGTCCGTCATGATGCGCCACGGCCTGTTCGGAGACGGGTCCGTGCCGGCCAAGACGCATCCCTACCGTCACGAGGACTTCTCCCCGGGGTCCAAAGGCCACTTCATGGTGGACGGCGAAATCAAACCCTGGGCCGAAATGAATGCCGATCAGCGCGACGCCTACGACGAATGGCTGAGACTGAACGAGACAGGCCGCGTCTTCGGCCGCCCGGACGAGTCCATCGCGCTCGGGTTCAAGGAAGCCATAAGCAGCTACAGCGGACCTGGGAAATGAGAATCCAACTGCGTACAGCTCCCGTTGTCGCGATCCTCACTCTCGCAGCTGCATGCTCGCCTCCTCCAGCCGTGCCACCGGACACACGGCCGCTGGGTGACATCGCCGCCGCCCCGCAAGAATGCGAACTCATCTCTGCGAACGCCATTGAGATCGCCACCGGTTTCAAAGACTTCACAGCCGTGCGCACGAAGATGGACAAGGGACGGTTCGCGTCCTGTTCAGTAGCCGAGGACTTGACTCCGGAGGGCAAGCTGGGGCTTGTCATCGAAGTCTTGGACCCTTCCCCGCACGACGCGGAGGCCCTGGAGCACACCAAACTGACCACCAAGGGGAACGACCTGCCAGACGCGCTGGGCCCGGGATTCGCGGCGCGGCGGAAGAACGCCCAGAACGAAACCATCTCCTTCGTCTACGGATGGACACCCGACTATAAGCGTTTACTCAGCGTCAACATTTATACGAGTGCGCCGGGCCGCGACTCCCTGGCGGATGCGACCGAATTCTTCCGCCAGCTCAAGCCAATCCTGCTGGACAAGCCCGCCTGATCGGCCACGGCCACGTGATTCGGCAACTGGGTGCCCTTCTGTAGGGACGAATCGGCCTGGTATGGCGTCGGCTTCCGCCGTAGCGTGAGGCGTGGCGAGGGATCCAGGGAGGCACCCATGACCGTACGAGTGGAGCGCGACGGCCCCGTCACCACCGTCGTGCTCAGCAGGCCCGGCGTACGCAACGCCGTCGACGGCAAGACCGCCGCCGCGCTGGCCGACGCGTTCCGGGAGTTCGACGCGTCCGACGCCGCCGTGGCCGTGCTGTGGGGGGAGGGCGGCACGTTCTGCTCGGGCGCCGATCTCAAGGCGCTGGACAACCACGTCGGGGAGGACGGCGACGGGCCGATGGGGCCGACGCGGCTGCGGCTGACGAAGCCGGTGATCGCCGCCGTCGCCGGGCACGCCGTCGCCGGCGGGCTGGAGCTGGCCCTCTGGTGCGACCTGCGGGTGGCGGAGGAGGACGCGGTGTTCGGCGTGTTCTGCCGCCGCTGGGGCGTGCCGCTCATCGACGGCGGCACCGTACGGCTGCCGCGTCTCATCGGGCAGAGCCGGGCGATGGACCTGATCCTCACCGGCCGCCCCGTCCCGGCGCGGGAGGCGTACGAGATGGGGCTGGTCAACCGGTTGGTGCCGGGCGGGACCGCACGGCGGCACGCCGAGGAACTGGCGGGAGAGATCGCCCGGTTCCCGCAGGAATGCCTGCGGGGGGACCGGATGTCAGTGCTGGAGCAGCACGGGCTGCCCCCGGCGGAGGCGATGCGCAACGAGGTACGCCGCGGGCTCGTCTCCCTGCCAGGTGTGGCCGGAGGCGCGGCCCGATTCCGGGCCGGGGCCGGGCGGCACGGGGACTTCGGCCACTTCTGACCTCAGGCGAACAGGTCGTCGAGAGTTTGGATGGTGGCTGCTCTGGTGGCCCAGGTTTCCAGCTGGTTGAGGTCTTTGCAGGTGGTGATCTGGGTGTGCGTTTGGTCGGGGAGGGTGAAGCCTCGGGCGGTCAGTACGAGGATGACCAGCTTGGCGGCTTCCTCCTCCTTGCCTTCCTCCTTGCCGCGGCCGAAGTGTTCGCGGGCGAAGGGGCTGTAGACGGGCCAGGTGGTGGACGTCATGATCTCCTCCAGGAGCTGGCGAATCTCCGGCGCGGACATGCTGTAGGCGTATTCATAGTACTGCGGAGCGTGATCGTCGGCGGTGTCGGTCAGGGCTGTGGCGAAGGCTTCGATGACCTTGCGGTTGCGGCCGTGGACCATGACGGACATCGTGGCGAGGTCGAGGTGGGCGGTGGCTTCTTTGGCGTCGGTGATGGCGGGGATGGAGTCGGGGCCGAGGACGCAGGGGTGCAGGCGGTAGCCGGTCAGCCCGGAGTCGACGGGACGCATGTAGTGGGCGGCGGTGGCCCGGTTGGGGCAGACGACCAGGACGGTGGCGTCGCAGTGCATCATCAGCCACAGCGAGGCCGCGTAGCGGGCCAGCTTCCTGGGGTCCTTGGAGGTGTCCTGCTGGATCTCGACGACGATGGCGTGGGCCGGGGACTGCGGCGGGCCCATGGAGAGGACGAGGTCGGCGTCGAAGTCGTCGGAGGGCCGCGTGTTGAACGTGTTGGGCTCCACCCGCACGAGAGGAGTCTCGGGGAGCTGTTTCCCGATGAGGTCGCGCAGGATCTCCACCGCCAGTTGCGGCCGGTCGCGGAACATGGAGACGAGCGCGTCATGTGGAGGGGACGGCATGAAGCTCATTGTTACATGATGAACACGTAACGTGACGGCAATTCATAGGGTCCAAGGCGTGGCGGAAGGAATGCGCCGGGAGGTGGCGGCGTTCAGCGGCACGTGATGATCATCGCAGCGTCTCCGGTGCTCCCGCCCCGGGTGCGGATCACACGGTAGGCAGGGGGTACGTCGTGACCGTCAAGCCCAGAACGTTCCGCTTCGGTGTGCCGTGGGAGGACGCGTACGGCTACAGCCAGGCGCTGCAGGCCGGCGACACGCTGTACGTCTCGGGGCAGCTCTCGCACGACGCCGCCGGCGAGTTCGTCGGCGCCGGTGACTTCGAGCTGCAGATGAAGACCACGCTGGCCAACCTCGACCTGGTGCTGGCGCATTTCGGCGCCACCCGCGGCCAGATCGTGGAGACGACCGTGCTGGTCAGGAACCTGCGGGAGAACTTCGACACGACCGCGCGGCTGCACGCCGAGTACGTCGGCGAGCACCGTCCGACGAGCACGGTCCTGGGGGTGGCCGACCTCGCCCTGCCGGACCAGCTCGTCGAGATCGGTGCGCTGGTCCGGCTGGACGTGCGGGCGTAGCGCGGTCGAAAGCCAGGGAGGGGGCGGGCGACCAGCCCGCCCCCTCCTCACCCGGACGGCGCTCGTCACCGCCCGCACCGCTTCCCCGCCGGCCGAAGGATGCTCAGGCCGGCTCCGCGATCCCGAAGCGGGGGATGGGCAGGTCCTCGGTCGCCAGGTGCACGATGTGCGACTCGGTGTAGACGTCGATGCTGTGCCGCCCGCCCTCCCGGCCCAGCCCGCTGGCCTTCACCCCGCCGAACGGGGTACGCAGGTCGCGCACGTTCTGCGAGTTGACCCAGAGCATCCCCGCCTCGATGCCCTGCGCGAGCCGGTGCGTGCGGCGCAGGTCGTTGGTCCACAGGTACGCGGCCAGCCCGTAGCGGGTGGCGTTGGCCAGCTCCAGCGCCTCGGTCTCGGTGGCGAACGGGGTGACGCACACCACCGGCCCGAAGATCTCCTCCTGGAAGATCCGCATGCCGGGGGTCACGTCGGCGAACACCGTGGCGGCCAGGAAGTTGCCGTCGGGCAGCGCTTCGGGCCGCGAGCCGCCCGCCACGAGCCGGGCGCCCTCCTCCACGCCGGTCCGCACGTACTCCATCACCCGGGCGTGGTGCTCGGGGTGGATGAGCGCGCCCAGCTCCGTGGCGGGGTCGTCCGGCGATCCGACCCGGACGCGGGTGGCCCGCGCCGCCAGCCGCGTCACGAACTCCTCGTACACCGTGTCCTGCACCAGGACGCGCGAGCTGGCCGTACAGCGCTCGCCGTTGAGCGAGAACACGCCGAAGACCGCGGCGTCGAGCGCCCGCTCCAGGTCGGCGTCGTCGAACACCACCAGCGGCGACTTGCCGCCGAGCTCCATCGACAGCGTCTTCAGCCCGTCGGCGGCCGCGCGCATGATGGTGCGGCCGGTCCCGGTCTCGCCGGTGAAGGAGATCACCGGCACGTCGGGGTGCGCGACCAGCGCCGCGCCGGCCTCCTCGCCGATGCCGTGCACCAGGTTGAAGACCCCGGTGGGCAGCCCGGCCTCCTCCATGATCTCCGGCAGCAGGCCGGCCGACAGCGGGGACCACTCGGCGGGCTTGAGCACGACCGGGCAGCCTGCCGCGAGCGCGGGCGCGAGCTTCCAGGTCTCCAGCATGAACGGGGTGTTCCACGGCGTGATCAGCCCGGCCACCCCGACGGGCTTGCGCACCACGTAGTTGAGCTGGGCCGAGCCGACCCGGTAGACGTCCTCGCCGAGCGTGGTGATCACGTCGGCGAAGAAGCGGAAGTTCTGCGCGGCCCGGCGGGCCTGGCCGCGTGCCTGCGCGATCGGCAGGCCGGTGTCGCGGCACTCCAGCGCGGCGATGCTCTCGTCGCGGGTCTCGATCGCGGCGGCGATCGCGCGCAGCACGGCGGCCCGCTCCTCGCCCGTCATCCGGGGCCACGGCCCGTCGGTGAACGCCTTGCGCGCGGCCGACACGGCGGCGCTCACGTCCTCGGGACCGCCGGCGGCGACCGTCAGGTAGGGCCGGTTCGTGGCCGGCTCCAGCGCGGTGAAGGTCGCGCCGGACACGCTCGGCACGTGCGCGCCGTCGATGTAGTGCTCAAGGTTCATCGGACGACTTCCTCGCTCTGTGCCAGCAGTTCCTCGATCCGGGCGGCGCCCGCCTCGGTCGGCGTGATCAGGGGCGGCCGGACGTGCCCGGAGGCGATCAGCCCGCGCCGCTCCAGCACCCACTTGGCCGGGGCCGGGTTCGTCTCCACGAACAGCAGCTCCACCAGGGGGTGCAGGGCGTAGTGCAGGTCCAGGGCGGTGCGGTGGTCGCCCTCGGTGTAGGCGGTGTACATGCGGGCCACGGCCGCCGGGGCGAGGTTGGCCGCGGCGCTGACGAAGCCGGCGCCGCCGATCGCCAGCAGCGGCAGGCACAGCAGCTCGATGCCCGACCACATCAGGAAGTCGCGCCCGCACCGGTGCAGCACCTGGGAGAAGTGCTCGAAGTCCTTGGTGGTCTCCTTGATGCCCACGATGTTGTCGTGGGCGCGCCGCAGCCGGGCGACGGTCTCGGGCGCGATGTCCACCGCCGTGCGCGAGGGCACGTTGTAGATGACGATCGGCAGCCCGGGGAACTCCGCCGCCACCGTCGCGTACCAGCGGAACAGCGCCTCCTGCGTCGGGCGCGCGTAGTAGGGGGTGATGACGAGCGCCGCGTCGGCGCCCAGCCGCTCGGCCTCGGCGGTGAGGCGCAGCGTCTCGTCCAGCTTGGCCGAGCCGGTGCCCGGCAGGAACGGCACGCGGTCGGCGGTCTCCTCGGCCACCGCCGTCATCGCGGCGATCCGCTCCTCGACGCTCTGCGCCCCGGGCTCTCCGGTGGAGCCGCCGGTGGAGATGCCGTGCGAGCCCCGGTCGAACTGCCAGCGCACCAGCGCCTGCAGCGAGTCGACGTCGAGCTCGCCGTCCTCGGTGAACGGGGTCACCACCGGGGCGATGGACCCGCGGATGGTCGCCGGATCCGAACGGAACTTCATGTGATCACTCCTTGCTGCACGATCAGACCTGCGCGCGGTCGTCACCGGGCGTCACGCCACGCCTGGTACGCCTCCCGCGAGGCTTGGTTCATCGGGTAGAGCCCGTCGACGGACGCGCCCGCGGCCACCCGTTCGTAGATGAAGCGCTCCTCGTCCTCCTGCCGGGCGGCGTCGCGCGCCACCTCGGCCGCCAGGCCGGGCGGGATGACGACCACGCCCTCGGCGTCGCCCACGAGCACGTCGCCGGGCATGACCAGCACGCCGCCGCAGGCCACCGGGACCTGCGAGTCCATCGGCACGTGCCGGCGGCCCAGCACCGCGGCGTGCGGCACGGCGTAGTAGGCGGGCAGGTCCAGCGCCCCGAACGACGGGCTGTCGCGCAGCCCGCCGTCGGTCACCACCCCGGCCGCCCCCCGGCGCAGCGCCCGCAGGGCGAGGATGTCGCCCAGCGTGCCCGCGCCGTGGTCGCCGCGCGCCTCGATCACCAGGACCTCGCCGGGGCGGATCTCCTCCACGGTGCGCTTCTGGGCGTTCATGCCGCCGCCGATCTCGGCGAACACGTCCTCGCGCAACGGCACGTACCGCAGCGTCCGCGCCACGCCGACCATGCGCAGGTCGGGCCGGGTGGGGCGGACGCCCTCGACGAAGTGGTGGTCGATGCCGCGCCTGCGCAGCTGCGACGACAGCGTGGCGGTCGACACCGACCGCAGCGCCGCCGCGGTCTCCTCGTCGAGGGCTTCCGTACGGGCAGCCGCGGCGGATCCGAAGGCGGCGGCGCGGGTCTCGCCGGTGGCGCGGGGCTGCGCGCCCCAGGCGGGCAGCGGCTCCGGGTCGGCGACGATCTCGTTGCGCAGCCGGCCCGCGCCCTCCAGCTCCACCTCCACCACGTCGCCGGGCCGCACGACCGTGGAGCCGGCCGGGGTGCCGGTCAGGACGAGGTCGCCGGGCTCCAGTGTCATGAGCCGCGACAGGTCGGCGATCAGCAGGTCGAAGCCGAACAGCAGCTCGTCCGTGCCGGCGTCCTGGACGAGCTCGCCGTTCACGTACGTGCGCAGCCGCAGCGCGGCGGGGTCGGCGCCGGTGAGGATCGCGGGGCCGACCGGCGTGTAGCCGTCCTGCCCCTTCGCCCGCAGGTTGGAGCCCTGGTCGGCGTGCTTGAAGTCGTAGACGCCGAAGTCGTTGGCCGCGGTGTAGCCCGCCACGCAGCCGAGCGCCCGCTCGCGGGGGACGCGGTGGGCGCGCTCGCCGATGACGAGCGCGATCTCGCCCTCGAAGGCGAGCAGGTCGCACCCGGCGGGCCGGACGACGGGCCGGCCGGACCAGGACAGCGAGGACGGCGGCTTGAGAAAGTAGGAGGGGACGGCCGGGATGCGCCCACGTTCGGCCGCGCGGCTGCGGTAGTTGAGGTGGACCGCGATGATCTTGGATGGCGTCAGGCCGAGCGGGTGTGCCACATCAGCTCCCAAATCATATAGGACATCGTGAATGATATCCGAGGGATCAAGGGAGAGCTATAGACAAAGATATTTGAATTCGTACATGATTGGCCATGCCCGGCAGGGCCCCGGAGTGGCCACGAGGCCGCCACCTGGGCCGGGAGACGGGACCCGTACCACCTGGAGGGGCGTGATGGGAGAGATCGTCCTGGCGGCGAAGATCACACATGTGCCGTCGATCTGGCTGTCCATCCAGCCGGGTGAGCACTTCGGCATCCGCAGGCCCGCCGAGCTGGCGCTGACCGAGGTCGGCGAGCGGGCCCGCGAGCGCGGCGCCGACACCTTCCTCGTCGCCGACACCCACTGGATGAACAGCATCGGCTTCCACCTCAACGGCAAGGAGCGCCACCGCGCCTCCTACGTCAGCCACGAGCTGCCGCACTTCATCCACGACCTGGAGTACGACTATCCCGGCGACCCCGAGCTGGCCGAGCTGATCCGCGAGGAGATCGTCGCCGGCGGCCAGAAGGCCCGCGTCCACACCTACAAGGACCTCGGCCTGGAGTACGCGACGCTGGTGCCGATGTACTTCATGAACGGCGACCCGGCCGTCCGCGTGCTGCCGATCGGCTGCAACATCTACTCCTCGATCGAGGAGAACCGCCGCATCGGCGAGGCCCTGGCCCGTGCCGTGCGGCGCAGCGACCGCAAGGTGGCCTTCCTGGCCAGCGGCTCACTTTCGCACGCCTTCCCGCCCAACGAGATCGCCGAGTCGCTGCTCAACGACGTGAGCAGCGAGATCAACCGGAAGGTCGACCTGTCGGTGCTCGACATGTGGACCGAGGGCAGGATCGCCGAGTTCCTCAGGATGCTGCCCGACTACAACGAGCGCTGCACGGGGGAGGGCGCGATGGCCGACACCGCGATGCTCTTCGGCCTGCTCGGCTGGGACCGCTACACGGGCAAGGGCGAGCAGCTGTGCCCGTACTTCGGCAGCAGCGGCACCGGTCAGGTCGTGGTCGACTTCCCGGTGCCCGAAATCGTGAACTGAGACCGTTAAGCTACGATCCGATATCGTATGCGAAAGTTGGCGGGGAAAGGTGTGAAGCGATGGGGGACCGTGCCGGCCTGGCCGTGCGGGTGTTCACTCCCGATCGGGCCGCGGACGCGCCGCCCGTGCTGCTCGTGCACGGCTTCGGCTCCGACGGCGGGCGCGACTGGGCCGAGACGGGCATCGCCGGCGCGCTGACCGCCGCCGGGCGCGTCGTGGTGGCGCCCGACCTGCCCGGCCACGGTGACAGCCCGGCCCCCGCCTCGCCCGCCGGCGCCGGCGCCAAGGCCGTCGCCGCGGCCCTGGTGACCGCCCTCGACCAGGCCCTGGCCGGAGTTCCGGCTCCGGCCGGGGGCGCGTTCGACGCGTTCGACGTGGTCGGCTACTCGCTGGGGGCGCGGCTCGCCTGGGAGCTGCCCGAGGTGGCCCCGGGCCGCGTGCGCCGCGCCGTGCTCGGCGGGCTCAGCCCCGTGGAGCCGTTCGCGGCCGTCGACGTGGCCGCCCTGCGCCGGGCCGTCGCCGGTGAGGGCGAGCCCGCCGACCCGCTCACCTCGGCGATCGCCGGCCTGGCGCGCGCCGCCGGCGAACGCGCCGCCGGGCTGGCGCTCTGCGTCGAAGGGCTGCGCGACACCCCGTTCGAGCCCCGCGCGTGGGGCGGCGAGCGCCCGCCGGTGTTCGTGGTGGGAAAAGACGACGTGATGAGCGACGGGATCGGGCGTATCGTCGAGTTGGCCGGCGCCACGGAGCCGGTCACGGTTCCCGGCGACCACTTCCAGGCCCTCGCCGGCGCCGGGTTCCGCGACGCCGTCCTGAGGGTGCTCCTACAGTGATCAAGCAGAGAACGACCGGCGGAGCAGGCGCCGGCGTCCGGCCGCCTGCCGCCGGTCGTCCGTGGTGGCCCAGCGTCCGGCCGAGAGTGAGGGGACATCGGTGAGTTCCGCGAAGGGGTCCGCGCGGGCCAGGGCCTCCAAGGCCGAGCTGAGCTATGAGCTGCTCCGCTCGCGCATCATCGACGGCACGTACGGGCCGGGCTACCGGCTCGTCATGGACCAGCTCGCCCGCGAGACCGGGGTCAGCACCATCCCGCTGCGCGAGGCCGTGCGGCGGCTGCAGTCCGACGGGCTGGTCGAGATCGTGCGCAACATCGGCGCGCGGGTCGCCATGTTCGACTCCGCCCAGGTGGAGCACTCGCTGCAGGTCCTGGCGCGGCTGGAGGGCTACGCCACCGCGATCTCCGCGCCGCGCATGAAGGCGTCCCATCTCAAGCAGTCACGCGAGATCAACGCGCGGATGGTGGCGGCGCTGGAGGAGTTCGACCCGCCG
Source organism: Nonomuraea sp. NPDC023979 (assembly GCF_040639085.1). Lineage (NCBI taxonomy): Bacteria > Bacillati > Actinomycetota > Actinomycetes > Streptosporangiales > Streptosporangiaceae > Nonomuraea > Nonomuraea sp. NPDC023979. The sequence continues at coordinate 41,337 of NZ_JBEZZG010000048.1, forward strand.
TCGTTCACCGCGCTCAACCGCGAGTTCCACTTCTCGATCTACCAGCACTGCCCCGACGAGCACCTGCGGGCGCTGCTGGAGGCGGAGTGGGCGCGGCTCGACCACATGCGTCGCTCGTCCTTCGGCCACGTGCCGGGGCGGGCCCGCCGCTCGGTCGAGGAGCACGAGCACCTGCTCGACCTGATCGCCGCGGGCGCGCCCGGGGCCGAGATCGAACGGGTGGCGTGCGCGCACAAGATCGCGACCGCCGACGCGCTGCACAACGCGCACCTGTCGCCGCAGTCCCTCTGACCCGCCCGGGCGGCCCTGACCGGCGTGCGACCTTGACCGCTCGTACGGCGCACCGGCCCGCGTGGCCCGGTGCGCCGCACGCGTGTTCTCAGACCAGGAGCTGCCCGCCGTCGACCTGCACCACCACGCCCGTGATGTGCCGGGCGGCGGGCGAGGCGAGGAACACCACGAGCGGCGTCACGTCGCCCGTCTCGGCGATGCGGCCCAGCGGGATGCGCGCCTCCCAGGCCGCGCGGGCCTGCGGGTCGGCCATCAGCCCGGCCGTCATCGGCGTGTGCACCGGGCCCGGGGCCACGCCGTTGACCCGGATGCCGTGCCCGGCCAGCTCCAGCGCGCCGGTCCTGGTCAGCGCGTCGACGCCGGCCTTGGTGGCCTCGTAGTGGCCCAGGCCCGCCGTGGGCTGGCGGGCGCCGATCGAGCTGATGTTGACGACGCAGCCGCCCCGGCCGGCCGCGATCATCTGGCGGGCGGCGGTCTGCGTGACGGTGAACGTGCCGCGTAGGTTGACGGCCACGACCCGGTCGAACACCTCCAGCGGCAGGTCCGTGAGCGGGCCGCCGCCCGCGACCACGCCCGCGTTGTTCACGAGCACCTCGACCGGGCCGAGCCGCTCGGCCACCACGGCCAGGCCGTCGGCGACCGACGCGGCGTCGGTGACGTCCATCGTCACGGCGAGCGCGCCCAGCTCGCCGGCCGCCGCCTTGGCGGCCACCCCGTCGGCGTCGGCGATCACGACCCGCTCCCCGGCCTCGGCGAACGCCCCGGCGACGGCCCGGCCGATGCCACTGGCCGCCCCGGTGACGACGACCACCCGCCCCCCACCTGCGCCACTCCCCGGGCCTGCGCCGTTCATCGGGCCTCCGCCACGATGACGCGCGGGCTGCCCGGCAGGGTCCGCGTCTCGACCGGCTCCCAGCCGGCAGCCCGCAGCCAGCCCCGCACCTCGTCGTCCGGGTAGACGACGGTGCCGTCGATGACCAGGTATTCGGCGGCGTGCAGCGCGTCGAGCGGCCGCTGCCGGTCGTCGGAGTCGAGGAAGAAGTCGAGCAGCAGGAGCGTCGCCCCCGGCGTGGCGGCCCGGCGGGCCCGCTCGGCGATGCGCAGGTTCTGGGCGGCGTCGTAGCGGTGCGCGACGTGCTCCAGCAGCACCAGGTCGAACCCCTCGGGCACGTCGCCGTCGAGCGGGTCGCCGTCGACGACCTCGGCCCGGTCGCCCACCCCGGCGGCGACCAGCGTGTTGCCGGCGTGCACGGCCAGGTCGCCGCCGGAGAAGAACACGCCCCGCAGCCCCGGGGCCGCGCGCAGCGCCTCGGCCAGGAACGACCCGGACAGCCCGCCGAAGTCGATCACCCGCTCGTGCCGGGAGAAGTCGTAGTGCCCGGCGAGCATCCTGGCGTGCAGCGCGTTGTAGGTCATCACGCCCGACAGGAACACGCGCATCCGGTCGCCGCCCAGGTCGAGCTGGGCGGGCTTGGCGGTGCGGGCGCTCTCGCCGAAGCCGAGCCAGTGCCCGTAGCTGATCGTGTCGAGGAACGTCAGCCACGGGCCCAGGTCGACGTCGTCGCCCGACCCGGCGAGGTAGCGGGCGGCGGCGGGGCCGTTGGAGTAGCGGCCGTGGTCGCGCTCCAGCAGGCCGAGGCCCGCCATCGCGTCGGCCAGGACGCGGGCGGTGCGCTCGGGCAGGCCGGTCGCGGCCGAGAGCTCGGCGACGGACGCGGGCCCTGCGGCCAGGGCGCGGAACAGGCCCGCCTCGCTCGCCGCGAAGAGCTGCTTGGCGGCCATGTAGCCGGTGGCCACCTGCACGATCCGCTCGGGGCCGTTGAGAGATGACATGGGGGGTGCACTCCTTGTACGGCAGAAGGATATGGGGAATGCTATACGATTCAGCGGACGGCGGCCAGGGGCCGCACCCACCCCCAAGGGAGGCAGGCGTGGAATTCTCAGGTCAGGTGCCCCGGCGCAGGCTCGGCGACGGCGGCCCGGAGGTCCCGGTCCTCGGCCTCGGCTCGTGGAACACCTGGGACCGCATGCCGCGCGAGCAGGTGGCCGAGCTGATCGGCACGGCCGTCGGGCGCGGCGTCAACCTGTTCGACGTGGCCCATTACGACTTCGGCCCGCATGCCGAGAACGCCGTCACCGACGTGATCTTCGGCCAGGCCGTCAGAGAGGCGGGCGTCGCCCGGGAGGACTACCTGCTGTGCGGCAAGCTCTGGCTGTGGGACTACCCGGTGCTCTCCTTCGCCGGGCAGGCGGAGGTCGCGCTCGACCGCATCGGCACCGACCATGCCGACCTCGTCGTCCTCGGTGACTTCGCCGGCGAGCTCGACCTGCGCGCCGTGGTGACGGACGTGTCCGAGCTGGTGCGGGCCGGGCGGTTCGGCTGCTGGGGGGTCAACAACTGGTCGGCCCGCGACCTGCGACTCGCCCGAGACTTCGCGCTGGCCGAAGGGCTGACGCCGCCCGCGTTCGCGCAGCTCAAGTACAGCGTGGCCCGGCGCTCGGTGCCCGACGGCGAGCCTTACGGGCGGCTGTTCGCCGACGGGCTCGGGCTGCAGGCCTCCGACGTCTTCGAGGGCGGCATCCTGGCCGGCAAGCTCCATCCCGAACGCAAGATCGGCGCCGACCCGGGCGGCATCCGCGACCGGATTCGCGCCGCCTACCCCGAGCTGCGCCGGGTCGCCGAGTCCTTCGGGGCCACGCCCGCGCAGCTCGCCATCGCGTTCTGCCTGGCCCACCCGGCGGCGGCCAGCGTGCTGGTCGGGGTCAGCGGGCGGGCCCAGCTCGACGACAACCTCGGCGCGCTCGCCCTGCTGGAGCGGCACGGCGACGAGCTGCGCGCCGCCGTGGCCGGGCTCTGGATCGACCGCGACGCCGTGCACCCGGAGGCCGCCTGGGGCGCCGACGTCCGCTGAGCGGGCGGCGGCCGGGCGCGAGGGCGTGGCAGGCGGCGTCGCGGCGGCGCTCCTACACCTCGTGGACGACGCGGCCGTCCACCACCGTCATGCGGACCGGGACCTGCGGCAACACCCCGGGCTCGGTCCGCAGCAGGTCGCCGTCCAGCACGCACAGGTCGGCGACCTTGCCGGGCTCCAGCGACCCCTTCCACGCCTCCGCGCCGTCCTGCCACGCCGGCGTGATCGTGTACGCGCGCAGCGCCCGCGCGAGCGCCACCCGCTGCGCCGCCCCGCGCACCCGCCCGTCGGGGCCCTGCCGGGTGACCGCCGCCGCGATGCCCGCCCGCCAGTCCGGCGTCAGCACGGGCGCGTCCGAGCTGAGGCAGAGCGGCACCCCGGTGGCCAGCGCGTCACCCACCGGCCAGGCGTACGCCGCCGCCTCGCGGCCCAGCGCGGCCACCAGCAGGTCCTCGGTGGCGACCGGGATGCCCGCCTGGGTGTTGAGCCCGATCCCGACGGCCGCCATCGCCTTCAGCGTCGCCGGGTGCAGCAGGTCGCCGTGGATCAGATAGTGGCGGGCGTCCCGGCCGTCGCGCGCCAGGGCGGCGGCCAGGGCGCGCGTGACGACCCGCGTCGCCCGGCTGCCCGTCGCGTGCACGCCGATCTGGTGCCCGGCCGCGTGCGCCGCGTCGATCATCGCGACCAGCCCGGCCTCGCGTTCGTCGTCGGTGCCGCCGTCGACCAGCAGACTCCCGTACGTGCCGTCCTCGTACGGCTCGTCCGTCCAGGCGGTGCGCATCGGCGGGATGCCGTCGGCGAAGACCTTCACCCCCGCCACCCGGAACCAGCCGGGCACGGCGGCGGGCGGCGCGAAGCCGCGCAGGCCCTCCAGCAGGGCGGCGGGCGAGCTCGCGCCGTCGAGCTCGCCGAACAGCGTCAACGCGGTGACGCGCGCCGTCAGCAGGCCCTCGGCGGCCAGGTCCGCGTAGTCGCGCAGGGCCGCCGAGCCGAAGCAGCCGCTCGGCCCGTCGTCCTCGCCGGGGCCCAGGCCGGGCTCGGTGTAGCTGGTGATCCCGAGCGTCGCGAGCAGGGCGCCGGTGCGCAGGATCGCGGCCCGCCGGTCGGCGCTCGTCTCCAAGCGCGCGGGCGCCGCCGGGGGGTCGCCGTGACCGCCTCCGGTGAGCTGGTCCATGAGCAGGGACGGCCACATCGTGCCGAGCCACACGCCGTGCAGATGGGAGTCGTTGATGCCGGGCAGCACCGACGCGCCGCGCAGCGGGACGACGCGGGTGCGGCGGCCGATCAGCGGGGCCACCTCCCCGGCCGTGCCGACACGGGCGATCGCGCCGCCCCGGACCGCGATCGCCTCGGCGACCCGGTCGGCGGCGTCGACGGTGTGGACCTGACCCCCGGTCAGCACCAGGTCGGCCTCGTCCTGGGATTCGTTGCGCAACATCTTCCTCTTCGCTCTAGACATCGCCGATCGGCTCCGAATAACGTACACGGAATCGGATACGATTTTCGAGTGCCTGAGCGAGGCACCCGGGCGATCGGAGGTAACGATGCCGCTGCATCCCGAGGCGCAGTCCATCATCGACCGCATGAGCGTCGCTGACCAGGGCCCGGTCGTCGCGTTCGACGCTCAGGCCATGCGCGAGGGGTTCCGGAGCGCCTGGCGGATGCCCGAGCGGCTGCAGCCCGTGGGCGCCGTCGCCGACACCGTGATCCCGGGCCCGGCCGGCGACCTCCCCGTCCGCGTCTACACCCCCGAGGGCGACGGGCCCTTCCCCGCGCTCGTCTGGTTCCACGGCGGCGGCTGGACCATCGGCAGCCTCGACGAGAACGAGGTCGCCTGCCGGGCCGTCTGCGCCGGCGCGGAGGCCGTCGTCGTCTCCGTCGACTACCGCCTTGCCCCCGAAAACCCCTATCCGGCCGCCGCCGACGACTGCTACGCCGCCGTGCGCTGGGTCCACGAGCACGGCGAGCGCCTCGCCGCCGACCCGGCGCGCCTGGCCGTCGGCGGGGAGAGCGCCGGCGGCAACCTGGCCGCCGTCGTCGCGCTCAAGGCCCGCGACCTCGGCGGCCCCCCGATCCGCCTGCAGGTCCTCGTCTCGCCCGTGGTCGGCCACCCCGGCGACGGCTACGCCTCCTACGACGCCTACGCCGACGGCTACTTCCTGTCCAGGGCCAGCATGGAGTGGTTCTTCACCACCTACCCGCGCGACGTCAAGGACCTCGACGACCCCTACCTGCTGCCGCTGCGCGCCGCCGACCTGTCCCGGCTGCCCCGCGCCCTCGTCCTGGGCGCCGAGTGCGACGTGCTGCGCGACGAGGGCGAGGAGTACGCCCGCCGCCTCGCCGACGCCGGCGTCGACGTCGAGCTCGTCCGCTACGACGGGCTGATCCACGGCTTCTTCGGCCTGCTCGCCACCGAGCTGACCGACTCGCGCGACGCGCACGCCCGGGTGATCGCCGCCCTGCGGGCGCTCTGATGACCGCCCCCGTCCTCAGCCTCCGCGGCGTCGGCGTCAACCGCCGCGAGGTCCCCGTCGTCCACGACGTCTCGCTCGACGTCGCCCCCGGCGCCGTCACGGTCGTCCTCGGCGCCAACGGCGCCGGCAAGACCACGCTCATGGACGGCATCGCCGGGCTGGCCCCGGTGACCTCCGGAACGGTCCAACTCGACGGCTGGCCCATCGGCAAGCTGCCCACCTACCGGCGCGCCCAGGCCGGCCTCGGCTACGTCGAGCAGGCCCGCACCGTCTTCCGCACCCTCACCGTCGAACAGAACCTGCTCGTCGCCGGGGGCGACCTCGGCAAGGTGTACGACCTCTTCCCCGAACTGGGCAACCGCCGCGGCCTGCAGGCCGGGCACCTGTCCGGGGGCGAGCAGCAGATGCTGGCGCTCGGCCGCACCCTCGTCTCCGGCCCGAAAGTCGTCCTCATCGACGAGATGTCCCTCGGCCTCGCCCCCGTCGTCGTGCGCCGCCTCATGGACGCCGTCGGCGACCTGGTCGGCCTCGGCATCGCCGTCCTCCTCATCGAGCAGTTCGCCAACCTCGCCCTGGACATCGGCACCCACGCCTATGTGCTGCGCAAGGGCCGCGTGGTGCACGACGGGCCCTGCGCCGAGCTGCGCGGCCGGAGCGAACGGCTGCACGAGTTCTACTTCGGCCTGCCGCCGGCGCCGGTCGCCGCCGCGGCGGAGAGCGAGACGCGATGACCCTCGTCGACAGGCGCGCACTCGGCCTCGGCCTCGGCGCCGCCCTGGTGGCCTGCCTCGCGGTGCCCGCGCTGCTGCCGCCCTACTGGATCTACCTCGCGATCACCGCCGTGGTCAGCGCCGTGATCATGCAGAGCTACGGCGTGATCGTCGGACGGGCCGGCGTCATGTCCCTGTGCCAGATGTCGTTCGCCGCCATCGGCGCGTGGGTCGTGCTCCGGCTCAACCTCGCCGACGCGCCCGGCGGCTTCTTGCTCTGGCTGCTGCTCGGCGGACTCGCCGCCGTCCCCGTCGGCGTCGCCATCGGGCTGCCCGCCCTCCGCATCCGCGGCGTCAACCTGGCCATCGTCACCTTCGGCTTCGCCGTCTCGGCCGACATCGTGCTCAACGCCAACCAGTTCCCCGGCACCACCGAGCTGAAGACGCTCACCAGGCCCTCCCTGTTCGCCACCAACGGCGCCTACTTCGTCCTCGCCGTCCTCGTCTTCACCCTGCTGGCCGTCGGGCTGGCCCTGTTCAACCGGACCCGGCTCGGCCGGTCGCTGCTCGAACTGCGCCACTCCGAACGCGCCGCCGCCTCCCACGGCATCTCGGTCGCCCGCAGCAAGCTCACCGCGTTCGCGATCAGCTCCTTCATCGCCGGCATCGGGGGCGGGCTGATGGCCGGACAGCTCGGGCTCGTCGTCTCCAGCAACTTCGCCATGGGCCAGTCGCTGGCGCTGTTCGCCGTGGCGATCCTCATCGGGCCGCACCACGCCGAAGGGGCCGTCATGGGCGGCGTCTTCGGCGCGGCCATGGCGACCGTCATGGAGAAGCTCAAGCTGCCCCAGGACCTCGGCGGGATGCTCTTCGGCCTCTTCGCCATCCTGGCGTTACGCGGCGGCGTCAGCCAGACCGACCTGACCCGCGGCCGCAGACGCGAAGCCGCCGCCCGCAAACTCCTCGCCTCCAAGGAACCCTCCGCTCCGGACACCGCCCCCATCACCGCGAGCGCCCCTTCCGGCGACCTCGTGAAGGACACCCCCCGTACGGAACACGTGCAGGAGCCCGCGCCGGCGGCCCGCCCGGACGCCGCACCGGGCGGGGCGGAGGCGACCCCCCGCGCCGCGGATGCCGCCTCCGGCGCTGCGGGTGCCAGCGGCGGGTCCGTCTCCGCCGCAGTGGGCGGAGGCGGATCCGAGGCGGCCCCTCGCCTCGGGGATCCCGCTACCGACGGTCCCGCTCCGGCGCCTGCGCCCGTCGCTGCTGGCGGGGCCGGGGGAGGCGGGGGTGCCGCCTCCGGCGCTGCGGGTGCCGTCGGTGGCGGGTCCGCCTCAGCCGCCGCAGGCTCGGCGACCGGCGATGGCCTCCCGGACGACGTCGCCCGTACGGAGCACGTCCGGGAGCCCGTGCCGGAGGCTCGTGTGATCGCCGCAGGCGGGGGCGAGGCCGTGCCCACGGCGCAGGGGGGTGCCGCAGCGGCGGGGGACGCCGCGCAGGCCGGGAGTTCCCCTGGCGCCCGCCACGCGGGGTTGGCGGTGCGGGGGTTGCGGGTGCGGTTCGGGGAGGTGGTGGCGCTCGACGGGGTCGACCTGACCGTGCCCGACGGCGCCGTGGTGGGGCTGATCGGGCCGAACGGGGCGGGCAAGTCGACGTTCATCGCCGCCGTGACCGGCTTCGTCGCCGGTTACGAGGGCACGGTGACGCTGGCCGGGCAGCCGATCGACCGGCTGGCCCCGGCGGCGCGGGCCCGCCGGGGGCTGCGCCGCACGTTCCAGACGACGGTGATCGCCCCCGAGCTCACCCAGTACGAGTATCTGACGATCGGCGCCGGCCGGAGACTGCCCAGGCGGGAGGCGGACGAGCTGCTGGAGTTCTTCGGCTGCCCGCCGGGCGAGGTGCCGGTGTCGATCGTGGACGTCGGGACCCGGCGCCTGCTGGACGTGGCCGCGGCGGTCGCGGCGCGGCCGAGGGTGGCGCTGCTCGACGAGCCCGCCGCCGGGCAGTCGGCGGCGGAGTCCCTGAAGCTCGGCGCGTGCCTGGTGGAGGCGCCGAGACGCTTCGGGGTGTCGATCCTCCTGGTCGAGCACGACATGGAGCTCGTCCGGGCCGCTTGTCAGGAGGTGACGGTGCTCGACTTCGGGCACGTCATCGCCTCGGGGCCCACCGGTGACGTCCTCGAGGATGCGGCCGTGATGGCCGCCTACCTCGGCGCCGCGGACGTGCCGGTGCCCTGAACCCCCCACCCCTCCAGACGAAGGATGTGCCTCACATGAAGCGTTCGCATCTGGCCGCGGCGGCCGCCGCCGTCCTGGTTCTCGCCTCCGCCGCCTGCTCGGGGGAGGGCGGCGGGGCCGACGGCCCGATCAAGGTGGGTTCGATCAACGGCATCACCGGCCTGTTCCAGACGCCGGAGGTCCCGCAGGCGGTCAAGGCGGTCTTCGACGAGGTCAACGCCGCGGGCGGCATCGGGGGCCGGAAGCTGGAGCTCATCAGCAAGGACGACGCGATGAACCCGCAGCGTTCGACGGAGGCGGCGATCGAGCTCATCGAGTCGGAGGAGGTGGTGGCGCTCGTCGGCTCGTCGAGCGCGGTCGACTGCGGTCTCAACCGGGCGACCTACAGCAACGCCGGCATCGTGTCCGTCCCGGCGATCGGCGTCGACCCGGCCTGCTTCACCAGCCCGAACATCGCCCCGGTGAACCCGGGCCCGTTCAAGCTGCTGACGGCGATGCTCTACTACGCCTCCGAGACGCTCAAGCACGACAAGGTCTGCATGTTCTACACGACGCTGCCCGGCAGCGGCGGCGGCATCGACGCCGCGATCAAGGAGTGGAGCGACCTCACCGGCAAGACGCTCACGGTCAAGGACACCTCGGTGGGCCAGGGCGACCCGACGCCCTACCTGGTCAAGGCCAAGGGCGCGGGCTGCCAGGCGGTGCTCTACAACGCGCAGGTGGGCCCGTGGTTCGCGCAGGCCAAGACGCAGGGCATGCAGGACGTGGACTTCATCATGGGCGCCAACAGCTACACCGACGCCAACGCGGAGGTCATCCCGGAGGGCATGAACGCCTACGCCGGGACGGAGTGGCAGCCGTACACGGACGAGACGCTGCCGGGCAACGACCGCTGGGCCAGGGTCGTCGACGGGAGCAAGATCCAGAAGACGGCGTTCAGCCAGGGCGCGGTGATGGCGGCGGACGTGTTCGTCCAGGTGCTCAAGACGGTCAAGGGCCCGATCACCCGGGCGTCGGTGACGGAGGCGTTCAAGACCATGCGGCCGATCGACTACCCGATGGTCGGCACCCCGTACGTCTTCGGCCCCGGCGAGGCGCACAACCCGATCGAGGGCAGCCGGTTCGTCAAGGTGCAGGACCGCAAGTGGCAGGTGCTGCCGGAGGACTTCATCGTCCCGGGCCGGAAGTGACCGGCCAGGCCCGCCCAGGAGGTGCTCGATGCTGAATTCCGTGGTCGCCGGGCTGACCAGCGGCGGCGTGTACGCGCTGCTGGGGCTGTGCGTCGTGCTGACCTACCGGCTGGTCGCCGTGGTCAACTTCACGATGGCGGCCGTCGGCGCGATGGGCGCCTTCGTCATGGTGTCGCTCATGGACGCCGGGCTGGGCGTGTGGCTGGCGCTGCCGCTCGGCGTCGCGGCGGGGGCGGCGCTGTCGGCGCTGCTGGGCGCCGTGCTCGTCCGCTGGTTCGGCGACCACGACGAGCGCACCAAGGCCGCCGTCACCGTCGCCGTGTACGTGGCCGTCATGGCGATCGGCCTGCGGCTGTTCGGCGGCACGACGACGGGAGCGCGCCGGTTCCCCGCGCCGTTCGACACGCCCGCGTTCACCGTCGGCGGCGTCGTGGTGCCCCAGTCGGTGCTGGTGTCGCTGGCGTTCGCGGTGCTCATCACGGTGGGCGTCGGGCTGCTGCTCAACCGCACGCTCGTCGGCCTGCGGCTGCAGGCGCTGTCCGAACGGCCCGCCACGGCCGAGGTCGTCGGCATCCCGGCGCCCAGGCTCGCCGTCGGCGTGTGGGCGGCGATCGGCGCCGTCACCACGCTGGTGATCCTCCTGGTGGCGCCGAGGCTCGGCGGCGACTTCTCCACGCTGGGCAACCTCATCGCCACCGCCTTCGCCGTCGCCATGGTCGGCGCCTTCCGCAGCCTGCCGCTCACGCTCGCCGGCGGCCTCGTCCTCGGCTGCCTGGAGGGCCTGTCGGCGTCGCTGAGCGCGATCCAGCAGTACCGGGGCGTCGTCCCGTTCCTCGTGATCGTGGTGCTGCTGTGGTGGCGCAGCCGGCACGAGGTCTGGGACACCGCCCACAGCAGATGACCCAAGAGGAGAGCAGAGCATGACCGTTCCCGCCTCCACCCGTGCCGCCGTGCTGCGCGCGCACGGCGAGCCGCTGGTGATCGAGGAGCTGCCGCTGCCCGGCGAGGTCGAGCCGGGCGCCGCGATCGTCCGGATCACCTGCGCGACCCTGTGCGCCACCGACGTGCACCTGTGGAGCGGCGCCATGTCCTGGCCCGGCATGCTGCCGATGGTGCTGGGCCACGAGATGACCGGCACCGTCGAGGCCGCCGGTCCCGGCACCGTCGACGCCCTCGGCCGCCCCGTCAAGGCGGGCGACCGGATCGGCTGGTCGGAGTCCGTCTGCGGCCGCTGCTACGGCTGCACCGTGCTGCGCGCCCCCGTCGCCTGCGCGGACCGCGGCTACGGGTTCCGCCAGCGGGCCGACCGCTGGCCGTACGCCACGGCGGGGCTGGCCGGGCACGCCTACGTCACCCCCGGCGCGCTCAAGGTCGTGCTGCCCGACGACGTCGCCGACACCTGGGCCGCCGCGGCCGGCTGCGCCGTCAAGACCGTCCTGCACGCCTTCGAGCGGGCCGGGAGCGTACGGCCCGGATCGAGCGTGCTGGTGCAGGGCGCCGGCGCGCTCGGGATCATCGCCACCGCCGTCGCCCGCACCGCCGGGGCGGGCACCGTCATCACCGTCGGCGCGCCCGGCAGCCGGCTGGAGCTGGCCCGCCGGTTCGGCGCCGACGTGGTCGTCGGGCTCGACGGCGACGCGGCGAGCCGGGTCGCCGCCGTCCTGGACGCCACCGGCGGCCGGGGCGCCGACCTCGTCCTCGACCTGGCCGGCGCGCCCGGCGTCGGGGCCGAGGCCGTCGACATGGCGGCCTGGGGCGGCCGGTTCGTCGTCGTCGGCAGCACCGGCCCGCGCCCCGACCCGATCCCGCTCGGCACGATCATGGGCAAGGAGCTGACCGTGCTCGGCTCGCTCAACGGCGACGTCGGCGACTACTACCGGGCCGTCGAGTTCCTGCGCGCCTTCCGTACGCGCTTCGCCTGGGACGAGTTGTTCAGCGAGCCGGTCGGGCTCGGCGGGGCGAGCGCCGCCCTGGCGTCGATGGCGCGGCTCGACCAGGTCAAGGCCGTCATCCACCCGTGGCTGCCCTGACGAACCCCCCATACCTACGAGGAGACAGATGTCCACCGTGCCGCGCCGCAGGATCGGAACCTGCGGCCCCGAAGCCTCCGTCCTGTCCCTGGGATCGTGGCACACCTACGACCGGATGGATTTCGCCGACGCGGTCGCCCTCGTGCGCCGTGCCGTCGACCTGGGGATCAACCTGTTCGACGTCGGCGTCTACGGCTTCCCCGGGCACCCGCCGGTCTTCACCGACGTGCTGTTCTCGGCGATCGTGCGCGCCGCCGGGATCGCCCGCGACGACTACCTGCTGTCGGAGAAGCTCTGGCTGGAGGGCTACCCCGAGCAGCCGCTGCGCGACCAGCTCGAACGCGCCCTGTTCCGCGTCGGCGCCGACCGGGCCGACCTGGTCGTCCTGGGCGACATCCGGCGCGCCGACCTCGACCTGCGGCGGCTCGCCGCCGACCTGGCCGACCTGGAGGCCGCCGGGCTCGTCGGCTGCTGGGGCGTCAACAACTGGTCGGCCACCTCGGTCCGCACGCTGCGCGACCACGCCCTGGAGGCGGGCTCGCCGGGGCCGCAGCTCGCCCAGCTCAAGTACAGCCCGTGCCGCCGCTCCATCCCCGACGGCGAGCCGTTCGCCGCGCTGTTCGCCGAGGGCATCTCGCTGCAGGCGTCCGACGTCATGGAGGGCGGCATCCTGGCGGGCCGGGCGACGCCGACCCGCGAGATCGGCCGCGACCCCGGCGGGATCCGCGACCAGATCATGGCCGCCGCCAAGGGGCTCGCCGAGGTCGCCGCCGACCTGGACGCCACCCCGGCGCAGCTCTGCGTCGCGTTCACGCTCACCCACCCGGCCATCTGCACCGTGCTGTTCGGCGTCACCCGCATGCGGCAGCTCACCGACAACGTCGGCGCGCTCGCGCTGCTCGAACGGGTCGGCGCCGAGCGGCTGCGCGAACTGGTCGAACCGTTCTGGGCCGACCGCGACGCCGTCGACCCCGAAGGGCCCTGATCCCGCGCACGCCGCCCCGGGGAATGTCGGGCCGCGCGCGTATCGTGATCTCATGCCCGACATCGAGGTCGCCGGCCGCGAGGTACGCGTGACGAGCCCCGACAAGGTGGTGTTCCCGCAGGCCGGGATCACCAAGCTCGACCTGGTCCGCTATTACGAGCGGGTCGGCGAGGCGGCGCTGCGCGGCGTCCACGGCCGGCCGATGGTGCTCAAGCGGTTCGTCAAAGGCATCGAGGAGGAGCCGTTCTTCCAGAAGCGGGCCCCGGCCAAGCGGCCCGCCTGGATCGAGGTGGCCGAGCTGCGCTACCGCTCGGGGCTCAGCGCCGAGGAGGTCGTCTGCACCGACCTGGCGCAGCTCCTGTGGGTGGTCAACCTGGGCTGCGTCGACCTCAACCCGCACCCGGTCCGCGCCGACGACCTGGCCAGCCCGGACGAGCTGCGCATCGACCTCGACCCGGTGCCGGGCGTCGGCTGGGCCGACGTGCTGGCCACCGCCCAGGTCGCCCGCGAGGTGCTGGCCGACCACGGGCTGACCGCCTGGCCCAAGACGTCCGGCTCGCGCGGCTTCCACGTCTACGCCCGCATCGAGCGGCGCTGGCCGTTCGCCCAGGTGCGCAAGGCGGCCGAGACCGTCGCCCGCGAGGTCGAGCGGCGCGCCCCCGGCCTGGCCACCAGCCGGTGGTGGAAGGAGGAGCGCCACGGCGTGTTCGTCGACTTCAACCAGAACGCCTACGACCGCACCGTCGCCTCCGCCTACTCCGTGCGCGCCGTGCCCGACGCCCGCGTCTCCACCCCGCTCACCTGGGACGAGGTGCCCGGCTGCGACCCGGCCGCCTACACGGTCGCCACCGTGCCCGGGCGGCTGGCCGAGCTCGGCGACCCGTGGGCCGACATGGACACCCACCCCGGCTCCCTCGACGGCCTGCTGGAGCTGGCCGAGGATCTGGGCCCGCCGCCCAAGCCGCCCAAGGGCAGCGGGCGCCGCGTGCAGACCCGGCCCGTCATCGAGATCGCCAAGGCCCAGCACAAGGACGAGGCGCTGGCCGGGCTGGAGCGCTGGAAGGCCCGCCACCCCGACGTGGCCGCCCTCCTGGAGCCCGCCGACGTGCTCGTCGACGGCATGCGCGGACGTAGCAGCGTGTGGTACCGGATCCGCGTCAACCTGCAGAACGTGCCGGAGGACCGGCGGCCCCCGCAGGAGCCCCTGGAGTCCGACTACGACCCCTGGACCTGACGCCCGCGTGGATGCCCGCGTGGACGCCTGCGCGGGCTCGCCGTCATGCGGCCTGTCGTCACTCGTCTGCGGTGATGACCTGGGACGCCTGGTAGGCGGCCTCGCGGGGGCCGTCGGCGCGCACCTGGCGCAGCAGCGCCCGCCACGGCTCCGGCCAGCCCGCCCGCGGCCCGCACTCCGCCGCCAGACCCACCGCCAGCAACGCCGCCACCTCGGCCGTCACCTCATCCGTCCCCAGGTCCGGGGGCTGAAGGGCGGCGAGGCGCTGGGCGTGGGGGAGGACCCGGTCGGCGGGGACGTCGTCCGCCGACCGGGCGAGGGCGTGGGCCGTCGTGACGGCGGCCAGGACGCCCGGGACCGTCCGGGTCAGCCGGTCCAGCACGGCGTGCGGGTCGTCCCAGTCGACGGTGGCGGCCAGGAGCTCGGCGGCGAGGTGGGCGGGCAGCTCGGCGGCCACCTCCGCGACCACCGCCGCCGCCGGCTCGCGGTCGGCCCGGTGCGCCTCGCACAGGTCCGACACGACGGCGGCCAGCCGCTGGGCGGCCGGACGGTCGCGGTCGGCGCCCGCGTCGGGCTCGGCCGGCGCGGCGGCCAGCGTCCGTACGGCCCCGCGCAGCTCGGCCGTCCCGTGCCCGGAGCACGCCGCGCTGACCAGCCCCCGCGCGGCGGCCCTCCAGCCGGCGGTCTCGTCCAGCCCGGAGAGAAGCCCGGCCAGCCGCTCCACGGCCTCCGGCGCGTACGCGGCCCAGCGGGGCAGCGTCTCGACGGCGATCAGCCGCGTCCGCCGGTCCCGCGCCCGCGTCGCGGCCACCACCAGCCCCCCGTACGCGACCCGCCACCGCTCAGGCACCGCCAGCGGATGCACCCCGAGCACCGGAGCCGCCACATCCCCCGCCGCACCGTCACCCACCACACCGCCGTCCGGGGAGGCCGGGCCGCCGTTCGTCGCGCGGTCCGCGGGGGAGGGCGAGGGGTCGCTCGCCGGGGAGCCGGCCGGGGCGCCTACGGCTTCGCGTAGGAGGGGCCAGGCTTCCGGGGCGGGGAGGAGGCCGAGGGCGGCTGAGACGATGGCCACGCGGACGTCCTTGTGCTGCCCGTCGGCGTGCCAGAGGTCCCGCAGGGTCCCGATGGCGCCGGGGGCGCGGTGGCGGGCGAGGAGCCGGACGGCTTCCTTGCGCGCGGTGACCTTGCCCCCGGCGAGCACCGGCTCCAGGGCGGCCGCCAGCTCGGCGGGCGGGGTGAAGCGGGCCGCCCGCGCCGCCGCGTACACCGCCACGTGCGCGTCGTCGCCGCTCGCGCGGGCGAGCAGGGCGGCGAGCACGTCCTGGGGCCGGGCCGTCCACGGGAGCGCGGTGAGCGCGGCCCGCCGCAGCAGCGCCTCGTCCGATTCCAGGTGGCGGCGGAGGCGCCCGGCCTCGACGCCGGGGATCTCGCCCAGTGACCGCACGGCGTGCGCCCGCTCGCCGGTGGGCAGGCCGCCCTGGCCCGCGACCTGTTCGAGCAGCTTCACGTACGCCTCGCGCTGCCGGGCGGTCCACCGCAGGACGGCCCGGCGGGGGACGTGACGCACCTGCCGCACGTCGCTCCTGGCGAAGCGGCCGGAGGGGGCGCGCCGGCCGAGGACGGCGTCCAGCAGGTCGGTGCGGTGCCACACCAGCGCGGCGAACACGCTGCCCACGGCCACCGTCGACGGGTCGGCGGCCAGCAGCCCGGCCACGCGCTCGCCCCGGGTGCGGGGCGGCTCCAGCCAGAGGTCGATCGCCTCGATGGCGGTGAGCTCGCTGACCGCGGTCAGGGCACGTCGCAGCGCCTGTTGCAGCTCGGGCAGGTCGTGGCCGCGCCGCCCGAGCGCGTTGGCGAGCAGGAAGGCCAGCTCGTGCCGGTCGCGGCGGCCGCCTGCCTCCAGGTGGGGCGCGAGCCGCCGCACCAGCGTGACCTCCTGGCCGCGCCGCAGCACGCGCGACAGGTGGCTGAGCGAGGCGGTGCCCACGTAGCCGGTCAGCCGGTCGAAGGCGCGCAGGCCGTACTCCAGCAGGGCGGGGTCGTCGCGCGCGGCCCCCTGCTCGAAGACGCGGGTCGCCAGGCGGGCCAGGGCGAGCCGGGTGTGGTAGGAGCAGTCGCGGGCGGCCAGCGCGTCCTCGACGAGCCGGTCGAGGCCGGGCACGTGCTCGGCCGCGAACAGCCGGGGCGGGACGGCGGCCAGTGCGGCGAGGGCGGCCTGGCGTACCGGGTCCTGTTCGTTGCGCAGCCGCCCGAGCGCGCCGAGCAGGCGGATGAACACGGCGGGGTCGCGGTCGCGCCCGGCGCAGGCGATCAGGTGGCCGTACCCGATGGCCCGGTCGGCGCCCTCGGACCGGCGGGTCGCGGCCAGCAGGGCGGGCTCGGCGTCGGCGTAGGGCAGGAAGGCGGTGATCTCCAGGGTGCGCGCCGGGTCGTCGGCGACGGCGCGCAGCCCGAGCATGCGCCGGGCCTCGGCGACGCGCGGGCGCAGCGGCAGCACGTTCAGCAGGAACGGCGACGGCAGCGCCCGCGACCGGTCCACGCCGGCGGTCGCCGCCTCGAACACGGCCCCCCTGCGGCCCGGCGCCACCGCCCGCAGCAGGTTGATCAGCGCGGGCTCGTGGTCGCGCACCGCCCGCCCGGCCTCGCCGAGCCGGTCGTCGGGCAGCGCGGCCAGCCGCCGCCGGATCGCGGCGCGCCGCAGCAGCCCGGCGAGCTGCGCCTGCCGCCCGGGGACCAGGTAGAGGGCGAGCGTACGGTCGGGGTCGGCCTTCAGCAGCAGGCTCACGCACCGGGCGCCGCGCGGGCTCCAGTGCTGCTCCAGCACGGTGATCACGCGTCCGGGAGCGTGCGCGGCGGCGGCCTCGACGCCGGGGCCGCGCGTGAGCCACCACGCCGGGCGGAGCGGGAGCGGCAGCCCGGCCAGCGCCGATTCGGCGTGCCCGAGCACGAGCAGCGGGTGCCGCCTGGCCAGCGTGCGCCAGTTGGGCACGGCGTGCTCCAGGCCGGGCAGCAGGGCGGCGGCCAGATCGGCGGGGCAGGCCGGGAGCAGGCTCGCCGCCTCGCGGTCTCCCCACCGCTGCCGCACGTCGTCGATGAGCAGCGCGGCCAGGTCGCCGCGGCCGTGACGCCGGATCGCCCGGTAGACCTCGGCCCGCCGCGCGGCCGGGCCGGTGCGGACGATCCGCGCGACGACCTCGTCCGGGGCGCCGAGCTTGACCGCCGAGACGATCGCGTAGCGGCCGACGTCCGGGTCGGGGTCGCCGGTGGCCCGGGCGATGTGGGGGAGGTCGCGGGCCGCCGCCGCCAGCCGCACGGCGAGGAAGCGCTCGTACGGGCCGAGCCGGGCCAGGCCGTCGAGCAGGCCGCGCAGCTCGGGCCGGCCGGCCAGGCGCCGTCCGTGCTCGGCCAGGCGGCGGCACCGCTGCCCGTGCGCGAGCTGTTCCACGTCCTTGATCAGAGCATGAGGCCGCATAACTGCCCCATTATGGGGGCTTGCGGCGTCAGCCGCGGGTCGGCCGCTGGTAGCCCTCGTCGCCGCCGTAGACGTGCCGGTCGGGGTCGCGTTCGGGCTGGTTCGCCGGGCTGGTCGGCGACGCGGTGTGTTCCTCGGCGAAGTCCTCCGACGGCATCGGCGGCGGGTTCAGGTAGTCGTGCCAGGTGATCCGGCCCCTCGGCATGGCGTCGGTGGTCAGCGCGCCCTTGCGCTGGGCGGCGGCGACCTTGCCCGGGTAGCGCAGGGGCGGGCACAGCCGCCGCAGCCCTCGGGCGGCCAGCCAGGTCCTGACCAGCTCGGACGTGGCCAGCACGTGCGGCCCGCCGTACTCGGTCACGGCGCGGCCCGGTCCGTCGGCGAGCAGGCCGGTCACCCGGGCGGCGGCCTCGCCCGCGTCGAGCGGCTGCCACGGCAGCGACCGGTCGACCGGCAGCACCGGCGAGCCGGCCAGCCCGCGCAGCACCTGGTCGAGCCGCTGGTGCAGGTGGGTGACGCGGAGGATGGTGAAGGGCAGGCCGCTCTCCCTGACGAACCGTTCTGCCTCGGCCCGGCGGCGCATGGGCCCGGACCGCCCGGCCCCGACGGCGGAGACGTGCAGCAGGTGCGTCACTCCCGCCTCCCGGGCGGCGGTGACGAGCGCGCGGGTGCCGGTGGCGTCGACGGTCAGCGCGCCGGGCGCGGTGCCGGGCCGCGACAGCAGGTCGCCCGCCGTCGCGCGGTCCAGCGCGGCCAGGTGGACGACGGCGTCGCAGCCGGCCACGGCCTCGCGCACGCCGTAGCCCGTGGCCAGGTCGCCGCGCACCCAGGTGACGTCACGCCGGGGCTGCTCCTCCCGGCTCAGCGCCCGGATCTCGTGGCCGGCCCTGAGGAGGGCGGGCACCGCGGCCCGGCCGAGCGTGCCGGTCGCGCCCGTCAGCATGATGAGCATGACCAGCACCTACCCACCAGGCCCCGGACATGCCCGTCAGCCCCCGGCCGACGGGGCGGCGGCGCGGGCGATGCCCGCCGCGGCCGCGCGCAGCGGCTCCACCAGCCGGGGCAGCTCGCGGGCCCGCCGGGCGGCCAGCACGATCCCGACCGCCGCGATGGCGCGGCCCTCCACGAGCACCGGCGCCGCCGCCGAGCACGAACCGGCCGTCATCTCCTCGTACGTGAGCGCGTGGCCCTGCGCCCGCACGGCGGCCAGCTCGCGCGCCAGCCGCCCCGGCTCGGTGATGGTGTGCGCGGTGGGGCGTTCGAGGGTGCGCGCCAGGTAGGACTGCACGAACCAGTCGGGCTCGTGCGCCAGCAGCGCCTTGCCCACGCCCGTCGGGTGCATCGGCAGCCGCCCGCCGGTCCGCGACACGATGGGCACGGCGCGCCTGCCGTACACCTTGTCCACGTACAGGACCTCCATGCCGTCGCGGACGGCCAGGTGCACGTTCTCGCCGGTGCTCGCGAACAGCTCCTGCAGCCACGGCTGCGCGACCTCGCGCAGCCGTCCGGGCGCGAGCTGGCCGAGCTCCCACAGCCGAAGCCCGACGCGCAGCCGCCCGCCGGGGTCGCGGCTGAGCGCCTGCCACCGCTCCAGCTCGCCGACCAGCCGGTGCGCCGTCGCCAGGGCGACGCCGCTGCGCTCGCTGATCTGCGTGAGCGTGAGCTCGCGGTGGGTGGCGTCGAACGCGCCCAGGATGGCCAGCACCTTGGAGGTGACCGTACGGCCCGGCTCGCGGGCGCCGCCTGACATGTCGCCATTCTTCCACTGAGCGGAAGCCGGTTCTCGATCCGGGGCCCGGCGGGCAGCATGCTGTGCTCATGCGAACTCAGGTAGGGATCATCGGCGCCGGACCGGCCGGCCTGCTCCTTTCTCACCTGCTCCACCTGCGCGGCATCTCCTCGGTGGTGCTGGAGAAGCGCAGCCGCGACTACGTCGAGCGCCGGGTCCGCGCCGGCGTGCTGGAGCAGGGCACGGTCGACACGCTCGTGGAGGCGGGCGTCGGCGGGCGGCTGCTCCGCGAGGGCCTGCCCCACCACGGCATCGAGCTCCGCTATGGCGGCGCGGGACACCGCATCCCGTTCGAGAAGCTGGTGCCCGGCCGGGCCATCACCGTGTACGGCCAGCAGGAGGTGGTCAAGGACCTCATCGCCGCCAGGCTGGAGGCGGGCGGCGACGTGCGGTTCGAGGTCGAGGACGTGGCGATCCACTCGCCGGAGGACCGGCCGTACCTGACGTCCGGCGGCGAGCGGCTGGACTGCGACGTGATCGCCGGGTGCGACGGGTTCCACGGCGTGTCGAGGCCGTCGGTGCCGCCGGGCGTGCTGCGGACCTACGAGCGCGACTACCCGTTCGCCTGGCTCGGCATCCTGGCCAGGGTGGCGCCGTCGTCGGAGGAGCTGATCTACGCCAGGAACGAGCGCGGCTTCGCCCTGCACAGCATGCGCACGCCCGAGATCAGCCGCTTCTACCTCCAGGTGCCGCCCGACGCCGACGTGGCCGAGTGGCCCGACGAGCGGATCTGGGCCGAGCTGAAGGCCCGGCTGGAGACGGTGCCCGGGTTCGCGCTGACGACCGGCGAGATCATCGAGAAGGGCGTCACGCCGATGCGCGGCTTCGTCACCGAGCCGATGCAGTACGGCCGCCTCTACCTGGCCGGGGACGCCGCCCACATCGTGCCGCCGACCGGCGCCAAGGGGCTGAACCTGGCCGTGGCCGACGTGCGGGTGCTCACCGAGGCGCTGGCCGCGTTCTTCCACGACGGCTCCACCGGCCTGCTCGACGGCTACTCCGAGGCGTGCCTGAAGCGGGTGTGGCGGGCCCAGCACTTCTCGTGGTGGATGACGACGCTGCTGCACACGTTCGACTCCGACGACGACTACGGGCGCCGGCTGCAGCTGTCCCACCTGGACTACGTGACGTCCTCGGAGGCCGCGGCCACGACGCTTGCGGAGAACTACGTGGGACTGCCCTTCCCCTGAGCCGGCCGCCCGGACGTGGGCGGGACGGGTAAAGGGGTTTTGGCATGGTTTAGGGTTTGATGGTGCTTTTTGCGGATGGATGGGCGGCTGCGCCGCTGCGCTCGGTCATGCAGACCCTCGGGCAGGACCAGCTCGCCAGGATGACCACGGACCCCGGTCTCGTCGCCGCGGTGGACCAGCACGCCGCGGTGCTGCGGGACGCGATCCCGCTGGATCGCGAGACGCTGGGCGACTACCTGCTCGGCTTCCTCGACGAGCTGCGGCACCGGGGCTGGGCGTTCAGCGGCGAGCCGGACGCCGCCGCCCTCCGTCTGACGGCGGTGTGCTGGCTCGCCCGCGAACGGGGCTTCCTCGAGGGGGAGCTCCCCGCCTGACGCGCCGGGACCGGCCGGGCGGCCGGTCCCGTGAGGCACGTCAGGGTTCCCGGTAGTCGGACCGGGTGGCGCCGCCCGACTGGACGTGCGGAGCCTCCTCGGTCATCTGCTGGGCGTCCCCGCGACCCCGCTGGTACGCCTCCGCGTGCGCCCTGGCCTGCGGCGCCTCCTGCTCGATCCGGCCCAGCCAGCGTTCCCACCGCTGCTGCATCGGCCGGACGAGACCGCCGCCCACGCCGATGGCCGCGATGGCGCCGAGCGTCGCCAGCACCGTGATCAGCACCGGGATCGTGACCGCGGTGGCCACCCCGATCTGGTTGAGCGCGGCGATGATGCCCAGGGCCCAGATGAACACGGCGGCGGCCGTCGCCAGCCAGCGGCCGTACGAGAGCTCGCCGAGCGCACTGGAGATGATGTCCCGGACCGCCTTGGCGATGGCCCCGGCCACCACGATGATCACGATCGCGACCGCGGCCAGTGGCAGCCAGGCCACCACGCCGGTGAGAAGCGTCGAGATCGGGTTCGGCCCGAACACGCTGAAGGCGATCTGCAGCGTGATCAGCAGCAGCGCGTAGTACAGGAGCTTCGACAGCAGCCCGCTGGCGCCGTAACGGCTGCGTTCCTGCCACCGCCCGGCGGCGCCGCTGCGTGCCACCGCGCGGTCGAAGCCGACCCGGTTCAGCAGCTTGCCCAGGACCTTCGCCAGCACCTTGGCCACGATCCAGCCGATAATGAGAATGACGACGAATGCGACAAGCTTCGGAACGAATGTCGCGATCATCCGCCAGGCATCGGATATGCCTTGGCCTATGTTGATGTCCACGGTTTCCTCCTCCGAGGAGCCAATGCCTGCGCGCTACCCGCTCAGCGCCCCGATATACACGGAGAGCGACGATAAATGCGGGTTTTTGGCATATTTGGTCAACGGAGAGTAATGACATGGCTTGGCGGAGGCCGGGAATTCGGATGACAAGCCTGTCGCCGTGCGCCTAGGGTGCCGCGCATGGATCAGTGCGACTGCGGCGCGGAAGCCGGCCCCCTCGGCCTGTGCGAGGACTACTACTACGCGATCCTGGCCGAGGAGCAGGGCGATCCGGAGATGTACCGCTGGCACGCCCCCGTCGTCTGCGCCTACCTGCTGCAGCACCCCTCCCGGGGGCACGCCAAGTACCTCGACACCCAGTTCCGACTGTTGCAGCTCTGCCTGGACCAGGGGATCGAAGCGCTGCTGCGGGTGGCGTCCCACCAGGTGGCGCGCAACCGGCACGGGGTCCGGTCGGGATACGACATGGCGCCGCTGGAGCCCTACGCGCCGCTCCCGCAGGAGGGGCCGCCGGAGCGGTTCCGCACCGGGTTCGCCGCCCTGCCGTGCGACGACGGCAGCTTCGTCGCCCGGGGCCACGAGGACTACGGCCGCCGCATGACGGCCATCGCCCAGGCCACCGTGGACGCCTGGTTCGGCCGCCCCGCCGGATGACGAAAGAGCCCCGGTCCTCCATCGGAGGCCGGGGCGTTTCGCGGTCGGTGGTGGACGATACTGGGATTGAACCAGTGACCTCTTCCGTGTCAGGGAAGCGCTCTCCCGCTGAGCTAATCGTCCGGGATTGAGTTGTCTCAGAGCGGAAGACGGGATTCGAACCCGCGACCCTCACCTTGGCAAGGTGATGCTCTACCACTGAGCCACTTCCGCATGGCGTTGCACTTACTTTAGCCGATCCTGACGAGTCCGCCGAACCGCACCGAGGTGGAGACGGGATTTGAACCCGTGTAGACGGCTTTGCAGGCCGCTGCCTCGCCTCTCGGCCACTCCACCAGGAGTTGAACTCCGAGCGGAAGACGGGATTCGAACCCGCGACCCTCACCTTGGCAAGGTGATGCTCTACCACTGAGCCACTTCCGCGTGTTTCCGGCACTGAACCGGCCACGGGAAAACCATATCGCCTCCTGGGAGTGCCCGTGCGCACTGTGAGGCCCCTGTGGCGAAAATCAGCGGATGACACGGACGTCGTCCGCCCGGACGAACGCCACCCGGTGGCCGAGCTGGATCTGGTGGTAGCGCAGCCGTCCCTTGACCGTGACGTGCCGGGCCGGGTCGAACGAGCGGGCCGAGTGATAGCTGCCCGTCAGGCTCTGGCCGAGCGCGTACGTCTGGCCGGGGGCGAGCGTGTAGGGCAGCGGGGCGTGCTGCTGGACCGGGGCGCGGGTGCCCGCAAAGGCCGACCTTTCCGGGAAGGCGCGGCCGTACACCTTGACGCCCGGGCGGACCGGCGTGACCAGCGGCCCCCGCGCCGCCACGGACGTCGGGCGCGCGGACGGGTCGTGGAACCAGGCCTTCTGCCCGAGATACCAGATGGCCGTCCAGTCGCCCCGCCGCTCCGCCAGCCCGAACCGCTGCCCCGCCGACGCGCGGGCGCTGTGGTCGTAGACGCTGTACGTGCTCGGTGCGCCGGGCCGCTTGCCCGCGTCGTCCACCAGCGGGGCGTCCTCGCGCGGCTCGGTGCGCAGCCACACCGCCGACGCGCCGTGCCGCGGGCACCGCCCGGCCGGCCTGGCCTTCACGCAGCCGGTGAACCTGGGCCGGTGCTCGTCGTACGACGGCAGCACCAGCACCGACCCCGGGCCGCTTTCGTCGCCCGCGAACCCGCCCGTCAGCTCGTACGCCGGCCCGTCGTGCCCCGGCCGCTCGAACGGCTTGCCGAGCAGGTCGAAGTAGTGCGCCCAGTCCCAGTACGGGCCCGGGTCGTCGTGCATCTGCGGCAGCGTCTTCGCCGACGTGCCGGGGACGTTGTCGTGGCCCAGGACGTGCTGGCGGTCCAGCGGGATGCCGTGCCGGTCCGCCAGGTAGCGCACCAGCTTGGCCGACGCCCGGTACATCGCCTCGGTGTACCAGGTGCCGCCCTGCGCCAGGTACCCCTCGTGCTCGATGCCGATCGAACGGGTGTTGACGTCCCAGTTGCCGGCATGCCAGGCGATGTCCTTGTTCCGCACGTGCTGGGCGACATGCCCGTCGCGGGAGCGGATCGTGTAGTGCCAGCTCACGTACTTCGGGTTGCGCACCAGCGAGGGGATCCCGGCGTAGGTGCCCTCGGTGTCGTGGATGACCACGTAGTCGATGCGGCGGGCGCGGTCCAGGCGGTCGTGGTTGCCGTGGTCGCCCTTGCCGGTGCGCGCGTACGCGGCGGGCATCCACTCGCAGGCCAGCGTGTGCGGGCACTCGGCGTGCCCCTTCGCCCGGCGCAGCGGCGCGGGGCCGGGCAGGCGCGGGTTCGCGGGCAGCCGCACCACCGATCCGTCGTGGGGGGTTGGGGGGCCCCCCCCCCCCCGAACACCCCCCACCCCCCCCCCGCCCGCGCCCGCCCCCCCCGACCCGGGGCAGGGCGCCGTACCACCCGGCCGGGGGGCGGGGAGGGG
>NZ_JBEZZG010000049.1:0-59792 GCF_040639085.1 Nonomuraea sp. NPDC023979
TCGCAGTTGTCGAGCATCCACAGCCCCATCGCGACCAGGCTCACGGCGTGAACCGGCATCAGCACGTCGTCGTACCCCGACGGCTGCACGTCCTGACAAACGGCTCGGCGACGCGCTGGCCGACCGCGACCGCATCCACGGCGTGATCGCCGCCTGGGGACGGGTGCCCGAGGTGTACGAGCGCGCCCGGGTCGACCCGGACGACCTCGTGTACGTCGAAGCGCTCGGCGGCCCCGGCGACTGGCGGGACCTGGGGCACGGCCTCGGCGCCCGCCGTGAGACCCCGCTTCCCGTCCAGGCCCAGCTCAGACCCCTGGAGACCGCCTCGGGCGTGGCCGCGGTCCTGAAGGCGCTCCTCGTCCTTCGCCATCGCCGCATCCCCGCCCCGCCCGCTGCCGACCCCCGCACCCCGCGCACCGGGTCATCCTGCCTGTGCGCTGAGCCCTCCGGCCCTGGAACCGGACGGGCTGCCCTCCCGCCCGGGCCTGCCGCGTCCGCCGAGCCGGGGGTGGCAACCGCCTCCGGCCGGTGCGTCCCGTCCGCCGGGCTCCCCGATGCGCCGGTCTCGCCCGTCGGCGGGGAGCGTTCGCGCGGGGAGACACCCGAGTGCGTGGGCTGTTCGCGCGGGGAGGGGGCCGAGGGTGGGGCGGGGCTGGTGGCGTTGACGGGGGCGTTGCCGGCGGCGAAGGGGTTCGCGGGGGTGAACTGCGGCGACGCGCACGTCATCGTCGCGCCCGCGCCCGCCGACCTGGGCAGGCCCGTACGGCAGCGCGGCCCGCTCCCGGTGGTGGTGTCGGCGCGCTCGGAGGAGGCGCTGGCCGAGGCCGCGCGGCGCATGGCCGACCGGCTGGCGGAGGCGGCCCCGGAGGAGTTCTACGACCTGGCCTACACCGCGTGCGCCCGGCGGGGGCGGCACCCGTACCGGAAGGTGGTGCTGGCCGAAGGCCCTCGGGAGGCGGCCGAGGCGCTGGTGCGCGGCGGCAGGCGGGGGGCGGCGGACGGGCGGGTGGCGTTCGTGTACTGCGGCGACGGCGGGGAGTGGCCGGGCATGGGCGCCGACCTGCTCGCCGACCGGGCGTTCCGCAAGGCCGTGGGGCGGGTGGACGAGGCGCTGGCGCCGTACCCGGGAGGAGGGACGGTCGCCGGGCGGCTGGAGGCGGGGGAGCGCGGCGAGGGGCGAGCGCTGCTGTTCGCGGTCCAGGTGGGGGTGACGGAGATGCTGGCCGCGCGCGGCATCCGGGCGGTGGCGGCGGTCGGTCACGGCGTCGGCGAGCTCACCGCCGCCTGGGCGGCCGGCGACCTGCCGCTGGAGGAGGCGGCCCGGCGCGCCGCCGAGCCGCCGTCCCCGGCGGCGGGGCCGGAGGGGGCGAGCGGTGAGGGGCGGGGGTCCGCGCTGGCCGGGGTGGAGCTGCTCGCGCACATCGGGCCGCCGCCGATGCCCGTCACGCTCATCCGGCAGAGCGGGTCGCCGGCGATCGTCGCCACCATGGACCCGGGCCGCGACGGCGTCGAGGTCGTCGACCGGGCGGTGGACGAGCTGGTCGTCGCGGGGGCCGACACCGACTGGTCCGCCTACTTCACCCGGCCGGGCCGGGTCGTCACCCTGCCCGCCTACCCCTGGCAGCGCGATTGCGGCCTGCCGGCGCGCCGGATGCTACACAATGTATCCGGGCAAGCACTGTACGTCGGGGGAGTCTCGTGAAGATCACGCCGATCGCCGGAGCCGTCGCGTTGCTCGCCGGCCTCACCATCGTCCCCGCGGGGTCCACGGTCCGGCCCGCCGCGGCGACGGGAGCCGCGCGGCCGCACCCGGCCGTTCCGCGTGCCGGGGCGCTCGCTGCCCTCTCCCCGGACGTCGCAGGCGGTAAGGGGCGGGCCGCGGTGCTCGCCTGCGCGGTCGGGACGCCGCCCGGGAGCCCGATCGTGTTCACGCCGCCCGTGGGCCTGGTGCCCGGGAGAGTGGCGGCGCGGGGGGCGTTGTGGCTGAGCGGCTGCCGGGGGAAGCCGGGGCGGCTCAGGTCGGGGTGGGCGTCGCTGCGCGCCGAGGGGGAGGCGT
The DNA here is from genome assembly GCF_040639085.1 of Nonomuraea sp. NPDC023979. NCBI lineage: Bacteria > Bacillati > Actinomycetota > Actinomycetes > Streptosporangiales > Streptosporangiaceae > Nonomuraea > Nonomuraea sp. NPDC023979. The sequence continues at coordinate 2,057 of NZ_JBEZZG010000049.1, forward strand.
CGTGCGCCGCCGCGCGCGGGATGCGCGGGCACGCCACCATCACCTGGTACGACGCGACGGGACGGCCGGTGGGCAGTTCCCGGCTGCGCATCCGCAACGACGAGCTGGGCGCGGCCGGTGCGCTGCTGACCGGGAGGGTCACCGGCGGGCCGCTGGACGGCAGGCGGGCCAGGGGCGGGATCGCACCGGAGGGCGGGGTGCTGGGGTGCGCGACGGGCGGGCTCGGCGCGATGCCGGGCACCGGGCGCATCGAGTTCGGCTGACCGAGCCGCGCCGCCGGGGTCCGCTCGCCGGCGGTGGAGATCATGCAGGATTGGGTGCAGTGACAGTGAACGCCGGGCGGGCCCCACGGCCCCCACGAGATGTCCCTGCGCGCGGAAGGGGCCGCATGGCACCCGTGAAGGAAATCACCGAGCTTCTGCACCGGACCTTCTTCAGGTCGCTCTCCCTGCTCTCCTCACGGGGGCAGGGCGCCGTACTACGTCGTTACTTCGACTGGTGGCATCGCCGCCCCGACCCGTGGCACATGGGCACCGACGCCTATGAGCAGGCCAAGTACGCCGCCACGCTCGCCCAGCTCCCCGATCTGCCCTACCGGCGGATCCTGGAGGTGGGGTGCAGCGAGGGGGTGTTCACCGAGCAGCTCGTCACCGCCTATCCGGAGGCGCACGTCACGGGCGTGGACATCTCCGAGCGGGCGCTGGCCCGGGCGGCGGAGCGGGTGGAGAAGGCGGCCGACAGGACGCTGCTGCTGCCGGCCGACATCCTCCGCTTCACCTCCGAGCACTGCTATGACCTGGTGTTCTGCTCGGAGACGCTCTACTACCTGGGCCGCCGCGACCGGCTGCGGCGGGCCAGCGCCCGGCTGACCGGGCTGCTGGCGCCGGGCGGCGTGCTGGTGCTGGTGCATCCGTGGCCGGAGGCGCGGCGGCTGCACCGGTTCGTCGAATCCGGGCGGGCGGTGTCGCGGCTGAGCGAGCTGGTGGAACGGGAGGCTCACCGGCCGTTCGCGGTGTCGGTCTACCAGGCCCCGCCCGGCTGATCGGGCCCCTCAGACGCCGCCCGGGCAGGCCGGGGCCGGGTTCCGGTGGGCGGCGGCAGTGCGGGGGCGGCGCTCGGCGGAGGCGGCCAGGGCGACGGCGCCCAGGGCCAGCAGGCCGAGCGCCGCGCCGATCCAGCCGAGCGGCGCGTACCCGTACCCGGCGGCGATCAGCAGCCCGCCCAGCCATGGGCCCACGGTGATGCCGACGTTGAACGCCGACACGTTGAACGAGGCCGCCAGCGTGGGCGCGTCGTGGGCGACGGCGAACACGCGGGTGTTCAGCGCCGGGTTGGTGGCGAAGCCGGACGCGCCCAGCAGGAACACCAGCGGCACCGCCAGCCACGTCACCCCGGCGCTCAGCGCCAGCGCCCCCGAGATGACGACCAGCGCGGCGAGGCCGGCGTACAGGAGGGTGAAGGGGCGGGCGTCGGCGACGCGCCCGCCGACGGTGATGCCGATCAGCGAGCCCGCGCCGTACAGCGCCAGCACCGCCGGCACCCACCCCGGGGCCAGCCCCGTCGTGTCGGTGAGCAGCGCGCTCAGGTAGCTGAAGGTGACGAGCAGCCCGGCGGTGGACAGTGCGGTGGTGCCGAGGGCGAGCCACAGCCGGGGGTTCGCCAGCGCGCCGAGCTCCCGCCGCAGCGACGTCTCCGTACGGGGAGCCGACGGGTGCGGGGCCGGGGCCCGGCCCGGCACGGTGGCCAGGACGCCGAGCGCGGCCAGCGCGGACATGCCCGCCACCACCCAGAACGCGGCCCGCCAGCCCAGGGCCTGCCCCACGAGCGTGCCCGCCGGGAGGCCCAGGGTGGTGGCCACGGTGAGGCCGCCCGCGACGATCCCCATCGCCCGGCCGCGCGCGGCGGGCCCGGCGAGGCCGATCGCGGTGACGGCGGCCACGGCCCAGAACCCGGCGTACACGAACGCGGCCACCACCCGCGTCACCAGCAACGTCGCGTAGTCGGGCGTCAGCGCGCCGACCACGTGCGCCACGGTGAACACCGCCATGAACGCCAGCAGGGCGGTCCGGCGCGGCCAGCGCAGCGTCACCACGGCCAGCACCGGCGCCCCCACCAGCATCCCGACGGCGAACGCCGAGATGAGCAGCCCGGCGTCGGGCACCGACACACCGAGCCCGGCGGCCGTCTCGGGCAGCAGCCCGGCCAGCATCAGCTCCGAGGTGCCCTGGGCGAAGATCGCCAGCCCCAGGACGTAGACAGCCAACGGCATCGAACACTCCATTTATTCGATCGACCAGTACAAAACTGAGGCACGAAAACGCTCAGAACGCGTCGAGCGCCGTGGCCGCGATCGCCTCCAGCGCCGCCCGGTCGCCGCCCGCCCGCGCCACCACGCGCATGCCGCTCACGACGGCCGCCACGAACCGTGCCAGCGCCGCCGGGTCCTTGCCCGGCCCCAGCTCGCCGCGCGCCCGCGCCAGCCCGATGGCCGCCCGCAGCGCCTCGAACCGCCGCTCCTGGTCGCGCCGCAGGATCTCGGCGATCTCCGGGTCGCGGGGCGCCAGTTCGACCATGCTGTTGACGACCAGGCAGCCCGGCGGCTCGCCCGGATCGCCCTCGGCCACCGACTGGAGCAGGACGCGCACCTTCTCCCGGATCGGCAGGTCGCGCTCCAGCAGCTCGAACAGCTTCGCGTCCTTCTGCTCCATGTAGTGGCCCAGCGCCCGGACGAACAGCTCCCGCTTGCCGTCGAAGGCGTTGTAGACGCTGCTGCGCCCCAGCCCGGTGGCCTCGCACAGGTCCCGCGTGGAGGTGGCCTCGTAGCCCGACTCCCAGAACGCGCGCATGGCGCCCTCCAGGGCCCGGTCCTCGTCGAACGTCCTCGGTCGTGCCATGCGCCGACCGTAACACGTTTTGGACCGACCAGTGCAATACGGGAATCCTCCATACGGGTCGGCGGATCGCCCCCATGGCCGCCGCCGCCCCGGCTGCCTACCGTGAGGCAGCGTGATCCGACTCGACCATCTCACCAAGAGGTACGGCGACCGCGCCGCCGTGGACGACCTGACGCTGGAGCTGAGACCCGGCGCCGTCACCGGCTTCCTCGGCCCGAACGGCGCCGGCAAGTCCACCACGATGCGCATGATCCTCGGCCTCGACGCCCCCAGCTCCGGCCGCGCGCTCATCGGCGGCAGGCCGTACCACGAGCTGGAACACCCGCTGCGCACGGTCGGCGCGCTGCTGGACGCCCGCGCCGTCCACCCCGGGCGCAGCGGGCGCGCCCACCTGCTGGCGATGGCGCGCGGCGCCGGCATCCCCAAGGCGCGCGTGGCGCGGGTGCTGGAGCTCGTCGGGCTCGGCGAGGCGGCCGGGAAGCGGGCGGGCGCGCTGTCGCTCGGCATGAGCCAGCGGCTCGGCATCGCGGGCGCGCTGCTGGGCGATCCGGAGGTGCTGATGTTCGACGAGCCCGTCAACGGGCTCGACCCCGACGGGGTGCGCTGGGTGCGCCGCCTGATGCGGTCGCTGGCGGCCGAGGGCCGCACGGTGTTCGTCTCCAGCCACCTGATGAGCGAGATGCAGCTCACCGCCGACCACCTGGTGGTGATCGGCAAGGGCCGGCTGATCGCCGACGCGCCGCTCGCCGAGGTGCTCGCCACCCCCTCCGTGCTCGTACGGTCCCCGCACGCCGGCGACCTCGCGGACCTGCTGACGGCACGGGGCGTGAGCGTGGAGCGGCGCGGCGAGAACGAGCTCGTCGCCACCGGCGCGACGCTGGAGCGGATTGGCGACCTGGCCCACGAGGCGGGCGTCCGGCTGCACGAGCTGAGCCCGCGCGAGGCGTCGCTGGAACAGGCATATCAGGAGCTGACCGCCACGAGCGTGGAGTACGGCGCGGGAGGAACGCGATGAGGAACGCACTGGGGAGTCCGCTGGGGCGGGCCGTCGCGGCCGAGTGGGTCAAGCTCTGGTCGGTCCGCTCGACCTGGCTCTGCCTGGCCTCGGCGGTGGCCGCGACCGTGCTCGGCGGGCTCACGCTCGGCGCGGCGCAGGCTACCGAGGCGCTGCGCGAGGGCGCCGCCGGGGCGCGCGTCGTAGTGACCGGCCCGATGATCTCGGCGACGGCGTTCGCCCAGTACGCGGTGATCACGCTGGCGATGCTCATGGTCACCTCCGAGTACGCCTCCGGGTCGATCAGGAGCACGCTGCAGGTGGTGCCGATCCGGGGCCGGATGCTGGCCGCCAAGGCGCTGGTGACCGCGCCGGTGCTGTTCACGGCCGGGATCGTGGCGGGCGGCGCCGGAGCGCTGGTCACGTACCTGGTGCTGTCGGTGGAGACGTTCGGCGGGGCGGCGGCCTTCCCGCCCGGGCAGGCGGCGGCCGACCTGCTGCGGCTCGGCGTGTTCTGCGCGCTGACCGGCGTGCTGACCGTCGGGGTGAGCGCGGCCGTGCGCGGCTCGGCGGGGGCGCTGACCGTGATGTTCATGCTGACGCTCGGCCTGCCGCTGCTGCTGGTCATGACCGGGAGCCAGGCGGCGGTGGACGCCTCGATGCGGCTGCCGACGTTCGCCGGGCTGGCGTTCATGGAGAGCACCGACAACCTGACCGGCGGCCCGATCCCGTACCCGGCGGGCGAGGGGCTGGCCTGGCTGGCGGGGTGGACGGCGCTGGCCCTGCTCGCCGGGCTGGTCGTGCTGCGCCGGCGCGACGCCTAGACTGCCCAGCCGTGATCGTACGAAGGCTCGCCGGGGTGCTGGCGGGAGCGGTGACCGGCGGCCTGGAGCTGGTCCTGCTCGTGCTGGCGTGGCCGCTCGCCCGCTGGTGGGCGCCCCGGCTCGTGGCGCTCGAACGGGCCAGGCTGCGGGTGCTGCTCGGCCACGACAGCGACCCCGGCACGGCGGGCGCCGGCTACCTGGCGCTGCGCGCGGCCGTGGGCGTGCTCGGCGGCTACGTCGCCACGTCGCTGATCTTCGTCGGCCTGCTCTTCCTCGGCGGCGCCTGCTGGGCGATGCTGACGGGCGAGTCGTCGCCCGTGGCGCTGGAGTTCCCCGGCATCCGGCTGACGACCGAGAGCTGGGCGATCGGCCTCACCTCCGGGATCTTCCTGCTGGCCGTGGGCACGCTGTGCTGCCAGGCCGTCATCGCGGCCGAGCGGCGGCTGGCCCGGCGCTTCCTCGGCCCGGGCCCGCAGGAGCGCATGCGCCGCCGCATCGCCGAGCTCACCGCCACCCGCTCCGGCATCGTGCGCGCCGTCGACGACGAGCGCCGCCGCATCGAACGCGACCTGCACGACGGCGTCCAGCAGCGCGGCGTGGCGCTGGCCATGCTCCTCGGCCGCGCCCGCCACGCCTTCGCCGGCACCCCGGGGCCCGCCGCCGACCTGGTCGCGCAGGCCTACACCGAGTCGCGGCACCTGCTGGACGAGCTGCGCAGCGTCGCCTGGCGCATCTACCCGACCGCGCTCGACGAGCTCGGCCTGCGGGCCGCGCTGGCCGGGGTCGCCGAACGCGCCGGGGTGCCCGTCACCGTCCACCACGGCCTGACCGGGCGGCTCGCCACCGAGGTGGAGACCGCGCTGTACTTCGTGGCCCGCGAGGCGATCACCAACGCGGTCAAGCACGCCGGCGCCCGTGACATCCTGGTCGTGCTGAGCGAGGACGAGCGGACGGTGCGCGTGGTGATCTCCGACGACGGCGCGGGCGGCGCCGACCCGGCCGGCGGCGGCCTGTCGGGCCTGGCCCGCCGCGTGCTCGCGCTCGACGGCGAGTTCGAGGTGGGCGACGCCCCCGGCGGCGGCACCCGGGTGCGCGCCACGCTGCCGAAGGAGCCGCCGTGCGGCTGATCCTGGCCGACGACGCCGTGCTGCTGCGCGAGGGCCTGGCGAGCCTGCTGCGCGACGCCGGCCACGAGGTCGTCGCCGCCGTCGGCGACGCCCCCGCCCTCATCGAGGCGGTGGCCGAGCACCGGCCCGACGTCGCCGTCGTCGACGTGCGGATGCCGCCCACCCACACCGACGACGGCCTGCGCGCCGCGCTGCGCATCCGCGAGAGCTGGCCCGCCGTCGGGGTGCTCGTGCTGTCGCAGTACGTCGACAAGACGTACGCCGCCACGCTGCTGGCCGGGACCGAGGGCGGGCTCGGCTACCTGCTGAAGGACCGGGTGTCGGAGGTTGCCGAGTTCCTGGAGTCGCTGGAGCGGGTGCGCGGCGGCGGCACCGTCATCGACCCCGAGGTGGTGCGCCAGCTCCTGGCCCGCACCACGCACGCCGACCCGCTGCGCACGCTCACCGAACGGGAGACGCAGGTGCTCGGCCACCTGGCGCAGGGCTACGCCAACGCGGCGATCGCCGCCGCGCTGCACATATCATTGAGCACGGTCGAGAAGCACATCAACGCCATCTTCGACAAGCTGGATCTGCCCGCCACCCCCACCTACAGCCGCAGGGTGCTCGCGATCCTGCGCTACCTGGACGGCTGACACGAGGGGGACCATTGCCGGGCACGCTTCGGGGCGACTGCGCCAACTGCTTCGGGCTGTGCTGCGTCGCCCTGCCGTTCGCCGCCTCGGCCGACTTCGCCGCCGACAAGCCCGCCGGCCAGCCGTGCGGCAACCTGCGGGACGACTTCGGGTGCGGCATCCACGAGCGGCTGCGCGAGTCGGGCTACCCGGGCTGCGTGGTCTACGACTGCTTCGGCGCCGGTCAGCAGGTCTCCCAGGTCACCTACGGCGGGCGCGACTGGCGGCGCGAGCCCGGCAGCGCGCGGGAGATGTTCGCGGTGTTCCCGGTCATGCGGCAGCTCCACGAGCTGCTCGCCTACCTCACCGAGGCGATCGCGCTGCCCGCCGCCCGGCCCGTCCGCGACGACCTGCGCCGCGCGCTCGGCGCGATCGAGCGCCTCACCCGGCTCGGCCCCGCCGAGCTCCTCGACCTCGACGTGGCCGCCCGGCGGGCCGAGGTCAGCGTGCTGCTGCTGCGCGCCAGCGAGCTCGCCAGGAAGGGCGCCGGGCGGCGCAAGGAGCACCGGGGCGCCGACCTGATCGGCGCCAACCTGAAGGGCGCCGACCTGCGCGGGGCCAACCTGCGCGGCGCCTACCTGATCGGGGCCGCGCTCAAGGGCGCCGACCTGCGCTCGGCCGACCTCATCGGCGCCGACCTGCGGGGCGCCGACCTCAGCGGGGCCGACCTGACCGGCGCGCTCTTCGTCACGCAGTCACAGCTCAACGCCGCCGCCGGCGACGCCGCCACCCGGCTCCCCGCCGGGCTCTCCCGCCCCGCCCACTGGACCGCCCGGAAGTGAGAACCCGGCCTGCGTGATCAGGGCGCGCAGGTAGGCGGTGATCTCGTCCGGGTCGAGCGGGCCGGGGGAGAGCAGCAGCTTGCAGATCACCGCGCCCTCCATCATGTCGGCGAGCACGTCGGGGTCGGCCGCCGGGCTGAGGTGGCCGTCGCGCTGGGCCCGCACCATGATCTCCCTGGCGCGCTCGCGGCGCGGCAGCACGTGATGCTTCCGGTACGCCTCCAGCAGCGCGGGATGGCCGGCCCCGGCCGCCAGCAGCCGCGCCGACAGGGCCCGGAACCTCGGCTCGGCCAGCATCTCGCCCCAGCGGGGGAGCAGCCGCTCGATCACCTCAGGCAGGCTGCCCTCGGTGTCGGCCACGTGGGGCAGGTCGGCGCGGGCCGTCTCGATGGCCTGGGCGAGCAGCTCCTCCTTGCTGCGCCATCTGCGGTAGACCGTCACCTTCGTCACACCGGCCCGGCGGGCGATCGCCTCGATGCTGGTCTGGTCGGCGCCGCGCTCGGCCAGCAGGTCGACGGCGGCGCGCAGGATGGCGGCGTCGGCCCCCGGGTCGCGGGGGCGCCCGCGGCCGTCGCGGCGCGGCTCGGTCGTGGTCATCGCCCGCACCGTAGCGCATCGGTGACCCGGCGCCGCAATCGAGCCTGCCGCGCCACGCTAGAACCGCCGGGCGTACCAGGCAGGGGTCTCGCCGAACAGCTTGCGGAAGTCCCGCGTGAAGTGCGCCTGGTCGGCGTAGCCCAGGTCGGCGGCCAGCGCGGCCCAGTCGGGCGGCGTGCCCGCCGCCATGCGGCCGGTCGCCTCGCGCAGGCGGTAGCGGCGGATGACGCGCTTGGGCCCGAGGCCGACGTGCTCGGCGAACAGCCGCTGCAGCTCGCGCACGCTCAGCCCGGTCTCCCGCGCCAGCGCGTCCACACGGCTGATCGCCGGCGTGGCGGCGATCAGCGCGACGACCTCCGCCGCCCGGGCCGCCCTCGGGTCCGGCTCGGGCAGGTGCGCCCGCAGGAACTCCTCGACCGGCTCCACGTCGACCGGGTCCGGCAGCGGGCCCGGGAACACCTCGGCGGCGTCGAAGCGCCGGTCGGCGATCGTGGACACCGGCGCGCCCAGGAACGGCCGGAACGCTCCAGGCCGGAACGCCACCCCGAACACCCCGCCCCGGCCCTCCAGCACCCGCACCTGGTGCCCGCTCACCGGCCCCTGGAGCGTGGCGGCCCCGTCCTGGAACGTCAGGTGCACGCTCGGGTACGGCACGATCAGCTGCCGGTACGGCTCGGCGTAGTCCCAGGTGGCGACCCAGTAGCGCTCGACGTACGGGGCCAGGTCGGGCGAGGGGGAGGGGAAGGCGTGGCGCTGGTGCCGCGCCCAGGCCCCGTCGAGCTCGCGTGCGTCCCTGGCCATGCCGACGAGCTTATGTCGTGTTTGTTCAATACGGCGGGGCGGTGTCATGGTTGGGTGTACCCCATGTCTGACCTGCATTTCATCGCCCAGGCGGCCGCCGGCGTGCCGGAGATCGTCCGCCGGGTCGAGCCCGGCGATCTCGGCGCGCCGACGCCGTGCGCCGAGTACGACGTCCGCAAGCTGATCAACCACCTGCTGTTCTGGGGGCCGTCGCTGGAGGGGGCGGCGCGCAAGGAGAGCGTCCCGCCGCCCGCCGCGTCGGAGGACGACGTGGACCTGACCGGAGGGGACTGGTCGGCCGAGCTCCAGGCGCAGACCACGCGGCTGGTGGCGGCCTGGAGCGAGCCGGCCGCCTGGGAGGGGACGACGTACATGGGCGGCGCGACGGAGTTGCCCGCCGCGATGGTCGGCGGCATGGTCGCGGGCGAGCTCGTCGTGCACGGCTGGGATCTGGCCCGCGCCACCGATCAGCACCCGCGGTGGGACGACGACCTGCTCGAACGCCTGGCCGCACAGGTGGCGGCCACCGCCGAGCAGGGCCGCGCCATGGGCGTCTACGGCCCGGAGGTGCCGGTGCCGGCCGACGCCCCGCCGCTCGACCGCGTCCTCGGGCTCACCGGCCGCGACCCGTCGTGGAAGCCGGCCTGACCGGTGAGCGCCCGGGCCGTCAGGACAGGCGGCCCACGTAGGCGAGCGCCTGCTTGAGCAGGGTGCCCTGGCCGCCCGTCATCTCCTGCTGCACCATCGGCGAGGCGGCCTCCTCCGGCGTGAACCACACCAGGTCCAGCGCGTCCTGCCGGGGCCGGCAGTCGCCGCGCACCGGCACGATGTAGGCCATCGAGACGGCGTGCTGGCGCGGGTCGTGGTAGGGCGTGACGCCCGGCGTCGGGAAGTATTCGGCCACGGTGAACGGCTGCGGCGAGACGGGCAGGCTCGGCAGCGCCACCGGGCCCAGGTCCTTCTCCAGGTGGCGCAGCAGCGCGTCGCGGATCCGCTCGTGATACAGGACGCGGCCGGAGACCAGGGCCCGGCTCACCGTCCCGTCGGGCGCGATGCGCAGCAGGAGGCCGACGCGGGTCACGGAGCCGGTCTCGTCGACCCGCACCGGCACCGCGTCGACGTAGAGGATCGGCATGCGCCCTCGGACCGACTCCAGCTCCTCGGGAGCGAGCCAACCGGGCATGGTCTCGGTTATTTCGGTCACTCGTTGATCGTACTTGCCGCCGGACCGTGAACCTCGCAGGGGCGGCCGTCCCGTACGGGATCTACATTGTAAAGGCGCCCGGCCCGGACGAGCGCCACGACGGCCGGGACCGGGAACAGCAGCAGGTAGAGGTTGGGCGCCCACCAGGCGGGCGAGAAGTCGCCGCGCAGCGTCCAGAACGCGATGGCCATCAGCCCCGAGGCCATCGTCAGCACGAGCGAGACCAGCATGAGCGGCGGCCCGCCGGGGTCGCGGCGGCGCAGCAGCCACAGGCTCGTCAGGCCGGTGGCGCTGGCGAGCAGGTCGATCCAGAGGAAGGACCAGTTCCAGGCGGCCATGATCGGGTTGGCGTAGTCGGCGAACGCCCACTCCGGCGGGATGAGCCCGAGGCCGGTGACGAGAAAGTAGACGACGAACCCGACGTCGGTGACGAGCATGAGGATCTTCGTCACGCGGATGCGGGGCAGGTCAGTCGCAGGCACGGTCGATCAGCTCCATGAGGTGGGCCCGGGTGCGCTCGTGCAGGCCGGGGCCGGGTTCGGAGAGGCCGAAGAGGCGGGCGGCCCACCAGCCGTCGACGGCCAGGCGCACGGCGGTGGCGGCGGCGGGGTCGATGCCGCCGCCGGTGAGGCGGGCCTGCCAGGCGGCGTAGCGCTCGCGCAGCGGGGCGAGGCCGGCGGGGTCGACGAGCACGGCGGCGAGCAGCGCGGCAGTGACGCGGTCGGCCGGGGCGGCGGCGGGGCCGGTGGTGTGGCGGGCCGGGATGGTCGCGTCGACGTAGGCGCGCAGGATGTCGCGGGGGTGGTCGCCGGCGTCGGCCAGGGCCTGGTCGAAGGCGTCGGTGAGGCGTCCGACCAGGCCGGCGACGAGGGCCTGCTTGGTGGGGAAGTGGTAGAAGAGGCCGCCCTTGGAGACGCCGGCGCGCTGGGCGACCGCTTCGAGGGTGAGGGACTCGGCCCCCTGGGCGAGGAGCACGTCGGCCGCCGCGTCGAGCAGCCGTTCGCGTGAGCTGGGTCGTGGCACGCACGTAACTATACCGGTCAGCCGGTACAGTTACGCACGCCCTCGAGGGCGCCCCGGTAGTGCTTTGGTACGTTCGAGCACGTCGTTGACCCTGGGACGAAGGGTGTGCGCTGGGTGGGCGTGCTGGCGTGGGTGAGTGTGGCGGTGTTCCTTGTCGCGTACGCGTTGATCGCGTCGGAGAAGGTGCATCGGGTGGCGGCGGCGCTGGGTGGGGCGGGGATCATGTTGTTGATCCATGCCACGGGTGCGGAGGCGGCGTTCTTTTCGGAGCATTCCGGGATCGACTGGAATGTGATTTTTCTGCTGCTGGGCATGATGATCATTGTGGGGGTGCTGAAGGAGACGGGGGTTTTCGAGTATCTGGCGATCTGGGCGGCCAAGCGGGCGCGGGGGCGGCCGTTTCGGTTGATGGTGTTGCTGGTGTTGATCACGGCGCTGGCGTCGGCGTTGCTGGACAATGTGACGACGGTGTTGCTGATCGCGCCGGTGACGTTCTTGGTGTGTGAGCGGCTGGCGGTTTCTGCGGTGCCGTTTTTGATCGCGGAGGCGATGGCGTCCAACATCGGTGGTGCGGCGACGTTGGTGGGTGATCCGCCGAACATCATCATCGCCAGCCGGGGCGGGTTGAGTTTCAACGACTTCCTGGTCCACATGGCGCCGATGGTGGTCGTGTTGATGGTGGTGTTCGTCGGCCTGTGCTGGCTGATGTTCGGGCGGACGTTCCGTCATGATCCGGAGCGGGCGGCGGCGGTGATGGCGTTGGACGAGAACGAGGCGATCGGTGACCGGCGGCTGCTGTGGCAGTCGCTCACCGTGCTCGCGATCGTGGTCGCCGCCTTCGTCCTGCATCCGGTGCTGCACTACGAGCCGTCGGTGGTGGCCCTGCTGGGCGCGGGAATCCTGGTCGCCGCCACCAAGATCACGACTGAGCAGGCCATCGCCGAGGTGGAATGGCCCACGCTGGTGTTCTTCGCCGGGCTGTTCGTCATGGTGGGGGCCCTGGTCGAGACCGGGGTGATCGGGCAGCTCTCGGAGGCTGCGGTCGCGGCGACCGGCGGGGAGGTGGCCGCGGCCACGATGGGGCTGCTCGGCGGCTCGGCCGTGCTCTCGGCCATCGTGGACAACATCCCGTACGTGGCGACGATGGCGCCGATCGTCGAGCGGCTGGTCGAGGCCACCGGCGGCGACGGGCCCGGCCAGGTGCTGTGGTGGGCGCTGGCCTTCGGCGCCGACCTCGGCGGCAACGCCACCGCCGTCGGCGCGGCGGCCAACGTCGTCGTCCTCGGCATCGCCGCCCGCAACGGCTCGCCGATCAGCTTCTGGCAGTTCACCAAGTACGGGCTGATCGTCACGCCGGTGACGGTCGCGCTGGTCGCGCCGTACCTGTGGCTGCGCTACCTCATGTGAGGCGCTTGTAGAAGAAGCCGCAGTCCTGGAGGGAGCCGTCCGGGTCGGCGGCGTAGCCGGGGACCACGCCGTAACGGGTCCAGCCCTCCGACAGGTAGAGGCTCTCGGCGGCGCTGCCGCTGCGCGTGTCGAGGAGCAGGAGCGTGATCCCGGCGGCGTGGGCGGCCTGTTCGAGAGCGGCCAGCAGGGCGCGGGCCAGGCCCCGGCCCCGGGCGTCGCGGTGCACGAGGAGCTTGACGACCTCGGCGCGGTGCCGGGCGTTGGCCTTGCCCGGCAGGGACAGCCCGGCGGTGGCGACGATGCCGCCGGCGTCGTCACGGGCCGTCCACACGAGCAGGGCGCCCGCGGCGACCGCGGCCTCCTGCTCGTGCCACCACCGGGCCGCCGCCTGCCGGTCGAACGGCGCGACGAACCCGAGCGAGGCCCCGTCGTCGACCGCGTCGGCCAGCACTTCGGCCAGCTCCTTGACCGCGCCGGCGTACGTGGCGGGGGTCAGGCGTTCGATGGCGGGCACGGCGGCTCCTTCACGGCAGGACGACGAGCAGGGCGTAGCGGACGGGGGCGGGGCCGGGGCAGTGGAAGCGGGAGCGGCCCCAGAGGCGGAAGCGCAGGCAGTCGCCCGCCTCCAGCCGGTGCGTCCGCCCGCCGGCGGTGATCTCCACGACCCCTTCCAGGACCCAGATGTGCTGCTCCAGGCCGGGCACGGGCGGGGCGTCGTAGGCCAGGTCGGCGCCGGGGCGCAGGGCGCCTTCGACGACCTCGCCGCGCAGGCCGGGATGCGGCGGCGACACCGACCTGCGGGTGAACCCGGACGCCTCGTCGCGCCACACCGGCTGCGCGGCGGCCCGTACGAGCTGGGGCGGCTCCGCCTCCACCTCGGCGAGCAGGCGGGACATCGTCCGGCCGTAGACCGCGCAGAGCTTGCCGAGCAGGGTGGCCGTCGGGCTGATCTCCGCGCGTTCGAGGCGGGACAGGGTCGAGCGGCTGATCCCGGCGCGGGCGGCCAGCTCCTCCAGCGACCAGCCGCGCTCGGCCCGCAGCTCGGCCAGCCGCTCGGCGAGTCTCTCCGCCAGGTCTCCCATATGCGAGACGATATCCCATATGTGGGAATCGTGAACCGGGGGGTCGTCCGGGCCGACTGAGCCGGTTGACGAGAGGGGCGACATGACGGACGAGCTGCTGGTGGTGCGCGCCCAGCTCGGCGAGCGCGCGGCGCTGGCCGAACTGGTACGCCGCTGGCATCCGCGCGTGTGGACGTACACGCGGCGCATGCTGGACGCCGGGCGGGCCGACGACGTGACCCAGGAGATCTGGCTCGCGGTGGTGCGCGGGCTGCCCCGGCTGCGCGAACCCGGACGGTTCACGCCGTGGCTGTTCACCGTCGCCCGGCGGGCCGTCGCCGACCGGCTGCGCGAGGAGTACGGGCGCGCCGAGGAGCCCGCCGCCGCCGAACCCGCCGCCGGCGACCCCGTCGAGGCGATGGTGGACCGCGCCTCGCTCGTCGCCGGGCTGGCCGCGCTGCCCGTGGCCGAACGGGAGGTGCTCGTCCTGTTCTACCTGGAGGAGCTGACCGTGGAGGAATGCGCGCAGGTGTGCGGGATTCCGCCCGGCACCGTCAAGTCCCGGCTGAACCGGGCCCGCCGCCTGCTGGCGCGACGACTGAGGGAGAGTCATGGATGAGGAGCCGCGCCCGACGGCGCAGGAGATGATCGACCGGCTGGCCGGGCCGCTGTCGCCGTGGAGCCGCGTCCGCGCCGTGGTGGCGCTGGTGGCGGGGCTGGCGGGGGCGGCGTTCGTGGGGGCGCTGTGGTCGAGCGAGGAGGCGCTGCCGGGGCGCACCCACCTGGCCTTCGCCCTGTTCCAGGCGTTCTGCCTGGCCTGGGCGGCCTACGGGGGGTGGCTGGTCACCCGGCGGGTCCCGCTCTTCGCCACTGACCGGGTCATCGCCGCCTGGCTCGCCGTCGTCGCCTCCGCCGCCACGACCGCCCTGGTCGCCGCCTTCACCACCCCGCCGCTGCCCGCCCTGGCCGTGGGCGGCGCCTTCCTCGCCGCCGCCCTCCTCCTCGCCGTACGCGCCCACACCCGCCGCGCCGCCCTTCTCCGGCGCAAGCACCTGCTGGAACGCCGCCCCGCCCCCGACTGAACCCCGGGGGAACCCGCCCCTTCCCGACGGCCTGGAGGGAAGCTCGCGCTCCCACAAGGTCCCCTGAACGGGGGCCGCCCCCCTGGAGAGGGCGCCCGCCCGGAAGCTGCCCGCCCGGACCGAGCGTCCCCGGAAGGGGCGTCCCCCGGCCCGGGCATCCTCGCGCCCGGAGTTTCCCCACGCGCGACGTCCCCCCGAGGGGCGTCCGCCTGGCCGCGGCGTCCGCCCGGATGTGGCGCTCACCCGGACAGGGGCGTCCCTCCGAACCGGGGTTCACCTGCGGGTGGGCGTCCGTGGGCGTGCGGGTGGAGTGGCCGCTGGGGCTCCGGTCCCGGGGGTGGGGTCAGGGGGTGGGGGTGAGGTGGTCGAGGGTGGTGCGGATGGTGTCGAGGGCCAGGCGGACGTGGGACGGCCGGGTGCGGACGCTGAGGACGCACAGCCGCAGGTAGAAGCGCCCGCCCAGGGTGGTGCTCGACAGGTAGACGCGGCGGGTGGCGTTGATCCTGGCGAGCAGTTCGCGGCCCGCCTCGTCGCCGCCGCGCGGCCGGAAGACGACGACGGTGAGGTCCGGTTCCCAGGGGACGTCGAGGCGCGGGTCGGCGGCGAGTTCGCGGTGGACGAGGGCGGCCTGGTCGAGTTTCTCGTCCAGGGCTTCCTCGAAGGCCCGCACCCCGTGCAGGTGCAGCGGCAGCCACAGGCGCAGGCCGCGGAACTCGCGGGTCAGTTCGACGCCGAGGTGGCCGAAGTCGGGCAGGTCGCCGATCTGGCCGATGTCCTGGAGGTACTGGCCGTCGGCGGCGTGGGCGGCGTGCAGCAGGGCGGGGTCGCGGACGAGGAGCACGCCCGTCCCGTACGGCAGGAACAGGCTCTTGTGCGGGTCGAAGGCGATGGAGTCGGCCTCGCCGATCCCGGTGAGCGTGGCGCGGCCTCGGCGGGTGAGCTGGAAGCCGCCTCCGTAGGCGGCGTCGACGTGGAACCACAGGTCGTGGGCGCGGGCGAGGCGGGCCAGTTCGGGGAGCGGGTCGACGGTGCCGGTGCTGGTGGTGCCGGCGGTGCCCGCCAGGAGGAAGGGGCGCAGCCCGGCGGCGCGGTCGGCTTCGATCATGCGGGCGGCGGCGGCCACGTCCATGCGCAGGTCGGGGGTGGAGGGCACGACGCGGACGCCGCGGCCGGGCAGGCCGGCGATGCGGGCGGCCTTGGCGATGCTGAGGTGGGTGTGCTCGGTGACGTACAGGGTGCCGTCGCGGGCGTCCTCGCCGAGCCGGGCGTGGCGGGCGGCGACGAGGGCGGACAGGTTGGCCGGTGAGGCGCCGGTGGTGACGAGGCCGCCGGAGCCGGGCGGGAGGCCGAAGCGGGCGGCCAGCCAGGTGAGGACGCCGTGTTCCATGGCGACGAGCGCGGGCGCGGTCTGGGCGACGCCGGTGAAGCGGTTGGCGGCCTGGGCGAGCATCTCGGCGAGCACGGAGGAGACGAGGCCGCCGGCGGGGAAGTAGGCGAGGTAGCCGGGGCCGGCGGTGTTGACGCCCTGGCCGGCTGCCTGGCGGAAGGTGTCCAGGAGGTCGCCGAGGTGTCCGGGGTCGTCGCCGGGCGGGCGGCGCAGCAGGGCGGTCAGGCGGGCGGTGTCGCGGTAGTCGCTGGCGGGGGAGGCGGGCAGTTCGGAGAGCCAATCGGTCAGGAACGCGGTCGCCTCGCGGGTCAGGTCGTGGAGGGCGTCGCCGGTGGGGTCGAGGGGCACGATGGGGTGATGCGTCATCCGGACACGGTAGGAAGGCCCGGCGTGTGGGGGATTGGATGTTCTTGCACCGCTCGCTGGTAGGCGCCGGGGGTGGTGCCGACGATGCGGCGGAAGTGGCGTGACAGGTGCGACTGGTCGCAGAACCCGGCGGCCTGGGCCGCCTCGGCGGGGGGCGTGCCGCGTGCCAGGAGTTCGCGGGCGCGGCGTACGCGGAGCTGGGTGAGGTAGGCGTGCGGCGGCAGGCCGTAGGCGCGGCGGAAGGTCCGCACGAGCGCGAACGGCGTGGTCCCGACGGCCTCGGCGAGCTCCCGCAGGCCGGGCGGGCGGGCGTGAAAGTTCCACGCCGCCGGGGCGGCGGCGGGGGTCTCCGGGGAGAGGCAGGCGTGCAGGAGGTCGCGGGCGCGGGCGGCGGCGGTGGGCCCGGCGGCGGTGCGGGAGAGGGCGCGGGACAGGGTGCGGGCGGCGGCGCGGGGCCGGGCCTGGGTGGCGACGAGGCGGGCCAGCAGCAGGTGGAGGGCGGTGTCGGCGGTGAGCGGGTCCTCGGTCTCGGCGGCGCGGTGCGCGGCGACGACGAGCGCGGCGAGGCGGGCGTCGGTGACCACCGGCCGGGCGAAGGACGGGGCGTCGCGGCCGGTGAGCGCGGTGAGCTGGGCGGGCGTGGGGTAGAGGACGCGGTACGTCCAGCCGCCGGGGGTGTGGGCGTGGCCGGTGTGGACGACGCCGGGGTCGATGAGCACGACCTCGTGGACGCCGGCGTGGGCCAGGCCGCCCGGCAGGTGGATGGCCTCGGCGCCGGACTCGACGGCGCCGATGGCGTAGGTGTCGTGGCTGTGGCGGCTGAAGCGGTGGCCGACGTAGCGGGCGCGCATGAGGTCGAGCCCGCCCATTCCTGGATGGCGCCAGTAGCGCACCTTCTCCCCGGCGCTCATGGTTGAGGATTCTCTCACTGGAATAGCGGCTTTTGTCAAACAAGGAAAAAATGTCGTTGGGTCTATCGCAATCGCCCCTTTTTTTCTTACGATCGCATCGGCCAATCACGATCGACGAAGGGATCGCCGATGACGATCGAGATCAAGAAGGTCGAAGAAGTGGAGACGACAGGCAACAGCAACAGTTGCTGACCGTCGGCGGGGCCTTCGTCGCGGGAGGAGGCCCCGCACCTCAGCGTTCCGGGAGCGGCATTGGCAAGGGTTCAGGTGAATCCGGCTTTTCCACTTTTTGTTGATGACGTCAATAATAAAGTCAGACTGGGGGACTTTCCGCCCACCGGGCAGATCCTGGATCCCGCACCGGAGCCGCTGCGCCGGCTCATCCGGCTGTGCGCGCGCGAGCCGGTGGCGCGCGGCGAGTTGCACGCGCTCATTCCCGAGGTGGCGCCCCGGGAGATCGACGCGGCGGTCGACCGGCTGCTGGAGGCGCGGGTGCTGGTGACCGAGGCCGACCTCGGCGCGCTGGCGGCCGACGACCGGCTGGGGCGGTTCGGGCTGTTCCTGGCGATGTTCCATCCGGCGGGGCGGGCCGCCGCCGCACTCGGCGACCTGGCGCGGGCGCACGTGGCGGTGCTCGGCGCCGGGGCGATCGGCGCGGGCGTCGCCCTGCACCTGGCGACCTCGGGCGTGGGCAGGCTGACGCTGCTCGACGACGACCGGGTGGAGCTCGGCAACCTGCACCGTCAGCACCTCTACACGATGGACGACCTGGGCGCGGCCAAGACCGACGCCGCCGCCCGCGCGCTGCGCCGCCGCAGCCCAGAGGTGGAGATCACCCAGGTCACGCGGCGCATCACCGGCCCGCGCGACGTGCCCACGGACGCCGACCTGGTCGTCAACACCGTCGACACCCCGCAGCCGCACATCCGCCGCTGGGTCAACGAAGCCTGCGTCGAGGCGGGCGTGCCCTTCGTGACCGGCGGCTTCAACCAGCACACCGGGCTGGCCGGTCCGCTCGTCGTCCCCGGCGAGACCGGCTGCCTGACCTGCCAGGAACGCGCCCTGGCCGCCCGCTACGGCACCGCCGAGCTGCCCGTCAGCGACAACGAGGGCCGGGCCGCGCCGTCGTTCGGGCCGCTGTGCGCGATCGTGGCCGGGATGCTCGCCTCGGAGGTGATCCGCCACCTGACCGGCACCGGCCCGCCCGCGCTGCGCGGCCGGGCGGTGTGGCTGGACCTGCTGACGCTGGAGACGACCACGAGGGCGTACGGGCGCGACGCCGGGTGCGGGGTCTGCGGGTGAGGACGGACCTGTCGTTCCTCAGCGTCGTCGCCGACGGGCCGGACGACTACGTGGTCGGCAACGGCGAGACGTTCGTGCACGTCCCGGAGGTGGCGGCGGCCGTGGTCGCGGCGCTCGACGGCACCAGGACGGCCGCCGAGGCGCGCGCCCGGGTGCTGGCCGAGCGGGGCGTCGACGTGGACGTGGAGGCGTTCGTCAGCGGCCTGGACGGCGCCGGGCTGCTGAGCCCGCCGCGCCGCCCGCCCAACGTGTGGGACCGGATCAGGCCGGGGCACGTGGCGTGGCTGTTCTCCCGCCCGGCCGACGCCGCGCTGCTGCTGCTGACCGGCTGCGCGATCGCCGCCGCGCTCACCCGGCCGGGCGTGCTGCCGGACCCGGCGACGCTGGTGTGGGCCGACAGCCTCGCGTTCACGCTGGCGTTCGCGGCCGGGTCGTGGCTGCTCGTGCTGGTGCACGAGCTGGGCCACATCGCCGCCGCCCGGTCGCTGGGCGTGCGGGCGGAGCTGTCGCTGGGCACCCGGATGCAGTTCCTGGTCGTGCAGACGCGGATCACCGGCGTGTGGGCGGTGCCCCGCCGGGCCCGCTACCGGGCCTACCTGGCGGGGATGCGGGTCGACTGGCTGCTGGCGTGCGCCTGCGCGTGCGTGCTGGCCGTGACGGACGCGCCGGTGGCGCGGCTGGTCATGGTGATCTGCCTGGCGCAGATCGCCTGGCAGTTCCTGTTCTTCATGCGCACCGACGTCTACTACGCCGTCGCCAACGCCACCGGGGAGAAGAACCTGATGGCCGACGCGCGGGCCTACCTGCGACGGCGGGGCGGCGATGCGCGGCGCGGCGTGCGGGTGTACGCGTGGTTCCTGGTGGCCGGGCGGGTGCTCGGGCTGGCCTTCTTCGCCTGCTACACGGTGCCCGTCACGGTGGCGATCTGCCGCCGGTCGCTGGAGGAGCTCGCCGGGCCGGGCGGCTGGCGGCCGGTCGCCACGCTGGCCGTGGTGACGGCCGGCTGGCTGCTCTACCTGGGCGTTCTCCTCAGGCGTCTCATCCGCACCAGGTCTACCGCGACGAATTCGGGGGAGTAACGCCAGGTAAGTCCCTTGTGGAGCCTGGAGGTCGTCCATGCCCGGCACGTCCACGACGAGCCGCGTCGCCATGCTGGTGCTCGCGACGGTCGCGTTCGCGGTCAACTTCTGGGCGTGGGGACTGCTGAGCCCGCTCGGCGGGGTCTACGAGAAGCAGCTCCGGCTGACCGCGTTCGAGGTGTCGGTGCTGGTCGCGGTGCCCGTCATCGTCGGCTCGCTGGGCCGGATCGTGCTCGGCGCGCTGACCGACCGCTACGGCGGCAGGCTCGTGTTCGGCGTCACCACGCTGCTCGGCATCGTCCCGGTGGTGTTCCTGGCGTACGCGGCCAGCTATCCCGCGCTGCTCGCCGGCGGGTTCGTGCTGGGGCTGACCGGGGCGACGTTCGCGGTCGGAGTGCCGTTCGTCAACGCCTGGTTCCCGCCCGAGCGGCGCGGCCTGGCGCTGGGCGTGTTCGGCGCGGGCAACATCGGCACCGCGATCTCCGGGTTCGCCACGCCGTGGCTGGCGCAGCGCTTCGGCCAGCAGGCGCCGTTCTGGACCGTCGCGGTCGCGCTCGCCGTCATCGGCGTGGTCATGCTGGTGTTCGGGCGGGACGCGCCGGGCGCCGAGCCCGCGACCGAGCCGTTCGGCCGCCGCTTCCTGGCCGCCGCCCGGCTGCGCACCACGCGGGAGCTGGCCGGGATGTACGCGCTGACGTTCGGCGGCTTTGTCGCGTTCGGCGTCTATCTGCCGCTGTACCTGAGGAGCGTCTACCACCTGGAGGTCGCCGACGCCGCCGCGCGCAGCGCCGGGTTCGTCGTGCTGTCGACGGTGGCCAGGCCCGTCGGCGGCTGGCTGGCCGACCGGCTGGGCGGCGAGCGGGTGCTCGGCTGGGCGCTGGCCGTGGTGGCGGTGTGCGCGGTCGCGGTGTCGTTCGCGCCGGCCATGCCCCTGGCCACCGTGGGCTTCCTGGTGATGGCGGCGGCGCTCGGCCTCGGCAACGGCGCGGTGTTCGCCGTGCTCGGCCGGGCGGTGCCCGGCGCGATGGTGGGCAGCGCCACCGGCGTCGTCGGCGCCGCCGGCGGCCTGGGCGGCTTCCTGCCGCCGATCGTGATGGGCCTGATCTACCAGGCCACCGGCTCGTACGCGATCGGGCTGATGCTGCTGGCGGCGGTGGCGTGCGGCGCGTTCGTCTACTGCTGGTTCGTCCTGCGCCCCCGGGCGCGTGCCTGACGGAGAGGTGTGATCCCTATGGCCGGCATCGACGGCCCGATCAGCGACGCGCTGCTGAGGCTGGGCCGCTACCTGCGCCCCGGGGAGGTCTCGGCCGACCTGCGGACGCTGCACCAGATCGGCGGCCGGCAGGGCGACGCCTTCTACCGGGACCGGTGGAGCCACGACAAGGTGGTGCGCTCCACGCACGGCGTGAACTGCACCGGCTCGTGCTCGTGGAAGGTGTACGTCAAGGACGGCGTGATCACCTGGGAGGCGCAGCAGACCGACTACCCGAGCGTGGGCGGCGACCGGCCGGAGTACGAGCCGCGCGGCTGCCCGCGCGGCGCCGCGTTCTCCTGGTACACCTACTCGCCGACGCGGGTGCGTTACCCGTACGCGCGCGGCGTCCTGGTGAGCCTGTACCGGGAGGCGAAGAAGCGGCTCGGCGACCCGGTCGCCGCCTGGGCCGAGATCACCACGGACCCGGACAAGCGGCGCAAGTATCAGTCGGCGCGGGGCAAGGGCGGGCTGGTCCGGGTCACCTGGGAGGAGGCCACCGAGATCGTCGCGGCCGCGCACGTGCACGCGATCAAGACGTACGGGCCGGACCGGGTGGCGGGCTTCTCCCCGATCCCGGCGATGTCGATGGCCTCGCACGCGGTGGGCGCCCGGTTCATCTCGCTGATCGGCGGCGCGATGCTGTCGTTCTACGACTGGTACGCCGACCTGCCGGTGGCCTCGCCGCAGGTGTTCGGCGACCAGACCGACGTGCCGGAGTCGGCCGACTGGTGGGACGCCTCCTACCTGATGCTGTGGGGCTCGAACGTGCCCGTCACCCGCACCCCGGACGCCCACTACATGGCCGAGGCGCGCTACCGGGGCCAGAAGGTCGTGGTGATGTCGCCGGACTACAGCGACGCGGCCAAGTTCGCCGACGAGTGGCTCGCCCCGAACCCCGGCACCGACGGGGCGCTGGCGATGGCGATGGGGCACGTGATCCTCAAGGAGTTCTTCGTCGACCGGGTCACGCCCGCCTTCGACCGTTACGTACGGCAGTTCACCGATCTGCCGTTCCTGGTGTGCCTGCGCGAGCGCGAGCCGGGCCGCTACCTGCCGGACAAGTTCCTCACCGCCGCCGACCTGGGCCACGACGGGAAGGAGGCGGCGTTCACCACGGCCGTGTGGGACGAGCGCGCCGGCGGACCGGCGCTGCCCAACGGCTCGCTCGGCTTCCGCTACTCCGAGCACGGCGAGGGCCGCTGGAACCTGGACCTGGGCGACCTCGACCCGGCGCTGTCCCTGTACGAGGGCGGCGAGCCCGTGACGGTCGTCCTGCCGCGCTTCGACGGCGACAGCGGCGGCGTGCTGGAGCGCGGCGTGCCCGCCCGGCGGATCGGCGGCCACCTCGTCACCACCGTCCACGACCTGCTGCTCGCCCAGTACGGGGTGGCGCGCGACGGGCTGCCCGGCCGCTGGCCGTCCGGCTACGACGACGCCGCCGAGCCGTACACGCCGGCCTGGCAGGAGCCGATCACCGGCGTGCCGGCCGGGAAGGCGGCGCGGATCGCGCGCGAGTTCGCCCGCAACGCCGAGGAGTCCGGCGGCCGATCCATGATCATCATGGGGGCGGGGGCCAACCACTGGTTCCACGCCGACACCATGTACCGCTCGTTCCTGGCGCTGACGACGCTGACCGGCTGCCAGGGCGTCAACGGCGGCGGGTGGGCGCACTACGTCGGCCAGGAGAAGTGCCGCCCGATCACCGGCTGGGCGCTGCTGGCCTCCGCGCAGGACTGGTCGCGCCCGCCCCGGCAGATGATCGGCACCGCGTACTTCTACCTGAACACCGGCCAGTGGCGCTACGACACGTTCAGCGCCGACGTGGTGTCCTCGCCGCTGGGCGGCGGCGCGTTCGCCGGGCGCGCCACCGCCGACCTGATCGCCGCCTCGGCGCGGATGGGCTGGATGCCGTCCTGCCCGACGTTCGCCCGCAACCCGCTCGACCTGGCCGACGAGGCCGCCGCCGCCGGGCGGGACCCGGGCGCGTACGTCGCCGAGCAGGTGGCGACCGGCCGGCTCGGCTTCGCCTGCGAGGACCCCGACGCGCCGGAGAACTGGCCGCGCGTGCTGACCGTGTGGCGGGCCAACGTGCTCGGCTCCTCCGCCAAGGGCGACGAGTACTTCCTGCGTCACCTGCTCGGCGCCGACTCCTCGCTGCGGGCGGAGGAGGCCGGGCCGGACCGGCGGCCCCGCGACGTCACCTGGCGGGAGGAGACGCCGCAGGGCAAGCTCGACCTGCTGCTGACGCTGGACTTCCGGATGACGTCCACCACGCTGTTCTCCGACGTGGTGCTGCCCTCCGCCACCTGGTACGAGAAGCACGACCTGTCGAGCACCGACATGCACCCGTTCGTGCACGCCTTCACCCCGGCTATCGACCCGCCGTGGCAGACCCGTACGGACTTCGCCGCCTTCCACGCGATCGCCGAGACGTTCAGCGAGCTCGCGGCCCGCCACCTGGGCACCCGCACGGACCTGGTGGCGGCGCCGCTGCTGCACGACACGCCCGACGAGCTGGCCACCCCGCACGGCCGGGTGCGCGACTGGCGCGCCTCCGGCGACGTGCCGACGCCCGGCGTGGACTTCCCCAAGATCGTCGAGGTACGGCGGGACTACGGGGCGATCGCCGCCAAGATGGGCGCGCTCGGCCCGCTCGCCGACAAGCTCGGCGCCGCCACCAAGGGCATCGCGTTCGACCTGTCGCAGGAGGTGGAGGAGCTGCGGCGGGCCAACGGCGCCACGCCGTCCGGCAGGCCGTCGCTGGCGACCGACGCCCACCTGTGCGAGGCGATCCTGGCGCTGTCGGGCACCACGAACGGGCGGCTGGCCGCGCAGGGGTTCGCCACGCTGGCCCGGCGCACCGGCACGTCGTTCGACGGGCTGGCCGAGGAGCACCGGCGCGTCCGCTTCGCCGACACGCAGGCCAGGCCGGTGCCGGTGATCACCTCGCCGGAGTGGTCGGGCAGCGAGACGGGCGGGCGCCGCTACTCCGCCTTCACGCTCAACGTCGAGCACCGCAAGCCCTGGCACACCCTCACCGGCCGCCAGCACTTCTACCTCGACCACGACTGGATCCAGGAGGCCGGCGAGACGCTGCCGGTCTACCGGCCGCCGCTGAACATGACCGCGATGTTCGGCGAGCCCCGGCTCGGCGAGTCGGGCGAGCGCGGCATCGTCGTGCGCTACCTGACGCCGCACTCCAAATGGTCGATCCACTCCGAATACCAGGACAACCTGCTCATGCTGACGCTCTCGCGCGGCGGGCCGACGATCTGGATGAGCCCCGCCGACGCCGCCAGGGCCGGCATCGCCGACAACGACTGGATCGAGGCCGTCAACCGCAACGGCGTCGTCGTGGCGCGGGCCGTCGTCTCGCACCGCATGCCGCAGGGCACCGTGTACATGTACCACGCCCAGGAACGGGTCGTGGACGTGCCCAAGAGCGAGATCTCCGGGCGGCGCGGCGGCATCCACAACTCGCTCACCCGGCTGCTCGTCAAGCCCACCCACCTGATCGGCGGCTATGCGCAGCTGTCGTTCGCGTTCAACTACCTCGGGCCCACCGGCAACCAGCGCGACGAGATCACCGTCATCCGCCGCCGCTCCCAGGAGGTCGACTACTGATGAGGGTCATGGGCCAGCTCGCCATGGTCATGAACCTGGACAAGTGCATCGGCTGCCACACGTGCTCGGTCACGTGCAAGCAGGCGTGGACGAACCGGGCCGGCACCGAGTACGTGTGGTTCAACAACGTCGAGACCCGCCCAGGCCAGGGCTACCCCCGCACCTACCAGGACCAGGAGCGGTGGAAGGGCGGCTGGGAGCTCAACCGGCGCGGCCGGCTCCGGCTCCGCGCCGGCGGCCGGCTGAAGAAGCTCCTGACGATCTTCGCCAACCCGCTCATGCCGTCCATCCAGGACTACTACGAGCCGTGGACCTACGACTACGACCGGCTCTTCTCCGCCCCCGCCACCCAGGACACCCCGGTCGCCCGGCCCACCTCGCTCATCACGGGCGAGCCCACGAAGATCACGTGGAGCGCGAACTGGGACGACGACCTCGGCGGCGCCCCCGCCCTGACCGCCGCCGACCCGGTGCTGCGCCGCGTGTCGGACGAGGTCAAGCTCGACTTCGAGCGGGCGTTCATGTTCTACCTGCCGCGCATCTGCGAGCACTGCCTGAACCCCTCCTGCGTGGCCTCCTGCCCGTCCGGCGCCCTGTACAAGCGCTCCGAGGACGGCATCGTGCTCGTCGACCAGGACCGCTGCCGAGGCTGGCGCATGTGCGTGACGGGCTGCCCGTACAAGAAGGTGTACTTCAACCACCGCACCGGCAAGGCGGAGAAGTGCACGTTCTGCTATCCGAGGGTCGAGGTCGGCATCCCGACCGTGTGCTCGGAGACGTGCGTGGGGCGGCTGCGCTACATCGGCCTGATCCTGTACGACGCCGACCGGGTGGAGGAGGCCGCGTGCGTGGCCGACGAGCGGGACCTGTTCGAGGCGCAGAAGGGCGTGCTGCTCGACCCCGCCGACCCGGAGGTGATCGCCGGGGCGCGCGCCAACGGCATCCCGGACGACTGGCTGGAGGCCGCCCGCCGCTCGCCCGTCCACCAGCTGATCTTCGAGTACGGGGTGGCGCTGCCGCTGCATCCCGAATACCGGACGATGCCGATGGTCTGGTACATCCCGCCGCTGTCACCCGTCGTGGACGCGCTGTCGGGCACCGGGCACGACGGCGAGGACGCCGGCAACCTGTTCGGCGCCATCGACGCGCTGCGCATCCCGATCGGCTACCTGGCCGAGCTGTTCAGCGCGGGCGACCCCGAGCCGGTCCGCGCCGTGCTGCGCCGCCTGGCCGCCATGCGCTCCTACATGCGCCGCCTCAATCTCGGCCAGGAGCCCGACGAGTCCATCGCCACGGCCGTCGGCATGACGGGCGAGCAGGTCGAGCGGATGCACCGGCTGCTGGCCCTGGCCCCCTACGACGAGCGGTACGTGATCCCCGCCGCCCACGCCGAGCAGGGCGCCCAGCTGGAGGAGCTCGGCTGCAGCCTCGACTATGAGGGCGGCCCCGGCATGAACGGCCCGTTCGGCGAGGCGTCCGGCGCGCCCGCCCCCGTCGCCGTGGAGAACTTCCACGCGCTGCGCCAGCGCCAGGCGGGCGACGCCCTCGACCGCGCCGACGAGCTGCACGGCCGCGTCAACCTGCTCAACTGGGACGGCAAGGGCACCCCCGAAGGGCTGTTCCCGCGCCGGGAGGACAAGTTGTGAGCGACCGAACCGTGCACCTGGCCGCGTCCGTCCTGCTCGGCTACCCCGACGAGCGGCTGGCCGAGGCGCTGCCGCTGCTCGCCGACACCGTGCGCGCCCTGCCGCGCGGCGAGCCCGCCCGGCGGCTGGCCGCCTTCCTCGACCACGCCGCCGCCACCCCGCTCGGCGAGCTCGCCGAGCACTACGTGGCCACGTTCGACCTGAAACGGCGCTGCTCGCCCTACCTGACCTACTACGCCTACGGCGACACCCGCCGGCGCGGCCTGGCGCTGCTCCGCTTCAAGCAGGCCTTCCGCGAGGCCGGGTTCGAGCCCGGGCCCGAGGAGCTGCCCGACCACCTGGCGGTCGTCTGCGAGCTGTCGGCACGCGGCGCCACCGCCCAGGCCGTCCGGCTGATGCGCGAGCACCTGGCCGGTCTCGACCTGCTGCTGGAGGCGCTGCGCGAGGAGGGCTCGCCGTACGCCGACGTGGTCGCCGCCGTGCGCGCCACGCTGCCGCCGGCCACCGCCCGCGACCGCGCCGCCGCGCTGCGGCTGGCCGAGCAGGGCCCGCCCGCCGAGGAAGTCGGCTTCTTCTCCGGAGGAAACGGATGAACCCGCTCGACCTGCTGCTGTGGGTGATCTGCCCGTACGTCGCCCTGACCGTCTTCGTGCTCGGGCACGTGTGGCGCTACCGCTACGACAAGTTCGGCTGGACCACCCGCTCGTCCCAGCTGTACGAGTCGCGGCTGCTGCGCGTCGGCAGCCCGCTGTTCCACTTCGGCATCCTCGTCGTCATCCTCGGCCACGTCGGCGGCCTCGTCATCCCCAAGTCGTGGACCGAGGCGGCCGGCATCAGCGAGCACGCCTACCACGTGACCGCTGTCGTCCTCGGCACCATCGCCGGGGCGTGCACGCTGGCGGGCCTGGCCATCCTGCTGTACCGCCGCCGCACCGTCGGCCCCGTCTTCACCGCCACCACCCGCAACGACAAGCTCATGTACGCCGTCCTGACCCTCGTCATCGTGCTGGGTCTGGCCGCGACCGTCGCCGCGAACGTGCTCGACGGCGGCTACGACTACCGGGCGACCGTCTCGCCCTGGTTCCGGTCGATCTTCTACCTGCGGCCGCGGGGCGAGCTCATGGCCGGGGCGCCGCTGCTGTTCCAGGCGCACGCCTTCAGCGCACTTGTGCTCTTCACCATCTGGCCCTTCACCCGGCTGGTGCACATGCTGACCGCGCCGATCGGCTACCTGACCCGGCCCTACATCGTCTACCGCAGCCGCGGCCCGCGCACCGGGGCGCCCGGCTGGGAGCCCACCGGCCGCCGATAAGGTGCCGGTCATGACGTCCGTACACCACTCGGTCTCGACCTGGCAGCAGCCGCTGCCCGCCCCGGCCTCGCCCGAACGTGACGCGCTCGTCCGCGACCTGGCCGCCCGCGTCCTGGCGCGGGGCGGCGGGCGCCTCCTGGTCGGCATCGACGGCCTCACCGCCGCCGGCAAGACCAGCCTCGGCCACGAGCTCGCCGAGGCGATCGCCGCCACCGGCCGGCCCGCCCTGCGCGCCACGCTCGACGACTTCAAGAAGCCGTGGAAGGACCGCCACCTGTACGACCGCGAGTCGGGGGAGGGCTACTACCGCAACGCCTACGACTACGACGCGCTCAAGCGGCTCCTGCTCGGCCCGTGCCGCGACCCCGAGGCCGCCTCCTGCGCGCTGTGCTCCATCGACCCTCTCACCCAGGTGGACCACTCCGCCACCACGGCCCCGCTCACCCCGGACAGCGTCCTCGTCGTCGACGGCGTGTTCGCCTTCCGCCCCGAGATCGACGACTGGTGGGACTACCGCATCTGGGTCGACGTGGACGCCGACCTGTCGATCCGGCGCGGCGCCGCCCGCGACGCGAACTGGGCCGGCTCCGGCGCCGAGGCCGTCCACCGCGACCGCTACCTCGTCGCCGCCCGCCTCTACCTGGCCGAGGCCGACCCGGTGCCGCGCATGGACGCCGTCGTCGACAACCGCGACTTCGCCCGGCCCCGCCTCGTCACAGACCGTGGATCCGCCGCCCGGTGATCT
The DNA here is from genome assembly GCF_040639085.1 of Nonomuraea sp. NPDC023979. NCBI lineage: Bacteria > Bacillati > Actinomycetota > Actinomycetes > Streptosporangiales > Streptosporangiaceae > Nonomuraea > Nonomuraea sp. NPDC023979. Next base: position 30,154 of record NZ_JBEZZG010000049.1, read on the forward strand.
GGTGCGGCACGATGCGGATGTAGAGCGTCCGGTCGCCGCCCACCCACGGGGTGACGTCCGAGGCCGACAGCCCGGCCGCCTCGTCCGGCGCCACGTGGTGGAACGGGCCCTGCACCAGCACGCTCCAGCCCTCCCGCTGCGCCTCGTCGATCCGGTCGACCTCGAAGCCGACCACGATCTCCACGCCCTGCACTCCGGTGCGCAGATCCCGGTCCATCGGCCCGCCGTACGCCGTCCGGAACAGGATCGCGCCGTCGTGCAGGCGGTAGTTGACCGGCAGCACCGTCGGCCCGTGCGAGCCGTCGAACGCCACCCGGCCGATGCCGCCCGGCTCGATCAGGCGCAGGCACTCCTCCCGGTCCAGCACCTCCACGTGCGGCGACTCCGCCGCCGGCCCGCCGCCGGGCGGCCGGTCGGCGGTCCCGCCCAGCAGGTCCTCGGACGTGGTGCCGAGGGCCGTCGCCAGCCGCGACAGGGCGTCGGCGCTCGGATTGCCGGGATTCTCCTCCAGATACTGCAGGTAGCCCGGCGACATGGCCGCCCGCCCCGCCACCTGCTCGCGCGACAGCCCGAGCCGCTCGCGGTGGTACGCGATGCGGCGGCCGAGATCGCCCGTCCCCGTCATGTCGTTCCCCCTTCCCCCCCAGGGACGCTACCCACGCCGCACCGGCCCACGCGGTAAGGTGCCGGGCGATGACGGACTTCCGCCCCGGCCTCGCGCTGGCCCGCTCCTTCTACCGTGACGTTCTCGCGCCGCTCGTGCCGGTGCCGCACACCGCCTGCCTGCTCGGCGAGGGCTCCGAAGTGCTCGGCTACGACAGCGAACGCTCCACCGACCACGAATGGGGGCCGCGCGCCCAGGTGTTCGTCGCCGCCGCCGACGTCGAGCCCGTACGCCGCGCCGTCGCTGGCGGGCTGCCCGCCGAGCACGAGGGACGTCCGACGGCCTGGTTCTCCCTGGCCGCCGGCGCCGTCACCCACCACGTCGAGATCACCACCTTCGACGCGTGGATCCGCGACCGGCTCGGCCTCGACCCGCGCGACGGCCTCGACCACGCCGCCTGGCTCGCGCTGCCCCAGCAGCGGCTGCTGCACGTCACCCGGGGCGAGGTGTTCCGCGACGACGCCGGCGAGCTCACCCGGGTCCGCGACCTGCTCGCCTGGTATCCGGGCGACGTGTGGCGCTGGCTGGTCGCCTCCCAGTGGCACCTGATCCACAACACCGAGCCGCTGATCGGCCGCACCGCCGAGGCGGGCGACACCCGCGGCGGACGCCTGCTGGCCGCCCGGCTGAGCGAGCTCGTCATGGAGATGTGCTTCCTCCAGGAGCGCCGCTACCGGCCCTACGCCAAGTGGTTCGGCACCGCGTTCGCCGAGCTGGAGGCCGCCGCCACGATCGGGCCGCTGCTCGACGCCGGCCGGCTGCCCGAGGCGCTGGCCGAGCTCGGCCGCCGGCACAACGACCTCGGCCTCAGCGCGCCGGTCGAGCCCGTGCTCGGCGACTTCCGGGTCGGGATCAACGACGCGGTCCGCCCGTACCGGGTGCTCAACAGCGCCGGCTTCCACGCCGCCACCGTCGCCGCGATCACCGACCCCGCGCTGCGCGCCCTCGTCACGGTCGGCGGCCTCGACCAGCTCACCCACGCCGATGACGCGCTGGTCAACTTCACCCCCTGGCCCGGCCGCCTGGGCGAGGTCTACCGGTCACTGCTCGACGGCTAGGAACCTTACGGCGGCCCGTACATATCCCGGCATTACGGTCGGCGCAGTTAGCCGATCGCCCCTCTGGAAAGAGGGAGGGCATGATCGTAGTGGGGGTTGACGGGTCCAGGGCGGGGCTGGAAGCCGCCGCGTGGGCGGCCGCCGAGGCGGAGCTGCGCCATGTGCCGCTGCTCATCGCGCACGCCATGACCCGCTGGGCCGTCGAGACCGGAGACGGCAGGCTGGCCGACGTGGCCGCGTGGATGCGCGAAGGCGGCCGGTCCGTGCTGCAGGCCGCCCGGGAACGGGCCGGCCGCGACCGGCCCGAGGCCGACGTCGAGACGACGCTGCTGGCCGGCGACCCGCGCGAGGCGCTCATCGCCGCCGGGCGCGACGCCGAACTGCTCGTCATCGGCAGCCACGGCATCGGCGGCGTACGCGGCATGCTCGTCGGCTCCGTCGCCCACGGCGTCGCCGGACGCGCCCCCTGCGACGTCGTCCTGGTCCGCGAGGTGCCTTCCTCGCCCCGCCAGGAGATCGTGGCCGGCGTCGACGGCTCCGAAACCTCGGCCCGGGTGCTGGACTTCGCCTTCGCCGAGGCGCGGCTGCGCGGCTGCCGGGTGCGCGCCGTCCACGCCTGGAACTGGCCCGGCCCCTTCGACGACGCCGAACGGACCGTGCTCGCCGACCTGCTCGCCGCGCCGCGCGAACGCCACCCCGGCGTGCCCGTGATCGAGGAGACCGTCCACGCGCACCCCGTGGAAGCCCTGCGGCAGGCCGCGACCGGCGCCGAACTGCTGGTCGCGGGCTCACGCGGGCGCGGCACCCTCGCCGGGATGGTGCTCGGCTCGGTCAGCCAGGCGCTGCTCCAGCACGCGCCCTGCCCCCTCGCCGTCGTGCGCTCGCCCTAGCCGATGTGCTCGTGCGGCGGCGTCACCGGCGCCGCCTCCTGGGCCTCCTGGGCTTGCCGGGTCTCGTCGTCGGTGCGCTCGATCTGGATGTTCCACTCGGCGGCCATCGCGGCCAGCGCGCCGACCGCCGTGATCACCGGGGCGACGATCAGCGCCGCCACCCCGACGGTGACGGGCACCTCCAGCACGGTGTTGCCGTGGGAGTCCTTGAGGATGATCCGGCGCACGTTCCCCTCGTGGATCACCTGCTTGATCTTCTCGGTCAGCTCGTGCCCGCGGACCTTGGTCTCTTCTCTGGTGACGGTCATACCGGAGACCTCCCCACGTACGGGCCCCCCGGCGTGAAGCCCCGCACCCGATCCGGCAGGCGCAGGTAGATCTAGCGGGCTCTCGCCCCCGACCCCCAGCCCCCGCTTGCTCCCGCCCCGGTCGCGTCGGCCACGCCGGTTGCGCCCGCTGCATGCCGCCGGCGGTGGCCAGGACCGTACCTGCCCGTTGGTCTCGCCCCTCAGGCCGGATAAGCGTGCGTTTCCGCTGCCTTGACCCCCGCCCACACCAGCCGGCCCGGGCTCAGATCCAGGTCGGCCACGGCGGCCGGGGTGACGTCGGCGAACGCGGCGATCGGCCCCTCCAGATGGACGCGGACGTTGTCGCCGTGCCGTTCGATCCCGTCGATCGTGGCCTGCCACAGGTTGCGCGGGCTGCCGTCGGGCCGGGAGCGGTAGAGGGCCAGCGCCCCCGGGGAGAACGCCACGAACGCCCGCCCGTCCACCCGCTCCGCCGCCGTCAGCAGCAGCTCGCCGACCTTGACCCGGTGCCCCTCGGCCAGGCCCTGATACAGGTTCAGCCCCACCAGCCGCGCCACGTACGCGGTGCGCGGGCGGCGGGCCACGTCGGCGGGCGAGCCCTCCTGGACGACCCCGCCGTCCTCGATCACCACCAGCCGGTCGGCCAGCACCATCGCGTCCAGCGGATCGTGCGTCACCAGGACCGTCGCCCCGTCGAACCCCGCCAGATGACGGCGCAGCTGCGAGCGGACCTCCAGGCGGGTGTGCGCGTCGAGCGCCGCCAAGGGCTCGTCCAGCAGGAGCAGCCGAGGCCGCACCGCCAGCGCCCGCGCCAGCGCCACCCGCTGCGCCTGCCCGCCCGACAGCCCCGCCGGGCGGACCGACGCATGCCCGGCCAGGCCCACCCGTTCCAGCAGCTCGGCGGCCACCCGGCGCGCCGCCGCCTTCGACCGGCCCTGGCAGCGCGGCCCGAACGCGACGTTGTCCAGCGCCGACAGATGCGGGAACAGCAGGTAATCCTGGAACACCATGCCGATCGGGCGGCGCTCGGCCGGCAGCTCGTGCAGCGGCAGGCCGTCCAGCGTCACGTGCCCGCCGGACAGGCCCGTCAGCCCCGCCAGCGCCCGCAACGCGGTCGTCTTGCCCGCGCCGTTGGGGCCGAGCAGCGCCACCACCTCCCCGGCGGCCACCTCCAGCGTCACGTCCAGCGCGAACGCGGGCCGCCTCACCACCAGCCGGGCATGCAACGTCACGCGCTCACCCACCTGTCACGCAGGCTCGCCAGGATGATCACCGACACGGCCAGCAGCACCAGGCTGAGCACGATCGCCGCCTCCGGCTCCGTCTCCAGCGCCAGGTAGACGGCCAGCGGCATCGTCTGCGTACGGCCCGGGAAGTTGCCCGCGAACGTGATCGTCGCCCCGAACTCGCCCAGCGCCCGCGCCCAGCACAACACCGCCCCCGCCACCACTCCCGGCATCACCAGCGGCAGCGTCACCCGCCTGAACACCGTCCACCGCGACGCCCCCAGCGTCGCCGCCGCCTCCTCGAACCGCTGGTCGGCGCCGCGCAACGCGCCCTCCACGCTGATCACCAGGAACGGCATCGCGACGAACGCCTCGGCCACCACCACCCCCGCCGTGGTGAACGGCAACGACACCCCGAACGCCGACTCCAGCCACTGCCCGGCCACCCCGCGCCGCCCCAGCACCAACAGCAGCGCGACGCCGCCCACCACCGGCGGCAGCACCAGCGGCACCGTCACCAGCGCCCGCACCACCCGCCGGCCCGGGAACGACACCCGCGCCAGCAGCCACGCCAGCGGCACCCCGAGCACCAGGCACACCGCCGTCGCCACCGTCGCCGTCACCAGAGACAGCCGCAGCGCCTCCAGCACCTGCGGCTCGGCCAGCCGGCTCGGCAGCGTCGCCCACGGCGCCCTGATCAGCAGCCCGGCCAGCGGCAGCACCAGAAAGCCCAGCCCGAGCACCGCAGGCACCACCAGCACCCACGGCAACCGCCCAGCCACCACCCCACCCCGCCCCTGCGGCATGCCGGGACGCTTCCGGGGCTCGGGTGTGTTGGCCGAGCTCATGGAACCTCGAACCCCGCCCTCGTCAGCACGTCGCGCCCCCGCTCCGACCGGACGAGCTCGACGAACTCCGCCGCCGGCCCCGCCGTCAGCGCGGCGATCGGATAGTCGTTGACCGCCTGCGCCGCCTCCGGGAAGTCGATACCCGTAACCCTGCCCGCCGCCGCAGCCACGTCGGTCCGGTAGACCAGCGCCGCGTCCACCTCGCCCAGCTCGACCTTGGTGAGCGTCGCCTTGACGTCACGCTCCAGGGTGACCGGGGTGACCTTCACCCCGGCGGCCTCCAGGGCCTTGACCGCCGCCGCCCCGCACGGCACCTGCTCGGCGCAGAGCGCGACCTTCACCCGCGGATCGGCCAGATCCGCCAGCTCGTCGACCCCGGCCGGATTGGCGACCGGCACGGCGATCCGCAGCCGGTTGCGCGCGAACGTCACCGCCTTCGCGTCGGTGGCGGCCTTCATCGTGGCCGGACTCGCCGAGGCGAACACGTCCACCGGCGCCCCCTGCGCGATCTGCTGCGCCAGCGTGGCACTGGACCCGAAGTTGAACCGCACCCGCACCCCCGGATGCTCGGCCTCGAACGCCGCGCCGAGCTCGGTGAACGTACCCGTCAGCGACGCCGCGGCGAACACCGTCAGCTCCCCGCCACGCGCCTCACCCGGCGCACACCCCGCCAGCACGACGACGACGGAGGCGAGCAGCAGCGACAGACGCCTGAACACCGATGGGCCTCCTCACGGGCTCGGCACGCGCGCGTGCTCGGGAATCTCCACGACCACGTTGGTGGACTTGATCACCGCGACCGCCACGACCCCGGGCTCCAGCCCCAGCTCGTCGGCCGCCTGACGGCTCATCAGCGACACCACCCGGTACGGGCCTGCCGCGATCTCCACCTGGGCCATCACCGCGTCGCGGATCACCTCCGTGACGATGCCGCGCAACCGGTTGCGCGCCGAGGAGCGCCCCCCGTCCTCGGCCTCGATCCGCTCCCTTGCGAACGCCGCCAGATCGGCGCCCCCGACCAGCCGGTGCCCGTGCTCGTCCCGCTCGGCCGCCAACCGGCCCGCGTCGACCCATCGGCGCACGGTGTCGGCACTCACGCCGAGCAGCGCCGCAGCCTCGCTGATCCGAAACGTCGTCACGGTCGCCCATTGTATATGCGAGCCGATTCCCCGCCATAGCCAGGCAATCGCGAGCCCATCCCAACACGTTGGAGCCGTACAGCCGACCACTCGCCCGCGCGCGAAGCGGCAGCCGAAGGACAGCACGAACGTGCCGCGCGCCCCGCGTCCCGCGACGTGCCCGCGACCGCCCCGCCACCGGACCCGCCGCCTCGCCACCGGACCCGCCGATTCGCCACCGGACCCGCTGGCCTGGCGTCGGGGTTGCGGCGAGCGTGCCCGGGCGTCGGGCTGCCGTGGCGCCGGCGCCCTGGCGTCATCCTGCCCAGGCGGTCCCCGCGCCGCCGGGAACCTCACTCGACCACCCGCACAGCCGAACCTCCATTCGCTGCATCGCCCCGTCGCGCAGAGTCCGGAGTCACGTGATGTCGCGGCGCAGGGTGAGGAGCCGGGCAGCCAGCACGGTCACCGCGACGTACCCGGCGAACAGCAGCCCACCTCCCCATGCGGGCAGTAACTCCCCGCCGTCGACCCGCATGCCGCCCAGCGCCCGCGCCGCCCCGGTCGGCAGCCACCGGAAGACGTCCGGGGCCAGCCAGCCCAGCATCCCGTCCCCGTACATGAACATCAGCGCCGCCAGCACCACCGCCACGAGACGGCTCCTGACCAGGGCGCCCAGCGCCACCCCCAGCGGCGCGTACAGGGTCGTGCTCAGCACCGCGCCGGCCAGCACCCAGAGCACATCGGCCGTCAGCGCGGGATGGCCGTACGCCGACAGTAGCGCCAGCCCCGCGACCAGCGTCGCCACCGCCGACAGGAGCGCGACCACGAGCCCGGCCAGGCCGTAGGCGATCAGCTTGGCGACGACCACCTGCTCACGGCGCGGCGTCACCAGGAAGCTCCAGGTGATCGTCCGATGCCGGAACTCCCCGGCCATGCCGAGAATGCCAAGAATCATGGTGAATACGTACGCCTGCTGGGCCATGTTGTAGACGTTCGCCACCCGGCCCGCGTCCGACACGGCGGGCACGATCACCTGCACGAACACCCACAGCGCACAGAACACCGGCGCCACGACCGCCAGCGTGATCACCGACCGGCTCGCCCGCATCCTGATCAGCTCGGCGCGCACCAGGCGACTCATCCGGCCACCTCCAGGTAGAGGTCCTCCAGGCCGGACCCAGTGGCGGGCGGCCCGCTCCACCGCAGCCGCCCCGCCGAGACGATCACCACGTGGTCGGTGATCCGCTCCACCTCGGACAGCACGTGCGTGGAGATCAGCACCGTGTTGCCGTCCTGCGCGTAGGCGCGCAGGAACCCGCGCAGCCACCGTATGCCCAGCGGGTCCAAACCGTTGGCGGGCTCGTCCAGGATCAGCACCGCCGGCTCGCCCAGCAGCGCTGTCGCCAGCGCCAGCCGCTGGCGCATGCCGAGCGAGAATCCGCCCGTCCTGCGGCCCGCGGCCTCGGTGAGCTCCACCTGGTCAAGCACCTCGCCGACCCGCTCTGCGCCGAGCCCGGCCGCCGTGCGGAGCGCGTCCAGATGGGCTGCCGCGGTCATCCCTGGATGGAACCCGGACGACTCCAGGACCGCGCCCACGTGCCGGAGAGGGTGATCGAGCTCGCGGTAGGGCACTCCGCCGACCGTCGCCTCGCCCGCCGTCGGCGTGACCAGGCCGAGGAGCATGCGCAGAGTGGTCGTCTTCCCGGCCCCGTTGGGGCCGAGGAAGGCCGTGACGGCGCCCGCGGGAGCCTCGAAGGACAGGTCGTCGACGGCGACGACCTTCCCGAACGTCTTCCGTACGTGATCGACGCGGATGGATGTCATGCCTCGATACGGTGCCGCCTCCGGGCCCTCGGGCGCATGGGAGCACGGGTTGATTTTCGAACTCCAACCGTGGGTTGATGTCCATCCCGTTCTGCCGGGCTACCGTGAACGCGTGGCATTCCTCCGGCGTCCCGCGGTCCGCGCCACGCTGATCGCGCTCCTGGTCGTCTACCTGGCGGGCGCGTCGATCACGGTCGTCCTCGCGCAGCCGACCCTTCTCGGTGCCCTGCTCGCGCTGCCCGTCGGCGCCGCCGCGCTGGGCGGCGCGCTGTGGCTGCTGGCCTCCCGTGAGGTGTCGGCGCGCAACGCCTGGCTGCTCCTGCTCACGCTGTCGAGCGCGCTGGCCATGCACGCCCTCGAGCCCTTCACGGGTTCGCCCTTCTACTTTTACGCGATCTTCATCGCGCCACACCGCGTCGGGCCACGCCTCGGCGTCACCATGGCCCTGCTGCCCATCCCAGGCCTGCCGCTGGTGTCCTATCTGGCCGGTCTCGACATGGGCGCCGCCATCGGCATGACGACAGGGCTCGTCTACTTCGTCGTCTTCTCGATCCTGGCCTGGCACCTGGCCGTCACCAAACGCCAGACCGCCGAGGTCGCCGAGGCGCGGGCGAGCGAAGCGGTTCTGTCCGAGCGGTCGCGGCTGGCCCGCGAGGTCCACGACATTCTCGCCCACTCCCAGTCCGCCCAGATCGTCCATCTCGAAAGCGCCCGGCTCCTGCTGAAGTCCGGCGCCGACCCGGCCGCCGCCCTCGACCGGGTCGAACGCGCCGTCCACCTGGCCCGCGCCGGGCTGGAGGAGACCCGCCGCGCCCTCGACACCCTGCGCGGCAAGGACCTCCACCTGCCCGAGCGGCTCGAACGCCTGGCGGCCGAGTTCCGCGCCACCACCGGCGCCCCCTGCACGCTGTCCCTCGACCCCGCGCCCGGCTCCCTGACCGCCGAGGCCAAGCTCGCCGTGGCCCGCACCGCCCAGGAAGCCCTCACCAACGTCCGCAAGCACGCCCCCGGCGCCGCCGTGACCCTCGCACTCCACCACCGCGACCGCTGGTGCGAACTCCACGTCCGCGACACGGGCACCACCACCCCGAGTCGCACCACCCACCCCGCCCCCTTCACCCCGTCAACCCGGGGGCCCCGAACACCCCCCGCCGCCCCCTCGCCCGAGCCGGTGCCGCCTGGTGCATTGGCTCCCGGGCCCTTGCTTCCTGGGTCACTGTCGCAGGGGCCGCTGCCCGAATGGGCGCTGCCCGAGCGGGTGCTGAGCGGGGAGCCGCTGACCGAAGGGGCGCTGACCGAAGGGGCGCTGACCGAGGAGGCGTTGCCTGAGGAGGCGTTGCCTGAGGGGCCACCGCCGGAGGGAGTGACGACCGGCGAGAGAGGGATGGCCAGCGATGGAGGGGCGACCGGCAGAGGATGGGCAACCGGTGGGCGATGGGCCGTCGACGTCCCGTCCTCACCAGGCGGGTACGGCCTTATCGGCATGCGCGAAAGGGCGGAGCTCATCGGCGGTTCGCTGGTGGCCGGTCCCGCCGGGGAGGGGTTCGCGGTGACCCTGCGGGTGCCGGCATGACCGTCCGGGTGCTCGTCGCCGACGACCAGACCGTGGTGCGCGAAGGTCTGGTGCTGCTCCTGGGCCTGCTGCCGGACACCGAGGTGGTCGGCGCCGCCGCCGACGGCGAGGAGGCGATCCGCATGGTCGCCGCCCTGTCGCCCGACGTCGTCCTCATGGACCTGCGCATGCCGAGACTGGACGGAGTCGCCGCCACCCGTGCGATCCGCGCACACCACCCGCGCACCGAGATCGTGGTCCTGTCCACTTACTCCGACGACGAGACGGTGTTCGCCGCCCTCCGCGCCGGAGCCCGCGGCTACCTGACCAAGGACACCGACGCCGAATCCCTCGCCAAGGCCATCTCCCTCGTCGCCCGAGGCCAGGCCCACTTCACCCCACCCGTCCAACGCCGCCTGGCCGACACCCTCGCCCCGCGTCCCCACGCCAGTTCGGCCGACGACGCCGCCCCTGCCCACGGCTCCGACCCACCCGACGCTGCGAGTGCGGCTCGGCCCTCTGATGCAGCCGACGCCCCGGGTCACACCGGGCCCTCCGGTTCGGCGGAAGGTATCGGGCGGCCCCGCCCCTTCGGCGCGACCGACGCCTTCGACCCCGGTGAGCGTACGTACGAAGCGCCGCCCAGGTTCGGCGAGCGCGCTGGTAACGCGACGGAGCAGGGGCGTTGGCGACCGGACGACAGGAGGACGATGTCCGGCGCACGCGGGGCTGACACGACTGCGCGGTCCGGCCGAGGCAGGGCCGAGGCGACCAGTTCGCCGGGCGACATCGCGTCGGGCGTCCTCCCGCCGGGCGGCGGTGGTGCCGCTGCTCGGCATGGTCGTCCCGACGGGTTGACGCAGCGTGAGGTCGAGGTCCTCGGGCTCATCGCCCTGGGCCGCTCCAATGCCGAGATCGCCGCCGATCTCCACATCTCCGAAGCGACCGTGAAGAGCCACATCGACAACCTGTTCGCCAAGGCCAGGGTGCGCGACCGAGCCCAGGCCGTCACTTACGCCTTCCGCCACGGCCTGGCACCTCTTTGACCCGCCCCTCCGCCGCCCCGCTCCTGGGTCCGCGCGGCCCGTTCGCCCGCTGACCCTTACCCTCTGGCTCTTCGCCCCCACGCACCACGCGCCTGGCCACCGAACCTAGGGCTCCGGGCCTGCGCATCCATAGGGCCTCGGGTTTGCGCTCCTCCGGTTTTGCTCCTCATGCCCGCGCCGTCCGGGCTTGTGTTCCTTAAGTCTGCGCCTCTCGGGCGTGGCACTGGGGGCTCGCGCTACTCGGGCGTGGCGCCTCTGGGTCTTGCGTCGCTCGGGTCGGCGGGTTGTGGTGGGGAAGGTCGTTGGCGGGAGGGGCCGGGCTTTGCTGGGGCGGTCTGGGGTGTAGCAGGGGCTTGGGTGTTGGGTGGGTCAGCGGCGGAGGTCGCGGTTGGCCAGGAGGAGGCAGGCGTACGGGACCGGCAGCATGGCGAGCCAGAATGCGTGCGCCTCGTCCCAGTGGCCGAATCCGCATGTGGGCGGCCAAAGCCGGATCTGCTCCGGCAGCAGGATGGTGCCCAGTACCAGGCCGAGCTGCACCACCACGGCGGCCATGGCAGCCTGTCGCCCCTGGGCGTGCCGGACGGCGGTCGCGGCGGCGGCCAGCCCGATCCCCAGGCAGACGCCCATCTCGATCAGCAGGTCGCCGACCGGGAAGAGGGCGTCGGCGGGAAGCCGGGACAGGGCGTAGGCGAAGGCGGCGAGCCAGATGACGACCGCGGCGCCCCCGGCCAGCAGGCAGCGCAGCGCTTGCCGTACCCATCGGGGGACGGTTGCCGCGCCGAGGTCGGCGGACATGGCGTCGACCAGGGCGAACGTGGCGGCCGAGCCGAGCAGGGTGCCGGTGATCCGCATGAGCAGCAGCGCGTCGCCCGGCGGCAGGGTCTCGCCGGCCTGCACCGCTGTCAGCAGGACTGCGGCGAAGGCTGTGACGATGGCGAGTGGCGTCCAGTCGATGGCCTTCAGAAGGGGGCGGACCAGCAGGATCGCGGGCCGCCACCGGGTGCGGCGCACCGGCGGGCCGGAGCCGGGCCGGTCAGGGGTCCGGTCGGGGGCTGCTCGTCCGGTGGGCGGGGCGGCGTCGTCGAGCGAGAGGGGTGGCTGCAAGGGCATGATCGGCTCTCCGGGGAGGGTGAGGTGGGGCAAGGAGGGCTTGGGCTGGGGGACCGCCGCCGGCCACAGGTTGAAGGGGCGGTGGGGCTCAGACAGGACCCGAGAGGTGGGTCACGGGCAGGGGGCGGGTGGGGGAGGGGCGTCGTGCGTGCGGGGCAGGCCGAGCAAGGGGAGGGCCTGGGCGATGGTGGTGTCCGGGGCGGTGAGGGTGTCCCAGTGGGTGTGCACCTTGGCGGTGATGCCGGGCATGGCGAGCATGAGCTTGGCGTAGGCGACCTCGGCGGGTCCCCACGCGAGCATCGCCTGGCGTCCCAGGTTGACGTCGGCGTAGAGCATGCGTGGTGGCTCGGGCGGCGACGACTGGCCGGCGATCCAGAGGGCGAGCATCATGCGGGCCTGACCACGGGCGTCACACGGCGTCCGTCCCTGAGCCCCGTCCGGGGTCCCGCCCGTTGTGCTGCCTCGGGGCCCGTCCGGGGTCCCGTCCGGTGCGTCGGCTGCGGCCCTGGTGAGTGAGTCGCGGAGCCCGGTGGCCCACAGCCCCACCCCCTGGGCCAGCATGGTGCGCTGGTCCGGGTGGCCCCAGGTCATCGGGGCCTGCAGGGGTGAGGCCCCGTCGTGCCCGTAGTACCAGCTCAGCGCCGTCTGCTCGACCCGCGGCAGGCGGTTCCGTACCGGAGCGGGCAGGACCGCGGCGGCCGGGCCGACGGCCTGTTCCCACAGCGGGATCCACGGCTCGTACCCCGGGTACGCGCAGTACGTCACCCCGTTGCGTAGGGAGCAGCGATGCGCGCCTGGCCCGAAGAAGCGGTCGAACACGCGCCGGTCCACGGTGTCCGGGCCCAGGAGGCCGCCGCCGGGAAGGCGGACCGGGGGTGAGGCCGCCGCGACGGCCCCCGCGGGCGCCGCGACCGCGAGCGCCGCCACGACCGCGACGGCGGGCAGCAGCCGGGGCCGGTGTCTGAGCAGCGCGACCCCGGCGAAGGCCGCGGCGAGCGCGAGCACGTACAGCAGGTGGATCCCCGACGGCCGGTCGGGCCAGTCGGCGCGGTGGTCCTGCATGACCGGCAGCCACCAGCCGAGGAGGTCGTTCTGCGGGTTCGTGTAGATCAGGTAGCCGAGGACGGCGGCCACCATCGGCCCGGCGATGAGCCGGCGCGCCCACCGTCCGACGGCCGCGCCGAGGGTGGCGGCGAGCATCGCGACGGCGACGGCGGTCAGCGGCTCCCACGGGTCGAGCCGTCCGGCGGCGGGCCCGGTGGCGAGCCGGATGGCGAGGTAGCCGCCCATGGCCGCAGCCGTGGCGAGGCCGGCGACGAGGGGCGCGGCCAGCAGGATCGCCCGGGTCCGGTGCTCGGCCCGGCCCGGCAGTCCGGCGAGCGTCTCGGGCATGCCGTGGCGCTCGTCGCGGGAGACGGCCAGCGAGGTGACGACGAGCACCATCGCGGCCAGGCAGGTGGACAGCCCGGTCGCGTGGACCGGGTCGACGCCCCAGTGGGGCTGCTGGCCCCGGCTCAGGTAGGTCTGCAGAACCAGCACCAGCGCGGCGGCGCCCCACACCAGCGGATGCCGGGCCAGCCTGCGCGCCTCGAACAGGAACAGCCGCCGCGTCACGCCGCCTCCCCGAGCAGCGTGAGGTAGCCGTCCTCGACGCCGGGCGCCGTCCCGTGGGCGGCCGGGGGCCGTTCGCCGAGGGTGCGGTAGCGGCCGTCGGCGGTGCGCCAGAACACCCGTGACGCCGGCGGCGCGGTGTCCGACAGCCACACCCGCCCGGCGGCGACCTCGGCGAGCTGGCCGGGTGTCCCGTCGAAGACGGCGCGGCCCTCGCGCATGACGATCACGCGTTCGCACAGCGCCGCGACGTCCTCCGTCTGGTGCGTGGACAGCACGACGGCGCGGCTCTCGCCCATCCGCGAGATCAGGGTCCTGAACAGCATCCGCTGCGCCGGGTCCAGGCCCACGGTGGGCTCGTCGAGGATGAGCAGGTCGGGTTCGCCGAGCAGCGCCTGGGCCAGCGCGAGCCGCTGCCGCATCCCGCCCGACAGTTTGCGGACCTTCGTACCGGCCTGGCCGGTCAGGTCCACCTCGGCCAGGACGCGCCGCACCTCGGCGTGCCGCTGTTCGCGGTCGGTCAGCTCCTTGAGGATCGCCACGTAGTCGACCAGGTCGAACGCGGTGAAGTGCGGGTAGAAGCCGGGGTCCTGCGGCAGGTAGCCGAGCCTGCGCCGCAGCGCGGTCCGCTGGACGGGGTCGGCCGGGTCGAGGCCGAACGCGTCGACGGACCCGCCGTCGGGGGCGAGCGTGGTGGCCAGGCAGCGGAGCAGCGTGGTCTTGCCGGCGCCGTTCGGGCCGAGCAGCCCGGTCACGCCGGTGCCGACGGCCAGGTCGAGCCCGGCGAGCGCGTACCGCCCGCCGTACCGTTTGGTGAGGTTCGTCACAGTGATCATCTGATGCTCATCCGGTAGAGGCGGAAGGACAGGGACAGGGCGATCAGCCCGTACGCGACCTGCGCGGCGGGCCCGAAGGCGGTCAGCCAGCCGCCGGTGAGGTGGCCCGCGCCGACGACGGCCAGCCACAGCGCGCCCACGGCGAGCGCGGAGACGGGCACGGGCAGGCGGTGCGACAGGGCCAGGCAGGCCGAGGCGGCGGCCAGCGACGGCAGCAGCCAGGCGGCGCTCAGGCCGGGCGGCGCGGGCAGCAGCGGCGAGGCGACGAGCGCCAGCGGGGTGGCGACGGCGAGCACCGCCGTGGCGCGGGTCAGCAGCAGCCTCGGCCCGGCCAGCGGAGTCGCGGCCAGCAGCTCGTGCGCCGGGTCGGCGCGCGGCCCGTAGGCGAGCGCGATCCCGGTCAGCGGCAGCACCGGCGCCAGGATGAGGAACGCGGGCAGCAGCTCGGCCTGATGCCGCGCCGCCAGCACGCCGAACGCCAGCGCGGCCACCACCGCCGCCATCCAGGCCCGGCTCATCGTCGGCGTCGCCGACAGCAGCCTGGCCAGGTGGCCGGGCACGCCGCCGAGCCGCAGCAGGCGCTCGCCCCAGCCGGGGCGCGGCCTGATCAGCTCGGTCTCGATGCGCCCCCAGGACGCCTCCAGCCAGGCGCTCTCGTACGGCACCGCCGCCCGGCACTCGGCGCAGCCGCCGAGGTGGGCGTCCACCGAGGTGGCCAGGGGCGCGGCGAGCGTACCGGCGAGATAGCGGTCGCGTAGTTCGTCGGAGATGTGCCAGCTGGTGGTCATGACAGTTCCTCGCGTAGCCGGGCCCGGGCGCGCATCGCGCGGGACTTGACCGTGCCCTCCGGGATGCCGAGCAGGTGCGCGGCCTCCCTGGTCGTGAGGCCGTCGAGCACGGTCGCCTCGATCACCGCGCGCAGCTCCTGGGGGAGTCGCGTCAGCGCCCCGCCGAGGTCGCCGTGCTCGACGCCGAGCAGGACGACGTCCTCGGCGGACGCCGACACCGGCGCGTGTGCCGTCTCGCTCTCGCCGGTGCCGATCCAGCGCGAGCCGCGCCCGCGCAGCGCCGAGACGAGCCGGCGGATCGCGATCGTCCACAGCCAGCCCGCCGCGTTGCCGCCGTTGAACCGGCCCGCCGACCGCCACACGGCCAGGAACGTCTCCTGGAGCGCGTCGTCGACCACGTCCGGGTCGGGGCAGCGGCCGGCCAGCCGGGCGCGCAGCCAGGGCGCGTGACGCTGGTGGAGGATGCGCAGCGCGGGCGTGCTGCGCGCGGCGACGGCCGCGAGCAGCTCGGCGTCGGAGCTGTCGGCGCCGACGCCGGGCGGGGGCTCGCGCCGCCGGAAGGGGAACGCTCTCACACCCCCTCTATCGCACACCGGGAGCCGCCCGGTTCGCGGCGGGTTGACCTTGACGCTGCGTCAACGAGTTCACTGATGCCGACCCCCGCGCAACCATCACGAGGAGTGACTTCGCATGCGACCGACCCTGCCGTTCGAACGGCCCCGTCCGCTGGCGCCGCCGCCGGAGTACGCGCGGCTGCGGGCCGAGGCGCCCGTCGCGCCCGTGCTCGCCCCCGACGGCCGGCCCGCCTGGCTCGTCACCTCGTACGACGCGGCGGCGACGGTGCTGGGCGACCGCCGGTTCGGGCTCGCGCCGGCCGGTGAGGCGCAGCCGGGCAACGACACGCTGTTCCAGGACGGCGAGGCGCACGCCCGGCTGCGCCGCCTGGTGGCGAAGGCGTTCGCCCCCCGCACGCTCACCGCGCTGCGGCCCCGGGTCGGGAAGCTGGCCGGGGAGCTCGTGGCGGCGATGACCGGCCCGCGCGCCGACCTGGTCGAGGACCTGGCCACGCCGCTGTCGATCGGCGTCATCGGCGAGCTGCTGGGCGTGCGCGCCGCCGAGCGGGACCGCTTCCGCGCGCTGGCCGACGCGGCGGGCGAGGCCGACTTCTTCTTCGGCGGGGAGGAGGAGGTGGCCGCGGCGGCGCGGGCGTGGGAGGCGCTGGGTGCGTACGCGGCCGAGCTGGTGGAGGCGCGGCGGCGCGACCCCGGCGACGACCTGCTCAGCACGCTCGTCGGCGTGCGGGACGCCGATGACGGGCGGCTGGGGGACGCCGAGCTGGTCGCGATGGTCACCACGATCGTGTCGGGCGGCTACGTGTCGGCCCGCAACGCGATCGCCGTCGCCGCGCTGCGCCTGCTCGCCGAGGACCGCCTCGCCGACGCCGCAGGACCCGCCGGGGCGCCGGACGCTGTCGTGGACGAGGTGCTGCGGATGCAGTCGGGGCTGACCGGTGAGCCGTTCCCCCGCTACGCCCACGAGGACGTCACGCTGGCCGGGACCCGGATCGCGGCCGGTGACCTGGTGCTCGTCCGGCTGGAGGCCGCGCACCGGGACCCGGCGCACTTCCCGGACCCGGACCGGTTCCTGCCGGGCAGACGGTCGAGCCCGCTGCTGGTGTTCGGCCACGGCGCGCACTACTGCCTGGGCGCGGTCCCGGCCCGCGCCCAGGTCGCCGCCGCCCTGGACGCGCTCGCCCGGCAGCGGCCCGGCCTGCGCCTGGACGGGCCGGTGGAGGCGATCGAGTGGATCGAGACGGGCCCCGACCTCGGGCCGAAGGCCGTGCCCGTCGTCCTCCACGAGTTTGACTGACTGGTCATTCATAATAAGCTGGCGGCATGGCACCGAAGAGAGTCGACCATGACGCGCGCCGCGAGGAGATCCTCGCCGCCGCCGTCCGGGTCTTCGCCCGCAAGGGCTTCGCCGCGACCCGCATCGAGGACGTCGCCGCCGAGGCAGGCATCGCCAAGGGCAGCGTCTACCTGTCCTTCGACAGCCGGGAGGCGATCCTCGAAGCCGCCTTCGCGGCCCTGAACACCGCCTGGCAGGACATCCTGCGCCAGGCCCGCGAGGGCGGCGGCGACCCCCTCGACCGGCTCGCCGCCCTGGTGCGCTCGGTCGTCGAGGTGGCCTCCCGCGAGCCGGAGCTGAGCCGGGTGCTGCTCGACCTGTGGGCGCTCGGCCGCGGCGACCCCGCCGCCCCGCTGGACATGGCCGGGCCCTACGACGACTACCGCGCCGCCGTCGCCGGCCTGCTCGCGGAGGCGGCCGGGCAGGGGCTGGTACGGCCCGGCACGGGGGAGAGGGAGGCCACGGTCGTCGTCGGCGCCGTCGAGGGCTGCCTGCTTCAGTGGATCATCGACCCGCGCCTGCCGATCGGCGACCTGGCCGGCCCGGTCGTCGCCGTGTGCCTCGACGGGCTGCGCGCATGACCGCGGGGGAGCCGCGCGGCCTCGGCAGCCGCGTCAACGGCCTGCTCGTCGCGCCGGGCGCCACCGGCGCCGAGTCGCTGCTCGCCTACACCGCCGCGCTCACCGGCACGCTCGTCGCGGTGTGGAAGGCCGACGGGCTGCCCGCGCTCGCCGTCGTGGTGATCGCCGTGCTGGCCTTCGACCTGTTCGGCGGCGCGACGGTCAACGCGACCGCCGCCGCCAAACGCCGCTTCCACGGCCCCGGCCGCACCCGGCGTCACCACCTGGCGTTCGTCGCCCTGCACGGGCAGCCGTTCCTGCTCGCGCTGACCGTGCCCGGCGTCGGCTGGGGCGGGGCGGCGCTGGTGTACGGCCTGGCCCTGGCCGGGGCGGTCGCCGCGCTGGCCGTCCCGGCGGACCTGCGGCGGCCGGTGGCGTACGCGGCCACGGTCCTGGCCATCGCCGTCTCCTGCGCCGCCATGCCGGTCGCGCTGGCCTGGTTCGCCCCGGTGCTGTTCGTCAAGCTGCTGCTCGCGCACCTGCTCCCCGAGTGAGATCACGGCAGGGCCCCGAGTAGGGCAAGATTGATCCCTTTCTTGCGCACGACTTGAGGAGCCAGCATGGACCGCAGACGCTTTCTCACGCTGACCGGCGCCGCCGGGGCCGCCGCCGTGGGGCTCGCCCGGCCGGCGCACGCCGCCGCCGCGTACCCGTACTTCAACCGGCGCGTCCCCGACGCCGCGCACACCAAGATGGGCGAGCTGGCCCGCTACGGCATCGCCACCTTCGCCTTCACCCCGTCCAACGGCTGGGTCATGGTCACCCGCGACGGCCGCTACGCCGCGGCCGGGGTGCCGTCGGAGTGTTTCGCCGAGCTCAAGAAGCTGCTCGCGGCGGGCAGGAAGGTGCACTGCGTGGCCTTCCCGCCCGAGGGCGGCAACCGGTGGCTGATCACCACCGACACCGGGGTGACCGCGCGCAACGTGCCCGAGGAGTGCTACCAGCGCGTCCTCGCCTACTACAAGGCCGGTCAGCAGGTCGTGCACGTCGCCTTCCCGCCCGCCGGAGGCAACCGGTGGGTGGTGGTCGGCACCAAGGACGCCTTCTCGCGCGGCATCGACGACGAGTGCTACCAGATGATGCGCAACCTGACCCAGGGCGGCCGGCGGATCACCCGGGTGGCGTTCCCGTACACCGGCGGGTGGGTGGTCGTCGCGCAGGACGAGTTCCACGTGCGCGGCATCGACGACGAGTGCTTCAAGGAGATGAACGACCTGGCCGCCGGCGGCTGGGAGGTGCACAACATAGCCTTCTCGCCGGTCGGCGACGGCTGGTCGCTGTGCTCGCGCGGCCAGGCCCCCGCGCTGCCCGCCGACCCGGTGCGCAAGGTGGAGAACTCGGTGCGCGGCGCCACCATCTGGCAGCGGATGCGCGACTACGGCACGCCCGGCGTGGCGATCGCGGTGGTGATCGGCAACCGGGTCGCCTGGTCCACCGGCTACGGGTGGCTGGAGGCGGGCGGCGGCGCGGCCACGCACCCGGAGTCGGCCTTCCAGGCGGCCTCCATCAGCAAGGCCGTCGCCTCGGTCGGCGTGCTGCGGCTGTCCCAGACGCTCGGCCTGCCGCTGTCGGGCGACGTGCGGCCGCATCTGGGCTGGACGCTGCCGCGCCGCGCGTGCGTGCCGGAGGGCTCGGCGCCGACGATCGACCGCCTGCTCACCCACCGGGGCGGCGTCATCGGGCGCGGCTCCACCTCGCCCGCCGAGGCGTGCTCGGGCTTCGCGGCCGGGGGCGGCGGCTTCGCCGGCTACGGGCCGGGCGTGAGCGTGCCCTCGCTGCTGCAGGTCATGAACGGCGAGGGCAACTCGCCCAGGATCGAGCTCACCACCGAGCCGGGCGCCGAATATCACTATTCGGGCGCCGGGTTCGTGCTGCTCCAGCGGATGATCGAGGAGAAGACCGGCCAGTCGCTGGACGCGTACATGACGCGCGAGGTGTTCGGCCCGCTCGGCATGAAGACCAGCTCGTACGCGCTGTCGCCCGCCTTCGAGCTGGCCTCCGGGCACACCTCGACGGGCGCGGTGATCCCCGGCAGGCGCAACCGCTACCCGGAGTCGGCCGCTGCCGGGCTCTACACCTCCGTCCTGGACCTGGGCCGCCTGATGGCGTGGCTCAACCGGGCGTGGAGCGCCACCGGCGACATCGCCGGCCCGCTCACCAGGGCCTCCGCGCGCACGCTGCTCACGCCCGGCCCTCAGCCGGACATGGGCCGCGGCCTGTTCCTCGCCAACCGGGGGACGCGCGACTTCTCCTACACCCACGACGGCTCCAACTACGGGTTCAAGTCCGTGTTCAGGGGCTATCCGGAGCTCGGCGCGGGCTACGCGATCCTGGTGAACGGCAACCAGTCCGGCCTGGTGAACGAGATCGCCGCGGCCGTCAGGTCCGTCTACGGCTGGGCCTGACCGACCGGCTCGGCCCAGTCGATCACGTACCGCTGCTCGGGGCCGACGGCGCGCTCGGGCGCCATGACGGTGCGCATCGCGAGCGGCATCAGGATCGGCATCAGCGCCCGCGCCACCGGCCCGGGAGCCTTGGCGTGGTTGATGCGCGAGGCGCGCGCCGCGACCCGCTCGACGCGGGGGCGGCGCAGCCGCTCGTACGCCTCGAACGCGGGCCCGGGGCCGGGCAGGTCGCGCAGGCAGCGGGCGAGCTGCACGGCGCTCTCGACGGCGAGCGAGGCGCCCTGGCCGGAGCTGTTGGACGGCGCGTGCGCGGCGTCGCCGACCAGCGCCATCCGGCCCCGGTGCCAGCGCGGCAGGCTCGGCATGATCTTCAGCGAGCCGAGGACCTGGAGCCGGTCGGGGCTGGTGGCGCGGATCAGCTCGGCGCCGGGGTCGTCGCCCACGTGGACCTCGGCCAGGACGCGCAGCCACTCGGCGGCGGGGACGGCGCGGGCCTCGGCCGGGCTCCAGGGCCGGTCCTGGGGCAGGTTGGCGCCCCACTCGGTGCCGCCGCCGGGGTGGCGGCGGTAGAGGTAGAAGCCGCGTCTGCCGAAGGCGTAGACGATGGTGCCGGGGTCCTCGGGCACCTCCACGTCGGCGATCGACTCGAAGCCGAGCAGCCCGGTGTGGAGGGGGCCGGGCGCGGCCGGGTCGATCAGCGTGCGGACGGTGGAGTTGACGCCGTCGGCCCCCACGAGGATGTCGGCGCTCGCCGTGGAGCCGTCGGCGAAGCGGGCCACGACGCCGGGGCCGGGCTCGTCCACGGACACCAGGCGGCGGCCGTGCTCGATCCGCACGCCCTCGGCCCTCGCCCGCTCGTGCAGCGCCCGGTGCAGGTCGGCGCGCCACAGCAGGCGTAAGGAGGGCACGCCGGGCAGCGCGGGGATCTCCATCCGGCGGCGCCCGAAGGCCATGACCATGCCCGGCATCGGCCGGGAGACGGCGAGCACCGCGTCCTCGGCGCCGACGGCGCGCAGCGCGGCCAGGCCGTTCGGCGCGATCGCCAGCGAGCCGCCCACCCCGTCGGCCGTGGTGGGATAGGCCTCGTACACGGCCGCGTCGATGCCGGCCCGGCGCAGCGCGATCGCCGCGACGGGCCCGGCGACGCCGCCGCCGATCACGATCGCCGTCCTGACGGTCATGTCCGCGCCTCCGTGAACTCCTGCCAGGCCCGGACGTAGGCCGGGTCGCTGAGCGATGCGACGAGCTCGGTGACGAAACGCCGTTCGGCCTCCAGCAGGGCCAGCCGGTAGCGCTCCTCGGCCAGGAACACCCACAGCACGCCGTCGCCGGCCGCGGCGGCGAGCACGCCCTCGACCTCGGCCACCTGCTCGTCCAGCGTGGCCAGGCGGCGGCCGAGCAGGGCGGCGGCCTCGGCCGGGTCGAGCACCGACAGCAGCGACAGGGCGACCCCGAAGTGCGGATACTCCTCGCGTGGCTGGGCGACCAGCTCGCCCAGCCACGTGTGCAGCTCCTCCCGGCCCTCGGGGGTGATGCCGTAGATGGTGCGCTCGGGCCGCTGGGTGTCGCGCACGGTCTCCCGCTCGGCGACGAACCCGGCCTTGCGCAGCTGCTCCACGACCATGTAGAGGGAGCCCCGGTTGTACTTGATGTTGCGGTCCTTGCCGTGCTCCTTGAGCCGGCGCCCCAGCTCGTACGGGTGCATCGGCTCGGCCGTCAGGTAGGCGAGCACGGCCAGGGCCAGCGGGTTGGCCACCTTGCGCGGCATCCGGGAACTCCCTCAGTTAGTCGGTTTCGACTAGTCGATACCGACTATAACTCAGGAGTCGAGTACCCACAGCTGGTTGGTGCTGGAGGAATTGCAGCGATCGGCGAAGACGGCGTGGGTGAACCCGGAGCGCCCCTCCATCAGGCACCGGTCCTTCAGGTGCTTCCAGCGCAGGAGCTGCCAGTCGCCGCCCATCCGCTCCCGGACCAGGCGGACGGTGAAGCGCTGCCGCTTGTTCCCGGCCTGGCAGCGGCGCGCCAGGACGGCGTCACGTGCCGGGGCGTCGGCGCAGGCGCGGGAGGCGCCGAGGCTGACGAACTGGCCGTGCTTGGTGCGCCGCCAGCGCAGCGCCTTGGCGTACGGGTCGCAGGACCAGGTGTGCAGCAGGTGGCCGAGCTTACGCACGGTGCGGTCCTTGCCGACGCCCAGGCACCCGCCCGACGAGACGTTGCGGATCATGAACCCGCGCTCCGCCGCCGCGGCGGGGGCGGCCGGGAGGAGCGTGGCGACGAGCGTGACGGCGGTGACGGCGATCCCTAATCGTCTGATCATGGCCCGGGATGCTAGCCGGGCGTGAAGACCCGGCCAAGCTGCCGGTCGACGAGCGCGACGGCCTCCTCCGGCGTGCGCTGGCCGAGCAGCACCCGCGACATCAGGCCCTCGGCCCCCGCCACCAGGAACGCCGCCTCCGCCTCGACGTCGACGTCCGGGCGCACCTCGCCGCTCTCCAGCCCGCGCGCCAGCAGCCCGGCGACGAGGCCCTCCAGGGCGAGCGGGGCGTCGTGGGCCACCGCGGCGAGCGCCGGATCGGCCAGGAACCGGACGAAGTACGCCACGTACACCAGGTGCCGGTTGCGGCGCTCCTCGTCGAGCGGCAGCAGCTCCATGAGCACGCCGCGCACCAGCGCCCGCGTGCCGGGCTCGTCGCCGAGCAGCTCCAGCCGCCGCCGGGCCCGCTCCTCCGCGTCGGCGTTGAGGATCTCCAGGGCGCCGAGCAGGAGCTGGTCGCGGGTGCCGAAGTAGTACTGCAGCAGCCTGGCCGAGACCCCGGCCTCGGTGGCGACCTGCCTCAGCGTGACGTCCTCCAGGCCGCCCCGGGTGGCCAGCCGCCACACGGCCTCGGCGATCTGGCGTCGGCGCAGGTCAGGGTCCGCCTGTCGGGGCATGGTGCGACCGTACCATGATCAGGCGGGCAGGGTCTCGCCGGTCTCCAGCAGCGTCTTCATGCTCGACAGCAGGGCCGGCCAGCCCTCGGAGACCATGTCGCGCAGCGTGCTGCCGGGGTCGAAGCCGTCGTGCACGACGGTCAGCCTGACCGTGTCGCCGTGCGGTTCCAGGTCGAACGTGACCTTCGTCCGGCCCTCCGCGGTGAGCCGGGCGAGCGTCTCGGGGCTCACCCCGGCGGCCTCGGCCCACTCCGGGGTGAAGGTGTGCCAGGTGTAGGACAGGCGGCGGCCGGGCTCGGACTCCAGCACGACCTGCTCCGGGTGCGCGGTCCTGCGGCCGTTCTCGTCCCAGGTCATGGGGGAGCCGGGCGTCCAGTCGGTGTCGAAGGAGACGCCCCAGTAGCGGCGGGTGAAGGCGGGGTCGGTCAGCGCCTGCCACAGGCGCTCGGGCGTGGTCCTGATGTAGGTGGTGTAGACGAAGGCGTTCATGGCGCTCTGCTCCAGTGTGGTGCGCAGGTCGTGCAGCGCCTGTGCGCGCTGCCGGTCGTAGCGGCCGATCCACCGCTCGGCGATGGCGTTGATCGGCGCGGCGTCGAGGTAGTGCAGCTTCTCCCTGCCGCGCCGGATGGTGGTCACCAGGTGGGCGGCCTCCAGCACGGCCAGGTGCTTGCTGACGGACTGGCGGGCCATGTCGAGCCCGGCGCACAGCTCGCGCAGGCTCTGCCCGTTGCGCGCGTTGAGGCTGTCGAGCAGCCTGCGGCGGCTCGGGTCGGCCAGCGCCCGGAACACCTCGTCCATCCGCACTCCCCATGACATGCAGCCATCTGGCTGCCTTTCGAGGATAGGCAGCCGGACGGCTGCATGTCAAAGGGTCCCTACGCGTCCCTGCGCCGCAGCAGCAGCCCGCCGGCGCCGAGCGCGCCCGCCGCCCAGAGGGCGAGCACCGCCAGCCCCTCCCAGGGGCCGAGCGGCAGCCCCGCCGGCTCGGCGACCTGCACCGTCAGCCCGGCGTTCATCGGCGACACCCGGTAGAGCAGCCGCTGCCAGCCGGCGTCCCGCACCAGGAACGTCAGCAGCGCCGGCAGGTAGAGCAGCCCGAGCACCGTCCCGGCCGCGACGGCAGGATCGCGCACGGCGACGGCCACGCCCAGGCTCAGCAGCCCGGCCAGGGCCAGATAGAGCACCGACCCGGCCGCCGCCCGCAGCACCGGCCCGTCCGCGAGCGACAGCGCCTCGCCGCCCGGCAGCAGCAGCCGCGCCGCGGCCAGCGAGCCGAGCACCGCCACGCTCCCGGCGGCCAGCGTCAGCCCGCAGAGCAGCACGGCCTTGGCCGCCAGCACACCGCCCCGGCGCGGCATCGCCGTCAGCGTCGTGCGGATCATCCCGGTGCCGTACTCGCCGCCCACCGACACCACCGCCAGGATCGCCACGACCGCCTGCCCGGCCACGATCCCGGCCAGCGCGGTCCTGGCCACGTCGTACGGAGGGTCCGCCAGCGCGGCGGCCACGGCGGCGCCCACCCCGGCGGTGACCAGCACGACGGCCGCCAGCAGCCACCCGGTGCCCGGCGCCGTGCGCAGCTTGGTCCACTCGGCGCGCAGGAGCCGGCTCACGCGTCCCTCCGGCGCAGCGCCGCCACGGCCAGGCCCAGCGCGAGCGCCGCGTAGGCGGCGAGCACCGCGAGCCCGCCCCACGGCGGCAGCGGATAGTAGCCGAGCACCGGCGCGTAATGCCCGGCGACCTGCGGATACTCCATGACCGTCTGCTGGACGGCGAACCCGGCCGCCGGCGTCAGTCGCAGCAGCCAGCGGGCCGCCTCCAGCGGCAGCACCGAGACCGTCGCCAGGAAGTACGGCAGCACGATCACCGCCACGGCCACGGCGACCGCGAGCACCCCGCGCCGCAGCAGCGCCCCCAGCGCCAGCGCCAGCACGGCGGCCAGCGCCAGCAGCGCCGCGCTGCCCACCACCACCCGCGCCCCGGTCAGCAGGCTCACCGGCAGCACCCGGTTGCCGTTCGCCTCCAGGACGCGCACGCCGAGCGGCACCGTGACCGCGGCGGCGGCCAGCCCGGCGGCGAACGTGACCGTGCCGACGACGACCGCCTTGGCCGCCAGCACCCGCCCCCGCCCCGGCGCGGCGGCCAGCGTGATGCGGATCAGCCCCCCGCGGTACTCGGCGGCGACGAACCCGGCCGCCACCACGACCACCACGACCAGCCCGGCGAGCAGGCCGGTCAGCGTCTGCTCGGCCCGCATCCCGCCCTCGTCGCCGGCCGGCGCGATGTCGCCGGTGCCGGTCACCGTGAACGTGTCCCCCTGGCGGACGTGCCGGCCCGGGTGGTGCGGCGCGCCGCCGGGCCCCACGGTGACGCCGACGTCGTCGTGGCTCCACTCCCCGCCGGTCGCCGCCCCCCGCACGCCGACCTGGTCGAACGCGGCCGTCGCCTCGGTGAAGCGCTGCGCCGCGACCGTCCCGCCGAGCACGTCCTGCGAGAACGTCAGGTCGCCCGGCGAGGTGACGAACAGCCCGATGCGCACCGACTCCGGCAGCCCGGCCAGCGTGGCCGTGCCCACCTCGGCCCACGTCCGGCCGTCCGGCGACTCGAACCCGGTGAGCTCGTCACCCGAGCGCACCAGCCGCAGCCACACCGGCGCGGACGCCGCCGTCCCGGCCCTGTCCTCGGTGAAGCCGTGCTGCATGCGCACGCCGTGCCCGCCGGTGACCATGACGGCGGCGTACGCGGCGCCCTGCCTGGTGCCGTCCTTGACCATGACGCCCGCCTTCGCCCACGGGACGACGCCGGGCACGAGGTTGGTGACGCCCGGCCGCTCGTCCGGCTTGCGGATCCGCCCGGTCATCGACGCGACCCTGGCCGTGATGGCGCCGTCGCCGTCGAGACGCTGGTGGACGAAGAAGAACCGGTCGGTCACCGCCTCGCCGCCCGGCCCCACCGGCGGCGCGGGACAGGCCACCTCGACCGCGCCCATGCCGCACGACGCATGGCTGCCCGCCGCGGCCTGCAACCCCAGCCCGGCGGTCAGCGCCACGGCCGCCACCAGGCCGAGCACCCAGCCGCGCACGGTCCTGAACTTGGTCCACTCCGCGCGCACCAGCCGCCGGAACCCGCTCATCGCGCCACCCCCCGGAACTCCACGGCGTCGCGGGTCAGGTCCATGTACGCCTCCTCCAGCGTGGCGCGGTGCGCGCTCACTTCGGCGAAGGGCACCCCGTCCCGGGTCAGCAGCTCCACCACCCGCTCGGCCGCCAGCCCACCGGCGGTCAGCGTGTCCCGGCCCGTCGCGGCCACCGTCGCGCCCGCCCGCGCCAGCGTCTCCATCGCCTCCGCCCGCGCCCGCGTCCGCAGCGTCACCCGGCCGCCGGAAGCCGCCTCGATCAGGTCCGCCACGCTCGTGTCGGCCACCACCCGCCCCCGGCCCGCTACCACGAGATGGCCGGCCGTGTCCTCCAGCTCGCTCATCAGGTGGCTCGACACCAGCACCGCCCGCCCCTCGGCGGCCAGCGACCGCAGCAGGCCGCGCATCCACACGATCCCGTCCGGGTCCAGCCCGTTGAACGGCTCGTCCAGCATGAGCACCGGCGGGTCGCCCAGCAGCGCCGCCGCGATGCCGAGGCGCTGCCGCATCCCCAGCGAGAACCCGCCGGCCCGCCGCCGCGCCACCGCCGCCAGCCCGGCCAGCTCCAGCACCTCGTCCACCCGCCGCCCCGCGAACCCCTGCGAGTGAGCCAGCCACAGCAGGTGGTTGCGCGCGGTCCGGCCCGGCTGCGGCGCCGCCCCGTCCAGCAGCGCGCCGACGTGCGCGAGCGGCGTGCGCAGACTGCGGTACGGCCGGCCGCCCACCAGCGCCGTGCCCGCGTCGGCGGCGTCCAGGCCGAGCACCACCCGCATCGTGGTGGACTTGCCCGCACCGTTGGGCCCGACGAACCCGGTGACCCGCCCCGGCGTCACCGTGAACGACATCCCGTCCAGCGCCGGCACCTCGCCGAACCGCTTGCGCAGCCCGGCCACTTCGATCGTTGCCTCCATGTCCGGGAACCCTAGGGGCGACCACCCCCCCGGTCGTCACGGCGCCGAGCCATCTCGCAGGTCACGGGCGCGAGCGACGCGGCATCCCTCCTGGGAGGGATGCCGGGACGCCGGCGGGCGGGAACAATGGGCACCTGTGAAACCAGGGGAGGTCCGGCAGCGGTGGCGGCGGCTGCTCGCCGCGAGCCCGCACACGCCGGCCCTGCCGACAGCCCGGCCGGCGCTGCTGCCGGCGCTGCTGATGTCACTGGTGGTGGCGCTCGCGGTCGCCGAGTCGCTGGCGCACGCCGGTGACGCGCCGCTGAGCGGCCATCCGATGGGCGTCCCGGCCCTGGGCCTGCCACCGGGGGAGCCCGGGCCGGCCGGGCAGGGGCCGGGCGGGCGGCCGCTCGCGTTCGTCGGTCACGCGCTGCTGGCGCTCGCCACCACGCTGCCCGCCGGGCTGCTCCGGGCCCGCCCCCTGGCCGCCGCCGCGCTGGTCACCCCGGCCACCGTCGTATCCCTGGCCGCCTTCCAGACCCTCACGATCGCGGGCGCCGCCGCCCAGCTCGTCACCGCCTACCGGCTCGGCCGGGCCGGTCCCGCGCGGGACCGGCCGTGGGCGCCGCTCGTGCTCGCCGGCGTGCCGTTCCCGCTGCTGGCGCTGGCCGGCCACCTGGGCGGCGGGACGGGCACGTACGCGGGGACGCTCACCATCGCGCTGGCCGCGCTCGTCCCGGCGACGCTCGCGGCCGGCGCGGTCCGGCACGCCGCGCGCGTCACCGCCGCGCACGAGGAGCTGGCGGGCACGCTGCTGGAGCACACCGCGCGCGGCGAGCGCGCCCGGATAGCCCGCGAGCTGCACGACGTCGTCGCCCACCACATCTCCATGGTGAGCGTCCAGGCCGAGACCGCCCGCCTCACCACCCCAGGGCTGCCCGCCGCCGGCGCCGAACGGCTGACCGCCATCGGCGACACCGCCCGCGCCGCCCTCACCGAGATGCGGCGGCTACTCGGCGTGCTGCGCGAGGACGCCGGCGGCGAGCCGGGGGAGCGGCGTCCTCAGCCGGGGCTGCGCCTCGGCGAGCTCAACGCGCTGGTCGACGAGGCGCGCGAGGCCGCCGGCAGCGCCACCCGGCTCATCCTCACCGGACCGCCCGTCCCGCTCGACCCGGGGGTGGAGCTCGCCGCGTACCGGATCGTCCAGGAGGCGCTCACCAACGCGCGCAGGCACGCGCCCGGCGCGGCCGTCGACGTGGAGCTGCACTACGGCGGCGGCCTGCTGCGGGTGCGCGTCCGCGACAACGGCCCCGGCGGCCCCGGCTCTTCCGGTGGCGGGCACGGGCTGACGGGGATGCGGGAGCGGGCGGCCGCCGTCGGCGGCGAGCTGCGGGCCGGGCCCGGGCCGGGTGGCGGGTTCATGGTCGAGGCGACGCTGCCGGGGGCCGCCGCATGATCCGCGTCGTCGTCGCCGACGACCACCTCGTCGTGCGCACCGGGTTCGCCGAGCTGCTCGGCACCCAGCCCGACTTCGCCGTCGTCGCCACCGCCGCCGACGGCGCCGAGGCGGTGCGCGCCTGCCGCGAGCACGCGGCTGACGTCGTGCTCATGGACGTGCGCATGCCGGGCACCGACGGCATCGAGGCCACCCGCCGCCTGGCAGGGGAGGGCGGGCCGCGCGTGCTCATCCTGACGACGTTCGACCTGGACGAGTACGTCTACGACGCGCTGCGGGCGGGAGCCAGCGGCTTCCTGCTGAAGGACGTGACCGCCGAGCGGCTGTTCGACGCGGTCCGGGTCGTCGCGGCCGGTGAGGCGCTGCTGGCCCCGGCCGTGACGCGCCGGCTCATCGACGAGTTCGCCCGCCAGCGTCCCGGGCGGCCCGTCGGCTCCCTGGCCGGGCTCACCCCGCGGGAGACCGAGGTGCTGCGCCTGGTCGCGGAGGGGCTGTCCAATCCGGAGATCGCCTCCCGGCTGACGATCACCGAGGAGACGGTCAAGACCCATGTGAGCCGGGTGCTCGGCAAGCTCGGCCTGCGTGACCGCACCCAGGCCGTGGTGGCCGCCTACGAGTCGGGCCTGGTCGTCCCACGCGCACGGCCATAACACCGTAATAGGGGCAAATTGCGTCGTCGCGCGGGCGGCCTCCCCCGCATACCGTGACAGCACTCCCCAACTCTCAGAGGAGGCTCCATGTCAAGAGCCTTACGCGCTCTGTTCGCTCTCGTCCTCGGCGTCACGGTCCTGCTCGTCAGCTCGCCCGCGCAGGCGGTCACCGTGCTCCGGTACGACGCGTCCAGGGCCGCCGAGTTCCGCGGCGTGGTCGACCAGGCCGCGCAGATCTGGAACTCCAGCGTGACCAACGTCCGGCTCGAACCCGGCACCCCCGCCCACTTCATCGTCTACGCCGACAACGGCTGGCCCCGCGCCATGCCCACCAGCCTGGGCCGAGGCTACGTCTGGATGGGCCGGCAGGCCACCGCCCAGGGCCACAACGCGCTGCGCATCGCCACCCACGAGATCGGCCACATCCTCGGCCTGCCCGACCGGCGCACCGGCCGCTGCACGGACCTGATGTCCGGCGCGAGCGCGGGCACCTCCTGCACCAACCCGTACCCGAACGCCGCCGAGAAGGCCGAGGTCAACGGCAACTTCGCCGGCGCCTCGCCGCGGGTGGAGTTCGGCCAGGTCTACGTCAACCGCTGACCTCGTCCGGATGAATCGGTGACGCCCTGTTGCGCGGCGGCGCGAACGCTGTTGCGCTGGGCGTCATGGCACGCGTTCTCCAGGCCGTCACGGCGCTCGCCGTGACGGCGGCGGGGGGCGGGCCGGCTGGGGGGGGGCGCGCCGCCGGACTGGGGGAC